>NZ_BAAAZG010000019.1:45585-90121 GCF_039536785.1 Actinomadura miaoliensis
CGGGCCCGATCTTTGCCAGACTGGATCTATGGTCAGGTCAGGAGAGCGGCGGCCCACGGGGAGATGGAGCAACGACGTTGGAGAAGGGCAGCTTTCCTGACATGACCGCATTGGTACGGCTCCGCCTCGACATCAGCTACGACGGGGGCGAGTTCGCGGGCTGGGCCCGTCAACCGGGGCAGCGGACCGTGCAGGGCGTGATCGAGGACGCTCTGGCGCGCGTGCTGCGCCTGGACCCGGCGCCGGTGCTGACCGTCGCCGGCCGCACGGACGCGGGAGTGCACGCGCGCGGCCAGGTCGCCCATGTCGTCGTCCCGAGCGCCGCCTACTCCGCCATCAACGGCACGCTGCCGCGCCGGCTCGCGGGCGTGCTGCCGCCGGACGTGCGCGTCCGGCGCATCGCCCCGGCGCCCGACAGCTTCGACGCGCGGTTCTCGGCGCTGTCGCGTCGCTACGAGTACCGCGTGTGCGACGACCCGGTGGGCGTGGAGCCGCTGCGCCGCCGTGACGTGCTGTGGCACCCGCGTCCGCTGAACCTGGACCGGATGAACGCCGCCGCCGCCGGACTGGTGGGCGAGCACGATTTCGCCGCGTACTGCCGCAGGCGGGAGGGCGCCACGACCATCCGGCGGCTGCTCCGGTACGAGTGGGCACGCGAAGAACGCCACATCGCGGTGGCCACGGTCGAGGCGGACGCCTTCTGCCACTCCATGGTGCGCGCCCTGGTGGGGGCGCTGCTGATGGTCGGCGACGGGCGCCGCGACATCGAGTGGCCCGCCAAGGTGCTGGCGGCCGGGGTGCGCGACTCCGCGGTGAACGTCGCGCCCGCGCACGGGCTGTCCCTTGAGGAGATCCGGTACCCCGACGACGACGGCCTGGCGCGGCGCGCCCAGGAGACCCGGCGCGTCCGCACCCTCAACGCCACCGGCGGCAACGGTGCCACGACCGGCAACGGCGGTTCGGGGGAGACGGCCGGTGAGGGCGCCGACGCGAACGAGTCGTCCTCGGCGGGCGTTTCCTAGCCGCCCCCGGCGCAGTTACGGGCGCTGCTTGGCGCGTGCGTCGACGGGACGTACGCCGTAGTCGATGAACTGCCGCGCCACGTTCTGCAGCGCGTCCCCGGGCTGGGGGCGCCTGCCGTTGGCGTACTGGGCGTACGAGTAGACGATGTAGCGGCCGCGCACCGTGCTGGCGGCGTATCCGCCCGCGCGGTCGATGTCCTTGGTGCGCGAGCCCGCCATGCCGCGGAACCATTCGTACTTGCTCGGGTCACCGGCACGGCTCGCCCGGAGCGCGGCGTCGCGGTCGGGCAGCACCGCGATGCCGGACGTGACGGCCACCGACCGCTCCTTGTCCAGGAAGGTGACGCGGACGACGCTGGTGCAGCCTTCGCGCTGCAGGGCCTGTGCCATCGCGCCGCGCGCGGTCAGGGCGCACTTGTGGTTGACCGACGCCCTGTCCCGCACGTAGGAGCGGCCGCCCAGGGTGACGTTGTTGGCGGGGAACGCCTCGACCAGCGCCAGCGGCTTGGGGTCGGTCTTGGCGCTGTTGATGCTCGCCTGCGGCGGCAGGGACGGGGCGGGAACCGTGGTGGCCCGCGTGGGCGTGGGCGCCGGCGGCTGCTGGGCGGACGCGGGCGTGCGGCCGGCCGGGGTCGCCTCGCGGTCGTCGCCCGACCCGGCTCCGATCAGGACGTACGCGCCTGCGGCGATGACGAGCGCGCCCGCGACGCCACCGGCGGCCAGCAGGCCCTTGCGGTTGCCGCGCGTCTTCCCGCCCGGGGCGGGCGCGGCGGTGGCGCCGTGGGCGGCGGGGAACGACTGCGTCGGCCCGTTGTACTCGGGGCCGCCGAACGGCACCGGGCTCTCGGAGCGGTACAGCGGCGTGGCCACCGTGGGCTGGTCGGCGGGTGCGGCGGGGCCGGGTGCGGGCGCGGGTACCGGCGGGGTCGGGATCTCGGTTCGGGGGAGCGGCGCGGTGTCGTCGTCCGACGGCTCGGTGCCGGCGGGCTTGTCGCTCGGCTGGTCGACGTCGGCGGTCCTGGCGTCCGCTGGTTTCGTGTCCGTCGCCTTTGCGTCCGTCGGCTTCGTGTCCGTCGCCGAGTCGTCGTCGAGACGGACGACGGGGATGCCGTCGGGGTCGGTGTCGGCGGCGGGCGGCGTGGACGGCGGGACGAGCGGCCGGACGGGGACGGCGCCGCGCGTGTCCACGCTCGGCACACCCACGCCCGCCACGAGCGTGCCCGGCGTGGGAGCCGGGAGTGGACCGGTCCCAACGGGACGCTCGGACGGCTCGGGCGTCTCGGCTTCGACCTTTGTGGGTTCGGCCTCGGCGGCGGGCTGCTCGTCATGTCCGCTCTCGGCGCCGGCGTCGGGTGCGGTCTGCGGCTTGTGCTCCGGGTCGTCGTCCTCGTCGGTGGCCCACCAGGGACGCTGGAGCATGAACGGGGGCAGCCCGACGGTGTCGGGCTTGTCGGCGGGAGCTTCCTCGGAAGTTTCCGGGGAGGTCTGCGCGGACGGTCCGGCGGGCTCGCCGCTGGCGGGTTCGTCGTTGGCGGGGTCCGCGTTGCCGAAACTGGGCGGCGCCTCGGAGGCGGGGCCGGAGGACGCCCCCGGCTCCTCGGCGGAGTCCCTGGTCTCGTTAGGTCCAGACATAAGAAGTGAGGGTATTCAGTTTCCGAAGGGTTTCCCCTCGGTCTCCCGGTAGGCCAGCGCGAAGCTGAGATTGCTGCCCTTGATGACCTGGCGTCCGAACGTGGTGACGGCCTTGTAGGACGCCTCCGGGATCTTCTTGCCGTCGGGGCGCTGGATCCAGGTGATGACCAGGTAGTGGCCGCGCGCCTCGACGGTGCCGAGCGCCTCGCCCTTGCCGATGTTCTTGGTGATGCCCGGGCCGGGCAGCGGTTGCAGCGCGGCGCTCTTGGCGCCGGCGGCCTTGACGGCGGACTTGGCGGCGGCCTCGGTCCGCAGGTTGAACACGCCGACCGAGCCGATGAGCGCGCCGTCGCCGCGCACGTAGGTGGCGCGCAGCGCCTGCGAGCAGCCGCCCTTGCGCAGCGCGTTGACCAGCGCCGTCCCGGCCACCGTGCCGGTGCAGCCGCGCTTGGAGTGCCAGGCCACCCGGCTGTACTTCATGCCGCCCGCCTTGAAGGAGCGCTTGCCGAAGATCTCCTTGAGCGTGAGCGGGGTGGGGTCGGTGGTGCGGCTCTTGAGCTTGACCGGCTCCAGCGACGGAACCGTGGGGGACGGGGTCGGCGACGGGGCGGCCTGCGTCGGCGTGGCCGAGGCGGTGGCGGGCTTGGCGCCGCCGTCGTCCTCCAGCATCGAGGACACCACGAAGCCGCCGCCGACCAGCAGCAGCCCGGCGGCGGCCGCGCCGCCGATGATCAGCGCGAGGTTGGGCCGGCGCTGCCGCGGCGCCTCCTGCCCGTCGGTCCCGTCGGGCGGTTCGGGGCCGTCCGGCCCGCCGGGGCCGGGGGCGCCGGGCCCGCCGGGGCCGGGGCCGAAGTCGGCGAACTCGCCGTTCGGACCCGGTCCCGGCGCCTGCCCGAACTCCGGGCCGTAACCCTGCCCGAAGCCCTGTCCGTAGCCCGAGTCATAGGTCTGGGTCTCTCCCGGGGCGCCGTGCCCTCCCGGGCCGTCCGGAGCCTGGCCGAAGGACGGCGTGACCGCCTGGGTGCCGGACGGTCCTTCGGGGGCGGACGCCGCGGCGTGCCGCGGCCTCTCCTCCCAGGGGTCCCCCCAGGAGGGCCCTCCGTGCGGAGCCTCCTCGGGCCGTTCCGGTGCGGGACCGTACGGCGCGGACGGTGGCTGCTCGGAAGGCCAGCCGCCGGTTTTGCCTTGATCGCCCGGATAACCCATGGCTTGGACCTTACCGTTCCTTCGCTGTGGCTCTGGATCTTCGGGAAGTGCTCGGAACCTTCGGATCACCCACCTTGACATGGGGCGGAACCGGACGCCGCCGGTTTGCGGAAGGTCGTCCGGCGGGCGGACGAAGGGTGACTGCTACCGGCCGAAGTCCTGCGTCCAGTACAGGCCGCGGTCGCTCTTGGCCACGCCGACACCGATGGTGCGCAGGTTGCAGTCGAGGATGTTGCGCCGGTGCCCGTCGCTGTTCATCCAGCCCTTCATGACCGCGTCGGGGGAGGAGTACCCCATGGCGATGTTCTCGGCCGCCGGGTCGGGGTATCCGGCCGCCTTCATGCGGTCGAACGGGTCGTCGCCGTTCTGGGAGTTGTGGGAGAAGTAGTTCTTCGCCGCCATGTCCTCCGAGTGCTTGCGCGCGGCGGTGACCAGCCGGTCGTCCACCTTGAGCGCGCTGCAGCCCGCCTTGGCCCGCTCCTCGTTGGTGAGCTTCACCACGGCGGACTCCTCGCTGGTGGACTTGCCCGAGTCCGAACCCGAGTCCGAGCCCGAACCCGAGTCCGAGCCCGAACCGGAGTCCGAGCCCGAGTCCGAGCCGGAGCCGGTGTCAGAACCGGAGCCCGAGCCGGAACCGGAGCCGGAACCGGTGTCAGAACCAGAACCCGAGCCGGTGTCAGACCCCGAGCCGGAGCCAGAACCGGAGCCGGAGCCAGAACCGGAGCCCGAGCCGGTGTCAGAACCGGAACCGGAGCCCGAGCCGGTGTCAGAGCCCGAGCCGGAGCCCGAACCCTTGCCCCAGTCCCAGCCCCAGCGGGAATGCGAGTCCGAGTCCGAGCCGGAGCCGGAGGAGTCCGAGCCGGAATCGGACGGGGGCGTGCTGCTGTCGTCGTCCGGCGAGGAGGACGGTTGAGGCTTGGGCGACCAGGTGTGCTTGGGCCAGTCGCCGTGCATCCGCTTGAGCGACGGCGTGTCGCGGTCCCACCTCCCCTGCCACTGGTCGGGAGAGGGGTTCTGCTGCCGCCCGGACTGCGGGGACGGCGTGAAGTTGCTCGACGCGCTGGCCGGCTCGGCGTCCAGGCCGGGCAGGGCGGCGCGGTCGAGCGCGAAGCCCGTGCCGACGGCGAGCGCCGAGGCGGTGAGCGACGCGGTGACGACCGCGAACTTCATGCCCCGGGTGCGTCCGCCCTTCCGGCGGTGCTTGGGGGTGTGAGGGGTGCTTGCCTTTTCTGTTGAGCGGGGAGTGTTCAGCGGGGGCTCCCTGGGTCGGGCCGGCGGGTGCCGGCGGGACGTACCAGTGGCACGGCACCTTAGCCCCATAAAAACGGACAAGTCTTCCTAAAGTGGGCAGATTTTACCTGTTCACGCCGGGTAGGGTGATCGACACGGGCCTCCGCGGCCCCTTGGGAAGGCGTCCCGAAGCCCGGCCGCGCGGGGCCTGTCGACGCCGTCCGTGCGGCCGGAATGGTCGAGACACCTTCGCGCGTAGGGCATACTGGAGGGTGGCGGGGCTGCACGACGTTCCCGCTTTGACCCGTGCCCGCGAGGCTCGATATTCTGCGGGTTCGTTGTGTCTTTGCTTGCGTCCGCTTCCATGGCGGGCGATCGCAACCGCTAGAAGTCGACGAGGAAACGAAGGTCTACGACCGTGCGCACGTACACCCCTAAGCCCACTGACGTCGAGCGTCAGTGGTACGTCATCGATGCGACCGATGTCGTGCTGGGTCGGCTCGCCAGTCAGGTCGCGCAGCTGCTTCGGGGTAAGCACAAGCCGATCTACGCGCCGCACCTGGACACCGGTGACTTCGTCATCGTCGTGAACGCCGACAAGGTCGCGCTGAC
The DNA here is from genome assembly GCF_039536785.1 of Actinomadura miaoliensis. Classification (NCBI taxonomy): domain Bacteria; kingdom Bacillati; phylum Actinomycetota; class Actinomycetes; order Streptosporangiales; family Thermomonosporaceae; genus Actinomadura; species Actinomadura miaoliensis. The sequence continues at coordinate 51,288 of NZ_BAAAZG010000019.1, forward strand.
GGGCAACAAGCGCGAGCAGAAGCGCGCCTACCGGCACTCCGGTTACCCGGGCGGGCTGCGCTCGATCGCCTACAGCGACCTGCTGGACAAGCACCCCGAGCGCGCGGTCGAGAAGGCGATCAAGGGCATGCTGCCCAAGAACTCGCTCGGCCGGAAGATGTTCGGCAAGGTCAAGGTGTACCGCGGCCCCGAGCACCCGCACCAGGCGCAGAAGCCGATCCCGTTCGAGATCACGCAGATCGAGCAGTGACCCCCGGCCGTCCGGCGTCCGCCGGACGGTGACGCACACCCACACGGTGGATGCCGGCCACGCGCGCGGCTCCGCCGGTCGGTCGCCGAAACCATTTCCGTGGCCGCCGGGGCACCCGAAGACCGACCGGGCCCGCCGCCCTGGCCAGAAGACCCTTGGAGAATCCGTGGACGAGTCCACCGGCATGGAGACGCCCGCCGAGGGCGTCGAGTACGACTCCTACGACGAGGAAGCCCCGTCGGAGTACAGCACCGAGACGCCGCAGGCCGTCGAGACCGGCTACCTCGGTCAGCCGGTGGCGACCGGCCCGGCCGCCGGCACCGGCCGCCGCAAGCAGGCCATCGCGCGGGTGCGGATCGTCCCCGGCAACGGCACCTGGAAGATCAACGGTCGGACCCTCGACCAGTACTTCCCGAACAAGGTGCACCAGCAGATCGTGAACGAGCCGTTCGTGCTGCTCGGCCTGGACGGGCAGTTCGACGTGCTGGCCCGCGTCAACGGCGGCGGCGTCACCGGGCAGGCGGGCGCGCTGCGCCTCGGCATCTCCCGGGCGCTGCAGGTGGCCAACCCCGACCACCGTCCGGCGCTGAAGAAGGCCGGCTTCCTGACCCGCGACGCGCGGGTCATCGAGCGCAAGAAGGCCGGTCTGAAGAAGGCCCGCAAGGCGCCGCAGTACAGCAAGCGCTGATCGTCAACGGTGCGAGCCGTCGCACCCCGCGCACGAGGTCCGGTGCGCGACCCGGAGGCACCGGGTCGCCCGGCCGCGCGGGGGCGGCGGCTCGTCCGCGTTTCCGGGTCGTCCGTCCCGTCCGTGCCCGCGCCGCCGGATCGCGACGCGACGATCTTGAAGGTGGCGGAGCGGCTGCCGTGGGCGGGCCGGCGCACTACATTTGACCGCGCGGAGCGACGGGGTGCGGCCCCCGGTCGCGGGCCGCGCGGTCTTCTTTCTCATCGGGAGTGGAAACTGTGGGTCGTCTCTTCGGGACCGATGGCGTACGCGGGCTCGCCAACCGCGATCTGACCGCCCCGCTGGCCATGGACCTGTCCGTCGCCGCGGCGCGGGTCCTCGGCGAGGCCGGCGCCTTCACCGGGCACCGTCCGGTGGCCGTGGTCGGGCGCGATCCGCGGGCCTCGGGCGAGTTCCTGGAGGCCGCGGTGGTGGCCGGGCTGGCCAGCGCCGGCGTGGACGTGCTGCGGCTGGGGGTGCTGCCGACGCCGGCGGTCGCCCACCTGACCCACGCGCTCACCGCCGACCTGGGCGTGATGCTGTCGGCCTCGCACAACCCCGCTCCCGACAACGGGATCAAGTTCTTCGACCGCAGCGGCCACAAGCTGCCCGACGAGATCGAGGACCGCATCGAGGGCAGCCTCGGGCAGGCGTGGGAGCCGCCGACCGGCGCGGGCGTCGGCCGCGTCCGCGAGGCGCACGGCACCGTCGAGCACTACGTCGCGCACCTGATCTCCACCCTGCCGGTGTCGCTGGCCGGGCTGCGCGTGGTGGTGGACTGCGCGCACGGCGCGTCCTGGGAGGTGGCGCCGGAGGCGCTGCGCCGCGCCGGCGCCGAGGTGATCACTATCGGGGTGGCGCCGGACGGGCTGAACATCAACTCCGGCTGCGGCTCCACCCATCTGGAGGCGCTGCGCGCGGCGGTGCTGGAGCACGGCGCCGACGCCGGGATCGCCAACGACGGCGACGCCGACCGCTGCCTGGCCGTCACCGCGTCCGGTGAGGAGGTCGACGGCGACCAGATCATGGCGATCCTGGCGCTGGAGCAGCGTGAGGCCGGGCTGCTGGCCGCCGACACGGTGGTCGCCACGGTCATGTCCAACCTGGGCTTCCGGCTGGCCATGCGGGAGGCCGGGATCACCGTCGTGGAGACCGCGGTCGGCGACCGGTACGTGCTGGAGGCGATGAAGGAGGGCGGCTACACGCTGGGCGGCGAGCAGTCCGGCCACGTGATCATGCGCCACCACGCCACCACCGGCGACGGCGTGCTGACCGGGCTGCACCTGCTGGCGGCGATGGCGCGGCGCGGCGTCTCGCTGGACGAGCTGGCCAAGGTGATGACGCGGCTGCCGCAGGTGCTGATCAACGTCCGGGGTGTGGACAAGACGCGGACCAAGACGTCTCCGGAGCTGGCCGGGGCGATCGCCGAGGCCGAGTCGGAGCTGGGCGACACCGGGCGGGTGCTGATCCGTCCGAGCGGCACCGAGCCGATGGTGCGGGTGATGGTCGAGGCGGCCTCGCAGGAGCAGGCGCAGGCGGTCGCCGAACGGCTGGCGGGCGTCGTCCGCACGGCCCTGGGCTGACCGGGCCCTCGAAAGACGGAGCCTTCGCGTCCCCGGCCCTCACAGGGTGGCCGGGGACGCGGCTTTTCTCATGGCGCGCGCCGCGGACGCGCCGGACGCGCCGGGCGTTTCGCGCACCGGACGCGTCGCGCGCGGCGGGTCAGCCGTCGGTGATGTCCAGGCGGCCGACCTTCAGGTGCCTGATCTCCACGGTGCCCGCCTGGAGATGCTCGATGACGGCCCGCTTGACGGCCAGCCGGCCGATGGCGACCGCGCCGATCGCGATGGCGCCCAGCACCATCGAGCCCAGCGCCAGCGACCCGACGGCGTTCCCGGCGCGCAGCGTCAGGCCGGTCGCCGAGGCGCCGGTGACCTCGGCGCCGGTGGCGCGGGCCCCGAAGGCGCGTTCGGTGCGGACGCGCGGCTTGTCCTCCCGCGCGTGCTCGTCGTCGTTCGGTGCCTGCCCGTTGGACGGGGCGGTGTGCTCGTTGGGGTCGCTGCTCATGGGGTTCACCCTATTGCCGCCGTTCCCGTGCCGCGCCGGGCTCGGCCCTAACAGCGGTCGAGGAAGCCGCGCAGCGCGTCGCGGTCGGCGCGGGTCACCGGCAGGGAGTACTTGCGGGCGACCGAGATGTACCTGATGCCGTACTCGCAGCGGAACGCCTCGTCCGGCTTCCACTCCGCGGGGCCCGAGTCGCTCTTCTCCCGGTTCGGCACGCCCCACACCGCCAGGAGGTTGTCGGGGTCGTTGGCGAACCGCTCGCGCCGGTCCTCGCTCCAGCGGGAGGCGCCCATCCGCCAGGCCAGCGCCAGCGGGTAGACGTGGTCGATCTGCACCTCGGCGGGCTTGGACCGGTCGAAGGTGATGTCCCGGCCGCTGTAGGGGTCGCGCAGCCGCCCGGAGGTCACGACGCAGTCGTCGCGCTTGCGCACCTGCCGCAGGTCGCGGGCGAGGATGTCGTTGCGCTGATCGCAGCCGTTGCGGTCGGTGTCCTTCCACCGGCCGCCGAACCGTTCGCGGGAGTAGCCGTCCCCGTCGCTCTGGGACGCGACGCGCAGCGCGCCCAGGTCGTCGCGCGCCTGGGCGACGTTGCGCTCGGCGGGCCGCGAGGCTCCGCCGGACGGCCGCGCCGACGAGGAGGGCCCCGACACGCGGACGTCCGCCTCGCATCCCGTCGCGACCGTCGCGAGCAGCGCACACGCCAGTCCCGCCGCCGACCGCCGCACGCCCCGACGCCGCCGCCACGCCATTCCGCCACCGCTTTCTAGTTTTGACTTGCTATGCACCTATTTACCGGTATTTGACGGTCCGAGGTTACGGGTGGGCGCCCTCCGCCGCGACGGGTGCGGCACCATGTGTGCGTGCTTCATCTGAGAGCGATCGTCCCCGCGGACCGCACCGACGCCGTGTGCGCGGCCCTGGCCGGCAACCCGGGGGCGACCAACGTGGTGGTGCTGCCGGGCGCCGCCCGGTCCCCGGCGGGGGACCTGGTCACCTGCGACGTCGCCCGCGAGGCGGCCAACGAGGTCATCGCGGGCCTGCAGCGCCTGGGCATCGAGCGGGACGGCTCGATGGCGATCGAGCAGATCGACCTGTCGCTGTCGGATGTGGCCGACCGCGCCGAGGCCCGCGCCCCCGGCTACGGCGACGACGCGGTGGTGTGGGAGGAGCTGGAGGAGCGGATCTCCGGCGACTCCCGGCTGACCTGGACGTTCCTGACGTTCCTGGCGCTGGCCACGCAGCTGGCGGGCATCGCCGCGCTCATCGACTCGCCCATCCTGGTGATCGGCGCGATGGTGCTCGGCCCGGAGTTCGCCGCCGTCGCCGCCATCAGCTACGGCCTGGTGTTCCTGCAGCCGGCGAGGATCGTGGCGGCGCTGCGCACGCTGGTCGTCGGATTCGCCGTCGCGATCGTGGTCACCTACGTGTGCGCGCAGGTCAGCCTGTGGATCCACGTCATCGAGCCGGGCATGCTGGACCGGCCGCGCCCGCTGACCGCCTTCATCTACAGCCCCGACCGCTGGTCGTTCATCGTGGCGCTGCTGGCGGGGATCGCCGGGGTGCTGTCGCTGACCGCCGCCAAGTCGTCCGCCCTGGTCGGGGTGTTCATCTCGGTCACCACCGTGCCCGCCGCGGGCAACCTCGCCGTCGCGCTGGCCGTCCGGCACGTGGACGAGATCCGCGGCTCGCTCCTGCAACTGGGCGTCAACCTCGCCGGCATGATCATCGCGGGGGCGGTCACCCTGGTGGTGCAGCGGGCGGTGTGGGCGGTGGTCCTCCGCAGGAGGGAGCGGGCGCCCGGACGTAGAACCTGAGGGGGACGTGCCGCGCCGCGCGAGCCACTAGGTTCGTACCCATGCCGATCATCGCCACGCAGGGACTGACGATGCGCTTCCCGCGGGTGACCGCCCTGGACGACCTCACCGTGGCCGTGGAGCCCGGCGTCGTCGGGCTGGTCGGCGCCAACGGCGCCGGCAAGTCGACGCTCATCCGCATCCTGCTCGGCCTGCAGCGCCCCACCGCCGGGCGGGCCAGCGTGCTCGGCCTGGACATCGCCCGCGACGGCGCGCGCATCCGCGAGCGGGTCGGGTTCATGCCCGAGTACGAGTGCCTGCCGCCCGACGTGTCGGCCACCGAGTTCGTCGTGCACATGGCGCGCATGTGCGGGCTGCCGCCCAGCGCCGCCCGCGAGCGCGCCGCCGACACGCTGCGGCACGTCGGCCTGTACGAGGAGCGGTACCGGCCCATCGGCGGCTACTCCACCGGCATGCGGCAGCGCGTCAAGCTGGCGCAGGCCCTCGTCCACGACCCGCAGCTGGTGTTCCTGGACGAGCCCACCAACGGACTGGACCCGGCCGGCCGCGACGAGATGCTCGGCCTCATCCGGCGCATCGGCGCCGAGTTCGGCATCAGCGTGCTGGTCACCTCGCACCTGCTGGGCGAGCTGGAGCGGATCTGCGACCACGTCGTGATCATCGACGGGGGGCGGCTGCTGCGCTCGCAGGCCGTCGAGGCCTACACCGCGGCCAGCGGGTCGCTGACCGTCGAGGTCGACGAGGGCCGCGACCGGCTCGGCGCGCTGCTGGCCGAGGCGGGCCTGACGGTGCGGGCCGAGGGCCGGTCCCTGGTCGTCGACATCGCCGGCGAGACCACCTACGACCTGATCCGCGACGGCGTCGCCGACCTCGGCCTGCGGCTGATCCGGCTGGAGCAGCGCCGGCACCGCATCGAGGAGGTCTTCGCCGCCGGATCGCAGCAGGCCGCCGCGCCCCCGCCGCCCGGCGCCCCGCCCGGCCTCCCGCCGGGACCGCCGGGCCCGCCGGTCCAGCCCGGGGCGTACCCGTACGGAGGATCCCGATGAGCACCAGCATGATCCACGACATCGGGTACCGGCACTACGAGGGCCGCCGCCTGGGCCGCGCGTACGTGCTGCGCTCGCTGTACGTGCACAACCTGCGCGCCGCCTTCGGCCTCGGCCGTCCGGCCCGCGCCAAGGTCATGCCGTTCCTGCTCGCCGCGATCATGCTGCTGCCCGCGGTGGGCGCGGTGGCCGCGGTCGGGCTGGCCGACCTGACCGATCCGCCGATCCGCTACGCGCAGTACGCGATCAGCCTGCAGGTCATCATCGCGATCTTCCTGGCCACGCAGGCGCCGGTGCTGGCGTCCCGGGAGCTGCGCCACCGCGTGGTGCCGCTGTACTTCTCGCGTCCCGTGGACCACCTGGACTTCGTGCTGGCCAAGCTGGCGGCGCTGGCCACCGCGCTGTTCGGGCTGATGGCGGCGCCGGTCACGCTGATGTACGTGGGCAGCCTGGTCAACAAGATGCCGCACGCGTCCCGGCACCTGGCCGACTACCTGGCCGCGCTGGTCGGCTGCGTGCTGTTCGCGCTGGTGCTGGCGGCGATCGGGACGGTGGTCGCCGCGTTCACCCCGCGTCGCGGCTTCGGCGTCGCGGCCGTCGTGGCGGTCTACATGCTCAGCGCCACGTTCGTGCTGATCCTGCAGGGGCTGGCCGAGATGCGCACCGAGTTCGCCCTCGCCGGGTGGATGGGGCTGTTCACGCCGTTCAACCTCGTCGACATCGTGCAGGTGCGGCTGCTGGGCGCGGAGCAGTCGGCGGTCGCGGTGGCGCCCGGCCCGTTCGGCGGCCTGGTCGCGCTGCTGCTGTGCGTCGTGCTGGTGGCCGGCTCGGTCCCCGTCCTGTACCAGCGGTTCCGGAAGGCGGGCCTCTCGTGAGCGAGCTTCGGCTGGAGAACGTGTCCCGCTGGTACGGCAACGTCGTCGCCGTCAACGGGATCTCGATGACGATCGGTCCCGGCGTGACGGGTCTGCTGGGGCCGAACGGGGCGGGCAAGTCCACGCTGATCCACATGATGGGCGGCTTCCTGGCGCCCTCGTCCGGCACGGTCGAGCTGGACGGGCAGCCCGTCTGGCAGAACCCGGGCGTCTACCGGTCGCTGGGCCTGGTGCCCGAACGGGAGACCGCCTACGACTTCCTCACCGGCCGCCAGTTCGTCGTCGCCATGGCCAAGCTGCACAAGCTGCCCGACCCGGCCGCCGCCGCGCGCCGCGCCATCGCCCTGGTGGAGATGGAGTACGCGCAGGAGCGCGCCATCGGCACCTACTCCAAGGGCATGAAGCAGCGCATCAAGATGGCCTCCGCGCTGGTGCACGACCCGCCCGTGCTGCTGTTGGACGAGCCGTTCAACGGCATGGACCCGCGGCAGCGGCTGCAGCTGATGGACCTGATCCGCGGCATGGCCGCCGAGGGCCGCACCATCCTGTTCAGCTCGCACATCCTGGAGGAGGTGGAGCGGCTGGCCGGGCACATCGAGGTGATCGTGGCGGGCCGGCACGCCGCCTCCGGCGACTTCCGCGCGATCCGGCGGCTGATGACCGACCGGCCGCACCGCTTCCTGGTTCGCTCGGCCGACGACCGCCGGCTGGCCGCCGCGATCATCGCCGACGGGTCGTCCCGCGGCGTCAACCTCACCGACCAGGGCCTGGAGGTGGAGGCCGTCGACTTCCAGCGCTTCACCTGGCTGCTGCCCCGGGTGGCGCGGGAGGCGGGCGTGCGCCTGCTGGAGGTCTCCCCGTCCGACGAGTCCCTCGAAAGCGTCTTCTCCTACCTGGTGGCCCGATGAACGCGACGATTGCGGCGATCACGTTTCGCGCCATGCTGGGGCGGCGCCGCGCCCTGTTGCTGCTGGCCCTGCCGTTCCTGCTGCTGGCGCTGGCGGTCGGGCTGCGCGCCGCCGACGTCGCCGACCTGGACGTGTCGGTGGGCGTGCTGCAGCGGTTCGGGCTGGCCACGCTGCTGCCGCTGCTGGCGCTGATCGCGGGCACGGGCGTGATCGGCCCCGAGATCGACGACGGTCAGATCATGTACGTGCTGACCAAGCCGATCCCCCGGCGGGTGATCGTGTTCACCAAGCTGGCGGTGGCGATCGTGCTGGTGACGGCGTTCGCGGTGCTGCCGACGCTGCTGGCCGGGCTGGTGCTGACCGGCGCCACCGCCCAGGTCGCCGTGGCCTTCACCGTGGGGGTGCTGGCGGGCGGTGTCGCCTACACCTCGCTGTTCGTGGCGCTGGCCGTGCTCAGCCGCAACGCCGTGACGATCGGCCTGCTGTACGCGCTGGTGTGGGAGGCGTTGCTGGGCAGCGTGGCTCCGGGAGCGCGTTCGGCGTCGGTCCAGCAGTGGGCCATGTCGGTCACCGACGCGCTGACCGACGCGTCGGTGGTGACGTCCACCGTGCGGCTTCCGGTGGCGCTGGGGCTGCTGGCGGCGGTCGCCGTCGTGGGCTGCGTGCTGGCCGTCGGCCGCCTGCGCACGTTGCCCGTGGCCGGGGCCGAGTAAGCGCGCGGCTCAGATGCGGCGCAGGCGGACCCGTTGCACGCTGTGGTCGCGGGCCTTGTGCAGGACGAGCGTGGCGCGGCCGCGGGTCGGCAGGATGTTGGACACCAGGTTGATCTCGTTGATGTCGCGCCACACCCTTTGCGCGAACGCGGCGGCCTCGTCCTCGTCCAGTTGGGCGTACCGGTGGAAGTACGAGCGGGGGTCGCTGAACGCGGTGCGGCGCAGCGCGAACAGCCGCTCCACGAACCAGTGCTGGATGTCCTCGACGCGGGCGTCCACGTAGATGGAGAAGTCGAAGAAGTCGGCGACGGCGAGCGTCCCGGCGGGGGAGGGCTGCAGCACGTTGAGGCCCTCCACGATGAGGATGTCGGGGCGCCGCACGGTCTGCCGGGCGTCGGGCAGGATGTCGTACTCCAGGTGCGAGTACACCGGGATGTCCAGCTCGGCGGCGCCCGCCTTCATCGACGACACGAACCGCACCAGCGCCCGCCGGTCGTAGGACTCGGGGAACCCCTTGCGGTCCATCAGCCCGCGTTCGGTGAGCACCGCGTTGGGATACAGGAAGCTGTCGGTCGTGACGAGTTCCACACTGGGGTGCTCGGGCCAGCGCGCCAGCAGCGTCCGCAGCAGCCGCGACGTGGTCGACTTGCCCACCGCCACGCTGCCCGCCACGCCGATGATGAACGGGGTGGGCCGCACCGGCTCGCCCAGGAACCCGCCGACGGTGTCGCGCAGCCGCCCGTCGGCCATGAAGAACAGGTTCAGCAGCCGGGACAGCGGCAGGTAGACCTCCTCGACCTCGGTGATGTCGATCGGGTCCCGGACGCCGCGCAGCGCGTCCAGCTCGCCGGGGGTGAGGGGCAGCGGGGTGTTCTCGCGCAGCGCCCGCCACTGCTCCCGGGAAAGCTCCACGTAGGGGCTCGGCACGGCGTCCCATCCGCTCGTCATGGGCTGACACCCTAGCCGTGAACGCCACGTGCCGCCCCGCCGGGGGCGAGCACGGGAGGGGTCTCCCACAGTTCACCGTCCGTACACGCTGTAGCCGTTCACTTTGGCATTCGCTGGTGGGGCCCATGAGCCGGCACCCAATAGGCTTGCCGCCATGTGCGGAATCGTTGGGTACGTCGGCGACCGGCCGGCGTTGGACATCGTGGTCGAGGGGCTGGCGCGGCTGGAGTACCGCGGCTACGACTCTGCCGGTGTGGCCGTGCTCGCCGACGGGAAGCTGGCCACGGCCAAGCGCGCCGGCAAGCTGGTCAACCTGCGCGGAGCCCTGGAGAATGACCCGCTGCCCGACGGGACGCTGGGCATGGGGCACACCCGGTGGGCGACGCACGGCCCGCCCAACGACCGCAACGCCCACCCGCACACCGACTGCGCCGGGACGGTCGCGGTCATCCACAACGGGATCATCGAGAACTTCGCCCGGCTGCGCGCCGAGCTGGACGAGGGCGGGCACGCCCTGGACTCCGACACCGACACCGAGGTCGTCGCGCACCTGCTGGAGGACGAGCTGCCGCGCGCCGGCGGCGACCTGGCCGAGGCGATGCGCCGGGTGTGCCGCCGTCTGGAGGGCGCGTTCACGCTGGTGGCGGTGCACGCCGACGACCCCGGCCTGGTGGTGGGCGCGCGCCGCAACTCGCCGCTGGTCGTCGGTGTCGGCGACGGGGAGAACTTCCTGGCCAGCGACGTGGCGGCGTTCATCGCCCACACCCGGGACGCGATCGAGCTGGGCCAGGACCAGGTGGTGGAGCTGCGCCGCGACGGCGTGACCGTCACCGACTTCGACGGCCGTCCGGCCGAGATCCGCGAGTACCACGTCGACTGGGACGTGTCGGCCGCCGAGAAGGGCGGCTACGACTACTTCATGCTCAAGGAGATCGCCGAGCAGCCGCGGGCGGTCGCCGACACCCTGCTCGGCCGGATCGGCGCGGACGGGCGCCTGGTGCTGGACGAGATGCGGCTGACCGACGAGCAGCTCCGCGAGATCGACAAGATCATCATCGTGGCGTGCGGCACCGCCTACCACGCCGGGCTGATCGCCAAGTACGCCATCGAGCACTGGGCGGGGCTGCCCTGCGAGGTGGAGCTGGCCAGCGAGTTCCGCTACCGCGACCCGATCCTGACTCGCACCACCCTGGTCATCGCGATCTCCCAGTCCGGCGAGACCATGGACACGCTCATGGCGGTGCGGCACGCCCGCGAGCAGCACGCCAGGGTGCTGGCGGTGTGCAACGTCAACGGCTCGACGATCCCGCGCGAGTGCGACGGCGTGCTCTACACCCACGCCGGTCCCGAGGTCGGCGTCGCGGCCACCAAGACGTTCCTGACCCAGCTCGTCGCGGTGTACCTGATCGCGCTGTACCTGGGGCAGGTGCGCGGCACCAAGTGGGGCGACGAGGTGTTCGCGATGATCCAGCTCCTGGAGCGGATGCCGGAGAAGGTGGAGAAGGTCCTGGAGACCATGGAGCCGGTGCGCGAGCTGGCCCGCTCCCTGGCGGACGGCCACTGCGTGCTGTTCCTCGGCCGGCACGTCGGCTTCCCGGTGGCGCTGGAGGGCGCGCTCAAGCTCAAGGAGCTGGCGTACATGCAGGCCGAGGGTTTCGCCGCCGGCGAGCTCAAGCACGGCCCGATCGCGCTCATCGACAAGGACCTGCCGGTCGTGGTGGTGGTGCCGCCGCGCGCCCGGGCCGTCCTGCACGACAAGATCGTCTCCAACATCCAGGAGATCCGCGCCCGCGGCGCCCGCACCATCGTGATCGCCGAGGAGGGCGACGCGTCGGTGGAGCCGTACGCCGACACGCTGATCCGCGTTCCCGCCGTGCCGACGCTGCTGCAGCCGCTGGTGACCACCGTGCCGCTGCAGGTGTTCGCGTGCGAGCTGGCCACCGCCAAGGGCCACGACGTCGACCAGCCGCGCAACCTGGCCAAGTCCGTCACCGTGGAGTGAACCGGATCACAGTCTGGTAACACCGCATATCACCTGAAACTCCCCGTTGTCGGGTCGCGTCGCAGTGGACGTCACGGTGAGGCGGGGAGGTGGCGGTGCGACCGGACGTCGATTCGGGGCACGCGGTCGAGGCGTACGGGGTGACCCGGTACTTCGGGGAGGTCGCCGCGTTGCGCGGCCTGGACCTGACCATCCCGTACGGCCAGGTGACCGCGCTGGTCGGCCCCAACGGGGCGGGGAAGACGACGCTGCTGCTCGTGCTGGCGACGCTGCTGGCGCCGGACTCCGGTCAGGTGCGCGTCGCCGGGTACGACCTGGCGACCCACGCCGACCGGGCGCGCGGCGCGCTGGGCTGGATGCCCGACACGTTCGGCGTCTACGACCAGCTCACCGTCGACGAGTACCTGGCGTTCTTCGCCGACGCCTACCGGGTGCCGCGCGAGGAGCGGTCGCGCCGCATCCGCGCGCTGCTGTCCCTGGTCCGCCTGGAGGAGTACCTCGGCCGGCCGGTGCACGTGCTGTCGCGCGGGCAGAAGCAGCGGCTCGGCGTGGCCCGCGCGCTGGTGCACCGGCCGCGCGTGCTGATGCTGGACGAGCCCGCGTCCGGCCTGGACCCGCGCTCGCGCGTCGAGCTGCGCGACCTGCTGCGGTCGCTGGCCGCCGACGGCGTGGCGGTGCTGGTGTCCAGCCACATCCTCAGCGAGCTGGAGGAGATCGCCGACCGGGTGGTGCTGGTCGACCGGGGCGGCGTGGTGGGCGTGCACGACATGACCGAGCTGACCGCCGCCGGGCCGTCCGGCCGCACCCGCTGGCGGGTGCGGGCCCAGGACCCCGCCGCCCTGGCCGCGGCGCTGGCCGGGCGGCCGGGCGTCGGTGAGATCAGCGACCTGCCCGGCGGCGCCGAGGTCGGCCCGCTGACCGAGGACCAGGCGGCCGACCTGCTGGCCGCCCTGGTCGCCGGGAACGTCCGCGTGACCGGGTTCGCCCCGGCGGCCGGCGCCCTGGAGGCGACCTACCTGGCGATGACCGAGGACGGGTGAGACATGACGGTTGCGGGCGTCGGGCTGGTGGCCCGTCAGGAGATCCGGACCCGGCTGCGCACCGGCCGCTGGCGGGTCCTCATGGGCGTGTGGTTCGCGGTCGTCAACGGCCTGGCGGTGCTGTTCCGGCTGGCGATCGAGGCCGACCAGCGCCCCGGCGAGGACAGCGCGGGCGTGCCGATGTTCGGCGGGGTGCTGCTGGCGGTGCTGGTGCTCGTCCTGCTGGTCGCCCCGTCGCTGAGTGCGCAGTCGGTCAACGGCGACCGGGAACGCGGCACCCTGGCCGCGCTGCAGGTCACCCGGCTGACCGCGGGCGAGATCGCCACGGGCAAGCTGGCCGCGTCGTGGGGGACGGGCCTGGTGGTGCTGCTGCTGACCATGCCGTCCGTGCTGTGGCCGGTGCTGGAGGGCGCGGTCGGCGTGGGGCACGCGGCCGTGGTGCTGACCGTGATGGTGCTGCTGATCGGGATCGTGTGCGCGGTCTCGCAGGGCTGGTCGGCGCTGGTGGCGCGCAGCATCACCTCGGTGCTGCTGTCGTACGTGACGGTGTTCGCGCTGCTGGTGGGGACGCCGCTGCTGTACACGCTGGCGCTGCCGCTGAGCGAGGGCTTCGACGGAGACGACCACTCCGAGCGGGTGTGGTGGCTGCTGGCGCCCAACCCCGTGGTGGTGCTGGCCGACGCCGCCCCGCGCCTGCCCGAGCGCCGGATCTACCTCAACGACAGGGTCATCACGCAGCCGCGGTCCGACGACCTGCTGGGCTCGATCGGCCACGAGGTGCGCCGGGCCCGCCTCGGCGACCAGCCCGTCGACGGGTTGCCAGGGGCGTGGCGCGTGCAGGAGGGCGGCCCGGTGTGGCCGTACGGCCTGGCCTTCGACCTGGCCCTGGCGGGTGGCGCGCTGTGGATCAGCGCCCGTCGCCTGCGCACCCCGATGTACCACGTGCCACGCGCCGTCCGCATAGCCTGACCCGCCCGCGAGCCGCCTGACGCGCACGAGTAGCCTGACGCCCGCGGGAGTGCCCTGAGCCGTGCGGCGGAGTGGCCTGACGCGCGTGGGGGGTGTCGGGCGTGGGTCAGGGTTCGGCGGTCGATTTGATTCTGGCGGCGAAGGCGCGCCACTCGGCGGGGGCGAACCTCAGCACGGGTCCCGACGCGCCGAGGACGCTGTCGCGAACCCCGATCGCGCCGCCGTCGAGGCGGGCGACTTCGACGCACGTTCCGTTGCCGCCGCAGCGGCCGCTCTTCCTCCAGTGCGCCGTCGCCCCCTGCTGCTGCCCCATTACGCCTCCCGGCGAACATCCTCATCAGGGCTGGCGGCCACATTGCCGACATTGCCTTATATACCCTTTGATATACGACATGTCGCCGGGCGGGCGGGACAGAAAGCTGTGTCCTGCCGGTGCCGCCGTACACGCCGACGGCACCGGCCATGCGATCAGCGGGCCTCGACGCCCCGGGTGAGGTCGAAGCGCCCCCGCTTGACCTCCGTGACGAACGAGCCCCACGCGGCCGCGGAGAAGCTCAGCTCCGGGCCGCCGTCGCGGGCGGAGTCGCGGGCGCCGATCACCCCGCCGGGCAGCGCGGCGACCTCGACGCAGGTCGTGCTCCCGCCACAGCGCGAGCTTTTCCGCCAGCTACCCCAGTTGCTATTACCTGACGCCACTTTGCGCCTTTCAGAATTTATGTCCGTTTCGATGTAGGGCGGTTCGCGAATCCGCGTCGAGCGCCGCAGCGTCCGTCGCGGTGAACGGACCGGGAACTGCGCGGCTCGATGTCCGGAGGTGTGCTGCCGGACGCCAGACACGGCGACCCTAGCAGAAATGTTCAGTGGTCTTCATGATGCCCGCGGGTAACGGCCGCGGATTTGACCATTGTTTCGGAAACCCATGCTGACCTGCGTGGACGCCGGGTCAGGCGCGGCTGCTCCACATGTCCCTGGCGGCCGCGAGGTGGATGCGGGATTCCGTCGGGTCGAGCGCGTCCTCAGCCATTTGCCGGTGCGCCAGCCGGGCCCGGAAGGTGACCGACTCGTCGGTCAGGTAGTCCATCGTCAGCGTCTCCGAGTAGACGATGTCAGGGAACTGCACGTCGTAGATATCGGAGAACTCCAGCAGGGTGAAGGACGGCTCCATGATGGCATGAAATCCATCCAGCGGCAGAATGCGCAAAGAAATGTGCGGCAACTCGGCCGAGCGGCGCAGATGTTCCATCTGCTCGGCCATCACCGCCGCGTCGCCGACCCGGCGGTGCAGGACCGCCTCGTCCAGCACCAGCTCCAGCCGCATCGGGTCGGGCCGCCGCAGCACCTCCTGACGGCGGATGCGCAGCTCGATGCGGCGTTCGATCTCCTGGGGGGAGATGCGGCGGTCCAGGTAGTTCCAGCCGCCCACGACGTGCCGGGCGTACGACTCGGTCTGCAGCAGGCCGGGCACCACGACATTCTCCCACTGCAGCTCGGCGTCGGCCTCGGTCTCCAGTGAGATCAGCTGCGCGTACCCGGGGTCGAGCCAGGGGTAGTCCTCCCACCAGCCGCGCTGCGCCGCGTCCCGGGCCAGCGCGATCAGCTCGGCGCGGCGCCGCCCGTTCACCCCGTACAGCTCCAGGAGCATCTCGACGTCGCTCAGCCGCGCGCCGGTGCGGGCGTTCTCCAGCCGGCTGACCTTGGCGGTCGACCAGGACAGGCGGTCGGCGACCTCGTCGCCGGTGAACCCGCTCAGCGCACGCAACCGGCGCAGCTCGGCGGCGAGGCGTTGCTGCCGGACGGACGGACGTGGGGTTGCGCTCATGCTGCGTTTACTCCGCCCCAACGAAGACCCCGAAGACCTTTTGCCATTGCAGTCTGCCTCACCGGGCGCCTCCAGGGCAGCGGCCGGGCCGCATTCCGGGCCTCATGGCAGTCTTGGAAGTGATCGTCGGAGTGGGCGGCGCCCCAGGATGGTGATCAGGACGCGCGTAGGGGGCAGTGGTACTCGGGGACGGCGGGTTTTCCGGCGAGGGCGGAGAGGAAGCTGGGGATGAGGTACGCGCACGAGGTCGGCAAGGTTCGCGCCGCGGAAGGGGCCCTGATGGCCCGGCTGCCCGAGGGCGCGCTCATGCAGCGCGCCGCCGCCGGGCTGGCCGCGGTCTGCGCCCGGATGCTGCCGCGCGTGTACGGGGCGGACGTCGTGCTGCTGGTCGGCGGGGGAGACAACGGCGGCGACGCCCTGTACGCGGGCGCCCGGCTGGCCCGCCGGGGCGCCCGGGTGACCGCCGTGCCCGCCGGTTCCCGGACCCACCGGGGCGGGCTGGCCGCGCTGCGCGCCGCCGGCGGCCGCGTGCTGGACCGGGTGGACGGCGAGGCGGTGTCCCCCTCCGCGGCCGCGGTGATCGAGACGGCCGACCTGATCATCGACGGGCTGACCGGGATCGGCGGGACGGGCGGCCTGCGCGAGCCGCACGCGACCCTGGCCGTGCTCGCCTCCCAGGCGACCGGCGTCGTGGTGGCCTGCGACGTGCCCAGCGGGGTGGACGCGAGTTCCGGCCGGGTGGACGGCGTGGCCGTGCACGCGGACGTGACCGTCACGTTCGGCACCTACAAGCCCGGCCTGCTCATCGACCCCGGCGCGGCCTGCTGCGGCGTGGTGGAGCTGGTCGACATCGGCCTCGGCCCGGACCTGCCCGACCCCGACGTGGTGGCGGCCTGGCCGGTGGACGTGCAGCCGCCCGAGCCGCGTCCGGAGTCCGACAAGTACCGGCGCGGCGTGGTGGGGATCCTGGCGGGCGGCGAGGACTTCACCGGCGCGGCGGTGCTGTGCACGGGCGGGGCGGTGCACGGCGGTGCGGGCATGGTGCGCTTCGCCTCCGTCGAGCATCCCGTGGAACTGGTGCGGCACCGTTGGCCCGAAGCGGTCACGACCGTGCTTCCCCCTGGGAGCGGCGGGGTCAAGGCGCTCGAACGCATCGGCCGCGTCCAGGCGTGGGTGGTGGGGCCTGGGCTGGGTACCGGGGCCGAGGCCGAGTCCCTGCTCGAAGCGACCCTGAACACCGACCTTCCCGTCCTGGTGGACGCCGACGGGCTGACCGTCCTGGCCCGCCGCCGCGACCTGTTGCGGCGCGAGGCCCCCACCGTCCTCACCCCCCACGCCGGGGAACTGGGGCGGATCCTCGGGGTGGAACGGGAGCTGGTCGAGGCGCGGCGCCTGGAGCACGTGCGGCGGGCCGCCTCCGAACTGTCGGCCACGGTGCTGCTGAAGGGGTCGACCACGCTCGTCGCCGAGGAGGACCGTCCCGTACGGGTCAATCCCACCGGCACCCCCCGGCTGGCCACCGCGGGCACGGGGGACGTGCTGTCCGGGCTGATCGGCGCGCTGCTGGCGGGCGGGATGTCCGGGCTGGACGCCGCCGCCTCCGGGGCCTACCTGCACGGCCTGGCCGCCCGCATCGCCTCCCGGGGCCCGGTCAGGGCCGGGACGGGCCACCCCTCCGAGGCGCCCATCAGCGCCTACGACGTCATCGGCGCCCTGCCCGAGGCCTTCCGCGCCCTGTCCTGAGCGCTATCCTGAACTGTAATTCCTGAATTGCAGGTCATGGGCGAACCGGCCGACCGGGCGTAGACGTCCCTATGGGGGTAGAAACCCCATAGGTGTTCGCGACAGGTGTTTCGCTGGAACGCGCCCGGCGCCGCCGCCGGGCGAGAACGGAACGCAGGATGCCGCCGTACAGGGCCGTGAGCAGGCAGGAAGGGCAGCGATATGGTCCGGCCACGGCCGCCGGCGCGGCAGACTGGGGAACCATGAGGATTCCAGCGCAGGCGCGCATCGACCTGGAAGCCATCGGCGCGAACATCGCGCTGCTGCGCGAGCATGCGGGCGGTGCCGAGGTCATGGCCATGGTGAAGGCCGAGGCGTACGGCCACGGCCTGGTGCCCGCCGCCCGGGCGGCGCTGGCGGGCGGGGCCACCTGGCTGGGCGTGGCCAAGCTCGACGAGGCGCTGCGACTGCGGGACGAGGGCGTGACCGGGGTCCGGACGCTCGTCTGCCTCTGCGTGCCGGGCGAGCCGTTCGAGCAGGCGGTCGCCGCGGACGTCGACCTGGCCGCCGGGAGCGTCCGGCTGGTCCGGGAGATCGCCGAGGCGGCGGTCCGGGCCGGGCGTCCCGCCCGCGTCCACCTCAAGGCCGACACCGGCATGTCCCGGGGCGGCGTGGGCCCCGACGACTGGCCCGCCCTGGTGGACGCCGCGCTGGCCGCCGAGGCGGCCGGGCGCCTGCGCGTGGTCGGGCTGATGTCGCACCTGGCGTGCGCCGACGAGGTCGGCCATCCCTCCATCGCCCGCCAGGTCGCCCTGTTCCGCGAGATGGTGGAGCACGCCGAGAAGGCGGGGGTGCGGCCCGAGGTGCGGCACCTGGCCAACTCCGCGGCCACGCTGACGCTGCCGGAGGCGCGCTTCGACCTGGTCCGTCCCGGCATCGCCACCTACGGGCTGACGCCGGTGCCGCAGCTCGGCGGCTTCGGGCTGCGGCCCGCCATGACGCTGGTCGCCGACGCGGCCCTGGTGAAGCGGGTTCCGGCGGGCAGCGGCGTGTCGTACGGGCACACCTACGTCACCGAGCGGGAGACCACCCTGGCCGTCGTCCCGGTCGGGTACGGCGACGGCGTCCCCCGGCACGGCTCCAACGTGCTGGAGGTGCTGGCAGGCGGGCGGCGGCGCCGCATCGCGGGCCGGGTCTGCATGGACCAGTTCGTCATCGACCTGGGCGACGACGAACTGGCCGCCGGGGACGAGATCATCCTGTTCGGGCCCGGCGACCGGGGCGAGCCGACCGCGCAGGAGTGGGCGGACGCGCTCGGCACGATCTCGTATGAGATCGTCACCCGCATCGGTTCCCGGGTGCCTCGGGTGTACGCGGGGCGGCCCGCGACTCGGCCGCACGAAGGGGTCAGGCATGGGTAGGAGACGAAGGCTGGGCATCGCCGGTACCGTCGCGGGCGTCGGCGCGGCGGGCGTGGGCGCCGCGGTGGGGCTGCGGCAGCTGGCCGTGGGGCGCCGCCGTCTGCGGCCCGATCCCGACGCCGGCGAGCCGTTCGGCGAGCTGCGCGGCCGTCCGCTGACCGTGCTCGCCGACGACGGCCTGCCGCTGTACGTGGAGGTCGACGGGCCGGAGGACGCGCCGCTGACCGTGGTGTTCTGCCACGGCTACACGCTCAACCAGGACTCCTGGCACTACCAGCGGCGCGACCTGCCCACGCCGCGTCCGGGGCTCGGCCGGCCGCGCATGGTGTTCTGGGACCAGCGCAGCCACGGCCGGTCCGGGCGCAGCAAGCCCACCCACGCCACGATCGCGCAGACCGGCGAGGACCTGTACGCGGTGCTGCGCGCCACCGTCCCGGCGGGCTCGCCGGTGGTGCTGGTGGGCCACTCCATGGGCGGCATGTCGATCATGGCGCTGGCGGACCGGCACCCGCAGATCTTCGGCGCCCAGCGCGGCAGGCTCCGCGTCGCCGGGGTCGCCCTGATCAACACCTCCTGCGGCGACATGGCGGAGATGACGCTGGGGCTGCCGCTGGTGCTGGCCAAGGCGCTGCGCCCGCTGGCCAACGGCGCGATACGCAACCTCGGCCGCCAGGCCCAGCTGGTCGACCGCGCCCGCGGCCTGGCCGGCGACCTGACGTTCGTGGTGACCCGCAAGATGGCCTTCGCCGACAAGCACGTCAGCCCCACGGTGGTGGACTTCCTGGAGCAGATGATCCGCGCCACCCCGATCGACGTGATCGCCCAGTTCTACCCGGCGCTGATGGCGTTGGACGAGGTGTGCGCGCTGGAGCCGATCGGCCGCGTCCCGGTGCTGGTGCTGGCCGGCGGGCAGGACCGGCTCACCCCGCCCGAGCACTCGCGCCGCATCGCCGAGGCGCTGCCGGACGCCGAGCTGATCGAGGTCGGCGACGCCGGGCACGTGCTGCCGCTGGAGTATCCGGGCGTCGTCACCGGCGGGCTGCGCCGCCTGCTCGAACGCGCCCACCCCCAACGCGAGGAGCGGACCGCGTGAGCGAGCCGGAAGGGCGCGAGGCGCCGATGAACGCCACGGTGACGGTGCGGGTGCCGGGCGCGGAGGACATGCGCGAGCTGGGGCTGCGCCTGGCCGGGGGGCTGCGCGCCGGGGACCTGCTGGTGCTGACCGGCGACCTCGGCGCGGGCAAGACCACCCTGACGCAGGGCGTCGCCGAGGGGCTGAAGGTGCGCGGCCCGATCACCTCGCCCACGTTCGTGATCGCGCGGGTGCATCCGTCGCTGGCCGGGGGGCCGCCGCTGGTGCACGTGGACGCTTACCGACTGGACGGTTTCGCCGAGCTTGATGATCTTGATCTGGACGCCGAGATCGCCGAATCGGTGACCGTCGTGGAATGGGGGCGGGGGCTGGCCGAGGGGCTGGCCGACGACCGGCTGGAGGTCGTCATTTCCCGTGCCGACGACACCGAGGAACGCACCGTGACGATCATCGGGGTGGGCGCACGCTGGGCGTCCGTGATCGGCGATCTTGTCGACGGAAGTTGACAACATCGGTCGGCGGTGAAAGGTGGCCCTTTTTCGATAAGTGGGGGTCGACCACTTTCGGGGCGGATGTCGTACTCTTCGGTAACGAACTCTCCATCGCGACTGACAGCTTTCCTTCGTTCGGGAGTGGGTGCCGGTGAGTGGTAGCCATCGCAGCGGCAATCACCGCGCGGGCAGCGGCAGCCACCGGCGCGTCGGCCGCGAACGCCGCCCCGGACGCCGACTGGCGGCCCTGCTGGCGGGCGTGGCCGCGGGCGTCGGGGTGTGCGTGCTGGCGGCGTTCGCCATCTTCAGCGGCCTCGGCGTGGGCCGCGACGGCGGCGAGTCCGGCGAGGTGATCGGCAGCGGCGCCGCCGAGACCACCCCGGCCCGCGGCGAGCGCAACCACGTCCCGGACGCGTGCGAGGTGCTGAGCCGCGAGATCGCCGACCGGCTCGCCCCCGGCGCCCAGAGCAACCCGGCCGACAACTACCAGGCCAGCGACCAGCAGAGCCAGTGCGTGTGGGGCGCCTACAACGGCGAACGCAAGCGCCAGCTCACCGTGGAACTGCGGGCGATCACCGACGGCCAGGGCGGGCCCGTCGAGGCCGCCCGGCGCACGTTCGCCGACGAGCGCGCCGCCGACGAGTCCGGCAAGGCGCTGCTGGCGGGGCAGGAGCTCACCGAGAAGCGCGACGTCGAGGGCGTGGGCGAGGAGGGCTACGTCGTCTACAGCGTCGACAAGGGCCAGGGCTCCGGCGAGGCCATCGCCAACGTGCGGCTGGGCAACGTGCTGGTCACCGTGCACTACGGGGGCGGGGACGACGGCGACGCGCTCGGCTCCTCCGCCGCCATGGACGGCGCCGAGGAGGCCGTCAAGGGCGCCGTCGACGGCCTCAACGCGAGCTGATCCGGACGCCGACCCCGCACACCTCCGCCCGGAACGCACTACGCTTACAGTCCGTGCTGGTCTTGGCTTTCGACACCGCCACCGCCGCGGTGACCGTCGCGTTGTACGAGTGGTCCCCGGGCGAGGGAGTCGTCCGCCGTGGCGGCGCGGAGGCCGTCGACCGGCGCAGGCACACCGAGCTGCTCACCCCGTGCATCGCCGAGACGATGGCGGAGGCGGGCGCCACCCCCGACGACCTGCACGCCATCGCCGTGGGCGTCGGCCCCGGCCCCTACACCGGGCTGCGCGTCGGGCTGGTCACCGCGCGGGCGATGGGCGAGGCGCTGAAGATCCCCGTCCACGGCGTGTGCACGCTGGACGTCATCGCCTGGGAGTCGCGGCGCGAGGAGCCGTTCGCCGTCGCCACCGACGCCCGCCGCAAGGAGGTCTACTGGGCGCGGTACGACACGGCCGCGGCGCGCGTCACCGAGCCCGCCGTCGGCCCCCCGTCCGACGTGCTCGCCGGGCAGCCGTCCGACCTGCCGGTCATCGGCGAGGGCGCCGCCCTGTACCCCGACGTCCTCGGTGCGCGCGACCGTGAGCCGCTGCCACTGCTGCCGAGCGCCGACGCGCTGGCCGAACTCGTGGTGGCCCGGCTGTCGGGCGCGCCCGGCCCCGACCTGCTGCCGCCCGAGCCGCTGTACCTGCGGCGTCCCGACGCCCGCGAGCCCGGCCCGCGCAAGAGGGTGTCGCAGTGACCGGCGTCCGGCTGCGCGTCATGACCGCCGCCGACCTGCCGGCGGTGATGCGGCTGGAACGGCTGCTGTTCCCCGAGGACGCCTGGAGCGAGGAGATGCTGCGCGGCGAGCTGGCCGACCAGCCCCGCACCCGCCACTACGTGGTCGCCGAGGACGACGACGGCGCGGTCGTCGGGTACGCGGGCCTGGCCGCCGCGGGCGGGCAGGCCGACGTGCAGACCATCGCCGTGCTGCCCGAACGGCAGGGCGAGGGCGTGGGCGCGGCGCTGCTGACCGAGCTGCTGGACGAGGCCGACCGGCGCGGCGGCGAGGCGGTGTTCCTGGAGGTGCGCGCCGACAACGACCGGGCCCGCCGCCTGTACGAGCGGTTCGGGTTCCGGCGGGTCGGGCTGCGCAGGCGCTACTACCAGCCGTCCGGCGTGGACGCCATCGTCATGCGCCGCCTGCCGCACGGCGGGCCGCCGGCCGGTTTCGGCCCGGAAGGAGGGCGAGACAGGTGATCCGTGACTCCGAGCCCCTGGTGCTGGGCATCGAGACGTCCTGCGACGAGACCGGGGTGGGCATCGTCCGCGGCACCACGCTGCTGGCCGACGCGATCGCCTCCAGCGTCGACCAGCACGCCCGGTTCGGCGGCGTGGTGCCCGAGGTGGCCTCGCGCGCGCACCTGGAGGCGATGACCCCGACCGTGGAACGCGCCCTCGCCGACG
This sequence comes from Actinomadura miaoliensis, assembly GCF_039536785.1. Classification (NCBI taxonomy): domain Bacteria; kingdom Bacillati; phylum Actinomycetota; class Actinomycetes; order Streptosporangiales; family Thermomonosporaceae; genus Actinomadura; species Actinomadura miaoliensis. The sequence goes on from NZ_BAAAZG010000019.1 coordinate 73,538, forward strand.
CGGGCGTCGCGATGCGGGACGTCGACGCGCTCGCCGTGACCGCCGGGCCCGGCCTGCCGGGCGCGCTGATGGTCGGCGTGGCCGCGGCCAAGGCGTACGCGCTGTCGCTGGGCAAGCCGCTGTACGGGGTGAACCACCTGGCCGCGCACGTGGCCGTCGACCAGCTCGAACACGGGCCGCTGCCGCGTCCGTGCGTGGCGCTGCTGGTGTCGGGCGGGCACTCGTCGCTGCTGCTGGTGCCGGACGTGGCCAGCGACGTGCGGTCGCTGGGCGCCACCGTGGACGACGCGGCGGGCGAGGCGTTCGACAAGGTCGCCCGCGTCCTCGACCTGGGCTTCCCCGGCGGCCCCGTCATCGACCGGCGCGCCCGCGAGGGGGACCGCGACGCGATCCCGTTCCCGCGCGGCAAGTACGACGACGGCACCTACGACTTCTCGTTCTCCGGCCTGAAGACGGCCGTGGCGCGCTGGGTGGAGGCGAGGGAACGCGCCGGCGAGCCCGTGCCGGTCGCGGACGTGGCCGCCTCGTTCCAGGAGGCCGTGGTGGACGTCCTCACCCGCAAGGCGCTCAAGGTGTGCCGCGACAACGACGTGCACGACCTGCTCATCGGCGGCGGGGTGGCGGCCAACTCGCGGCTGCGGGCCCTGGCGCAGGAACGCTGCGACGCCGCCGGTGTGCGGCTGCGGGTGCCGCGTCCCAAGCTGTGCACCGACAACGGGGCGATGGTCGCCGCGCTGGGCGCCGAGATGGTGTCGTCCGGGGTGGCGCCGTCCGACCTGAGCCTGCCCGCCGACTCCAGCCTGCCGATCGAGTCGATCCGGATCTGAGGACCCCGGCGCCCAGGACCGGCGTCAGGACCGCCGCCAGGGACCGGCGTCAGGACTTGGCGGAGACGCCGAGCTCGGCCAGCCGGGCGGCCAGGTAGTCCTCGAACAGGGGGACGTGCGCCTCGTCCATGATCCGTCCGGCGCCCTCGGGCAGCAGGTCGAGCAGGGTGCGCACGTCCCAGTACGGGTCGTGCGGGTAGCCGCCGGACACCTGGTCGAACGACGACAGGAACCGGTCGGCGGCGGCCGTGCCGTACCGCAGCGCCATGTGCAGGCGCATGTGCGCGATGTCGATGGCGATCGGGCCGTAGGAGGCGTCCGACCAGTCGACCACGCCGGTCAGCCGCCCGTAGGACCACAGGGTGTTGTCGGGCTGGTAGTCGCGGTGGATGAACCTGGACGGCGCTTCGGGCGCCGAGCCGGACGCCACGTCGAACGCCCGCTCCCACAGCACCGGACGCTGCGCGTGCACGGGCGGCCGGCGCACGTCGAGCCGGTTGTACGGAACGTACGGCGGCATGGTGGACGCGCCGTTGACCGCGTGCACCGACAGCAGCGCGGCCGCCATCTGGATCAGGTACTCGGGCAGGTCGCCGGGCGACGGCCGCGGCGGATGCCCGGTCAGCCGTTCGATGATCAGCGCGGGCGCGTCGCAGTAGGCGCCGGCCGGGTCGGCCGCCACCAGCGACGGCGTGGGGACCTCGCAGCCCGCCAGCAGCGCCAGCGCGGCGATCTCGCGTTCGGGGGAGAACTCGGCGCCCACGCCCGGCACGGCGGGCCGCGCGGCGGCGCCCTCGGCGGTCTCGGCGTCGGCGGCGTGCGCGGGCGGCGCGTACGGCAGCCACCGCCGCAGCACCAGCCGGTGCGCCTCCCCGGAGCCGCTCTCGACCAGCAGCGCGTGGTTGACGTGGGCGGCCCCGCCCGGCAGCGGACGCACCATCTTCACCACGGCGCCCCGGCCGAAGCACTCCTGCACCCAGCGCAGCGTGGTGCTGTCGGGCGGGGTGCCGACGGGAGGTCGGGGAGCCGGAGAGTGGGTCACGGGAACCATGAAAACCGATTCGGGCATGGGTTGGGAGTGATTTTGCGAAGACGGAACGTAACAAAAAGCACGTCATCGGCATGCGTCGCCGCGACGCCTTGCGGCGCGCGAACGGATTCGGTGGAGGAAACGCGTGGGCGGGGGGGCGGGGCGGGGCGCCGTGGGCGCACGGGAGCGGGCGGGCGCCCCGCCGCACGAGCCGATCCTGACGGCCGGTCGCGGCCTTCCGCGGCCCCCGGCTAGTCCTTGCTCTCGCGCCGGGGACGCAGCAGCGCCTCGGCGAGCGCCAGCATCGTCTCCTCCAGCGTGGACAGCCGCTTGAGCACGTCCTCGTGCACCGCGTTGACCTGCTTGGAGACGTCGCCGTGCACCGAGTCGACCTTGCGGCCGACCTCCTCCTGCACGTCGTCGAACCGGCGGCCCAGCTCGGCGTGCACCGCGTCGGTGCGCCGGGCGACCTCCTCCTGCCAGCCGTCGACGCGCTTGGCGAACGCGTCCTGCAGGCCGCCGACCCGCCGGGTGACGTCCTGGTGGATGACGTCGACCTGCTTGGTCACGTCCTCGTGGACGTCCTCGATCCGCTTGGTCATGTCCTCGTGCACGCCGCCCACCTGCCGGGCCATCTCGGTGTGCACCGACTCGACCTGCTTGGTGACGTCCACGTGCACCGACTCGACCCGGCGCGAGACGATGTCGACCTGCGTGGTGAACTCCTCCAGCGCGCCGTCGACCTTGCGGGTGACCTCCTCGTGGATGCCCTCGATGCGCTTGCGGACGTCCTCGTGCAGGCCCTCGAACCGGCGGGAGAACTCGTCCATGCGCTTGGCAACGTCGCTGTAGGCGGTCTCGGCGATCTGCGCCATGGTGGCCTTGACCTCGTCGCGGTCGGGCCGGGCGCGCAGCTCCTCGATCAGCGGGTGGACCGCGTCGGCGAGGTGCTTCTCCAGCGCGTCGAACCGGTCGCCGTGGTCGATCACCGGCCGCTGCGCCAGCTCGGCCAGCTTGCGGTGCAGCTCGCCGACCTCCAGGGTGGCCGGCAGCCGGTCCAGCCGCTCGCCCAGCGAGCCGATCCGGTCGTCGATGCCCTCGAACCGCCCGTCCAGGCCGTCCAGCTTGCCCGACAGCCCCTCGAGTCGGCCATCGAGCCCGTCCAGCCGTCCGTCCAGGCCGTCCAGCCGCCCGCCGACGCCCTCGACCCTGCCGTTGACCGCCTCCAGCCCCTGCTCCACCCGGTCGGCCATCTCACCGAGCGACTGGTCGACCCGGGCGGTGATCCCGTTGATCGAGTGCTCCAGCTTCTCGGCCCGGTGACCGAGCTCGGCCAGGGACTTGTCCAGCCGGTTGAACCGGACGGAGGCCGCCTCCATGCTGCCCTGCAGCTTGTCCAGCCGCTTGGTCATCTCCTCCATGCGCTGCGACGCCTGCTGGGTGGCGTCGTTGATGTGCTGCGCGGAGTCGAGCACCGCCTGCAGCCGGGTCAGCCCCTCGTCGACGTTCTCGGCGACGACGCCCACGTCGGCCCACAGCGCGGGCAGCTCGGCCACCGGCTTGACCCGCTCGCCCACCGCCTCGATGTGCTCGGCCAGGCCCTCGGCCCACTCCGGCGGCTTGCCCGCCAGCTCCTCGACCTGCCCCCGGACTCCGTCGAGCTGCCCGGTCAGCCCGCCCAGCTCCCGTTCCCGGACCTCGCGCAGCAGCCATTCCATCCCTTCCAGCCGCTGGCGGATCTCGTCCAGGACCTGACCCTGTGAGCGCTGTTCGTAGACGTGGTCCTGCGCCGCACGGGCGAGCAACTCCCGCATCCGATCCGAGACCGGTTGACCCCCCGTCTGCAGGAAGTTGTGATTCGTTTCCACCCGATGCTCCTTCGTGTGCCGACGCGACGAAATGGCGTGCGGCATTGAATCGTGAACGCCTCACTGTAGTGGTTGCGCGGCGCCGCGATAAAGCGAACAGGAAACATTGCGAGTTCTGTGGAATGCACTTGCTTTTCCGAGTGGCCGGAAAGGGGGCGATCATCCTGGGCATGGGCATTTCCGACGGTTCGCGGGCGAGCCGGGCGGGCTGGTGTCGCGGACGCCGCGGCGCAGGGCCTACCGGCCTGTGGGCGCACAGTCTGCCGGTCCGGCGGACGCGGCGCGGACCGGCGCGCCGGGCCGCCCCCTCGCCCGTCAATTCCGGGTGCCGCCCGGCCCTCGCCTTTCTCTCGGCCGCCCGCGATTCCGAGTGTCATAGGCGCGGTCCGGGATCGGCGCAATCCTTAGCGAACGCAATGCCGCAATGTGTGCAACATTTGCTGTGCGCTGGCGCGTCTCCCGGATCCGCTTGGGGTCATTCAGCGGCGTGGAGATCTTCGCCGATTCTCCGGCGCGCGGCGGAGGCCGGTCGGCCGCGACGGCGGCCGCTTTCCGATCACGCCGTGGCCGGCGGCGCGGCGGCGACCGGGCGGGCGAGCAGCGCGACCGGTGCCCGGCCCACGCGGGTGAGCACGACGGTCGACTCTCTCCCGCCGCCCCTGCGCGCCCTGGAGGTGAACCCGAGGTCGCGGCGCAGGCGGTCCACGTCCACCGCCGAACCGCGTTTCTTGATCGTCAGTATGCCCACGTCCCGGCGGCGCAGCTCGCCGCGCAGCCGCTTGACAGAGAACGGCAGCACGTCCTCGATCTCGTAGGCCGCCGCGAACGGCGTCGCCACGGCCGTGTCGGCGGTGACGTAGGCGATGCGCGGGTCGGCCAGGCCGCCGCCCACCTGCGCGGCCACCTCGGCGACCAGGTGCGCGCGGATCACCGCGCCGTCCGGCTCGTACAGATAACGCCCCCACGCGCGCACGTCCGGCGCGTCCAGGCCGGGGTCGGGCGTGAGGGTCGCGGTGGGGGCGTCCGGGTCGTCCGACCGGATCACCGTCGCGCGACGGCCCGCCGTCCCGGCCAGCCCGCCCAGCCACAGCGCGGCCTCCTTGACGTCCCCGCCGACGGAGACCCACTCGGCCTCCGCGCCGTCCGGGATCGCCTCGTGCGGGATGCCCGGCGCCACCTTGACGCACCCGGCGGGCGCACGCGCGGCCAGTTCCAGGACGGTGTCGAGCGGCGGCTCGTACGCCCGGGGATCGAACACGCGCCCTCGGCCGGTGCGCCGCCCCGGGTCGGCGAAGACCGCCGCGTACCCGGCGGGATCCTCCTGGGTGGCGTCGCCCTCGCGGACGGACGCGAGGTCCGCCAGCCCCAGCGCCTCGACGTTCGCCCGCGCCACCGCCGCCGTCAGCGCGTCCCGCTCCACGCCCTCACCACGACACCCCTGCCGCGCCCGGGCGATGAGGTCCGCCCCGATCCCGCACCCCATCTCCAGCACCACCCCGCCCTGCCGGCCGTCCAGGTACGCGGCGAAGCGGCGGGCGCGGTGGGCGGCCACCCGGGCGCGGGTGGCCTGCTCCAGGCCGTCGGGGGTGAAGTACATGCGGTCGGCGTCCGGACCGAACTTGGCTCGGGCGCGCACGCGCAGCCGGGCCTGGGTCAAGGCGGCGGCGACGAGATCGGCGGGGTAGCGTTCACGTAGGCGCGCGGCCGTGCTGAGCAGGGCGTTCTCGCTCAGGTCCGCCTCGGCGGCCGCCGCGAGCACGGCGCGGCCCGCGGGGCCCGGAAGGGCCCGGAACGCCTCGATGTCCATACCCCGGACGGTAGCGGTGCCAGGGCCGGGGGGTGCGCACGTGTTCGTGTTGACGCCTTCCCGGCCACGGCATAGTCTCCATGACTGGCACTCTCAATGTGAGAGTGCCAATAAGCGACGAGGTCGGTCTGGCACCCGCGACGGCAGGCCGGTCCGGGGTCGCCTCTTCTGCCACATGTGCGGCCGGCCTTTCCAAGCCGGCCGAGGACACCACCGAAGGGGAGGTCAGATCGTGACGACCGCCACCAAGGTTGCTCTCAAGCCGCTTGAGGACCGCATCGTCGTCCAGCCGCTTGAGGCCGAGACCACCACCGCGTCGGGCCTGGTCATTCCCGACACCGCCAAGGAGAAGCCCCAGGAGGGCACCGTCCTGGCCGTGGGCCCGGGTCGCGTCGACGACAAGGGCGAGCGGGTGCCGCTCGACGTGAAGGTCGGCGACGTCGTGCTCTACAGCAAGTACGGCGGCACCGAGGTCAAGTACAACAACGAGGAGTACCTCGTGCTCTCGGCGCGTGACGTCCTCGCGATCGTCGAGAAGTAAGGCGTCCGAGCAGTGACGCACCGCCCCGGTCCGGCCCGTTAGCAGGGGCGGGCCGGGGCGGTTCGCGCGAAGGGAGATTGTTTTCGCATGGCGAAGATCCTGGAGTTCGAGGAGGACGCGCGCCGGGCTCTTGAGCGCGGCGTCGACCGCCTCGCCAACGCCGTCAAGGTGACCATCGGCCCGCGCGGCCGCAACGTGGTCATCGACAAGAAGTTCGGCGCGCCGACCATCACCAACGACGGTGTGACCATCGCCCGCGAGGTCGAGCTGGAGGACCCCTACGAGAACCTGGGGGCCCAGCTGGCCAAGGAGGTGGCCACCAAGACCAACGACATCGCCGGTGACGGCACCACCACCGCCACGGTGCTGGCCCAGGCGCTGGTCCGCGAGGGCCTGCGCAACGTGGCCGCGGGCGCCTCGCCGCTGAGCCTCAAGCGGGGCATCGACGCGGCCGCCCGGCACGTGTCCGACCAGCTGCTCAAGGTCGCCCGCGAGGTCGAGGAGAAGAGCGAGATCGCGCACGTCGCGACCATCTCCGCCCAGGACGCCGGCATCGGCGAGCTGATCGCCGAGGCGTTCGAGAAGGTCGGCAAGGACGGCGTGATCACCGTCGAGGAGGCCCACACCATGGGCCTGGAGCTGGAGTTCACCGAGGGGCTCCAGTTCGACAAGGGCTACCTGTCGCCGCACATGGTGACCGACCCCGAGCGCATGGAGGCCGTCCTGGAGGACGCCTACGTGCTGATCGTGGACGGCAAGATCTCCAACGTGACGGAGTTCCTGCCGCTGGCCGAGAAGGTCGCCCAGACCAAGAAGCCGCTGCTGGTGGTGGCCGAGGACGTCGAGGGCGAGGCGCTGGCCCTGCTGGTCGCCAACAAGATCCGCGGCACCTTCTCCTCGGTCGCGGTCAAGGCCCCCGGCTTCGGCGACCGCCGCAAGGCGATGCTCGCCGACATGGCCATCCTCACCGGCGGCCAGGTGGTCAGCGAGGCCCTCGGCCTCAAGCTGGAGAACCTGGGCGTCGAGGACCTCGGCCGGGCCCGCCGGATCACGGTCACCAAGGACGCCACCACCATCGTGGACGGCGCCGGCGACGCCGCCGACATCGAGGACCGCGTCCGCCAGATCAAGGTCGAGATCGAGCGCAGCGACTCCGACTGGGACCGCGAGAAGCTGCAGGAGCGCCTCGCCAAGCTGTCCGGCGGCGTGTGCGTGCTGCGCGTCGGCGCGGCCACCGAGGTGGAGCTCAAGGAGAAGAAGCACCGCCTCGAGGACGCCATCTCGGCGACCCGCGCGGCCATCGAGGAGGGCATCGTCTCCGGCGGCGGCTCGGCGCTGGTGCACGTGGCCAAGGAGGGCTTCGAGGCCCTCGGCCTGTCCGGCGACGAGGCCACCGGCGCCGAGGCGGTACGCCGCGCGCTGGTCGAGCCGCTGCGCTGGATCGCCGAGAACGCCGGCAAGGAGGGCTACGTCGTCGTCTCCAAGGTGCAGGAGCTGAAGGCCGGCCACGGCTACAACGCCGCCACCGACGAGTACGGCGACCTGATCGCCCAGGGCGTCATCGACCCGGTCAAGGTGACCCGGTCGGCGGTCAGCAACGCCGCGTCCATCGCGGGCATGCTGCTGACCACCGAGGCCCTCGTGGTCGACAAGCCCGAGGAGGCCGAGGAGGCCGCCGGCGGGCACGGCCACGGTCACGGCCACGGCCACTGACCGCTCCGGTCGCGTCACAGAGCCCCCGCCGGTCGACCGGCGGGGGCTCTTTTCGTCCGTCTCGTTGTCACTTTGCGCGTCGACGTGGACGCGCAGTGTGGTGAAAGAGCGCCGCACGGCCGCACTGTGACCATTCCGTTGTCTTGCACAGTGGAGACAGGTCGGAGCGCGCTGGGCATCATGCTCTACGTGACCGAGGGATGCTTCGCCGGGACCACGACCGCGCGCGCTACCGAACCCTCGGGAGGCCCGGCCCCGCCGGTGCCCCCCGACACCGGCCGCCGACGGCAGTTGCGCGCGGTGTCGCCGGAAGGCGGACGGGCCGAGGAAGGGGACCTCAAGGAGCTGACGACCCTGGCCGTGCAGGGCGACCCGGGCGCGATCGAGGTGCTGATCGGCCAGGTGCGTCCCATGGTGGTCCGGTACTGCCGGGCCCGGCTGGGCCGCGTGTCCGGGCAGTACCACATCGCCGACGACGTGGCCCAGGAGGTCTGCATCGCGGTGCTGTCGGCGCTGCCGCGCTACCGCGACATGGGGCGGCCGTTCGCGTCGTTCGTCTTCGGCATCGCCGCGCACAAGATCGCCGACGCGATGCGCAGCGCGGTCCGGGCGGCCGTGCCGACCGAGGACCTGCCGGACGGTCCCGACGACCGGCCCGGCCCCGAGGAGACGGTGGTGCGCTACATCGAGGCCCAGCGCGCCCGCGACCTGCTCACCCGTCTCCCCGACCATCAGCGTGAGCTGGTGCTTCTGCGAGTGGTTGCGGGTCTGTCGGCGGAGGAGACCGGTAATGTACTGGGCATGTCCGCGGGGGCGGTACGGGTCGCGCAGCACCGGGCTCTGGCCCGGCTTCGGGCGATGGCCAGAGAGGAGTCGATCGCTTGACGGAGCGCAGCACGGGCGCCCCGGATCCGGTCGAACCTTCCAGCCGCGGCGATGCCCCCGCGTCCGAGGCCCCGACCGGCGATCTGGGTGCGGTGCGCCGCAGCGACGCCGTCTTCGAGGCGCTGGCACGGCACGCTGCGTCCTTTGCGCCCGCCACTGAGCCCGCCGCCTCCGCCGAGCCCCAGCCCGCCGGTGCGCTACCGGACCCGGACGAGGCCGGGAGCTCCGGCGACGCCGAGGCCGAGCTGGACGAGCGGCTGCGGGCCGCGGGCGCGGAGTCCGATCCGGCGGTGCACCTGCTGCGGGCGCTGGTCGCCGACGTCGCAGAGCCCGGGCCAGACCGGTGCCCCGGCCCCGAGCCGCCGCCCGGCCCGCGCCGGCGCGGGCGCCGCACGATCGTGGCGCTCGGGGTGGCGGGCGCGGTGCTGGCGTCGGGCGGGGTGGCCGCCGCGGGCGGCGATCTGACCAGGCGGTCCGCGCACGACGCTCCCCCCGGCAAGCAGATCACGCGGCCGGCGGACGACCCGTCCGCCAACGCCCAGCGGCAGACGCTGCGCCCGGTGGCGCCGCCTCCCGCGACCGGGCCCGTCACGGACGCGGGACGGGCGCGGGGCGTGCCGCGTAAGCCCACGTCGCCGGCGCCGTCCCGGAAACCCGCCGAGCGCGGTGGGCGCGAGGCCGACCGGGACACCGGCCGGGACGAGCAGTCGCCGGCCCCGTCGAGATCGCCGTCGCCCTCGCCGTCGCCGGGCGCCCCGGACGGCACGCTCGTCCAGCCGACCCGGCCGGGCGTCACGCCTCCAGCCGGGCTGCCGTGGCCGGCCCGCCCGGCCGAGGACGAGTTCCGGCGCCGCATCGACGAGTTCCGCCGGTGGATCCCCAGGCCCGTCGAGCGCTCCCGCTCCGGTTTCGAGCCGCGCGTCTTCACCGGCGAGCGGGATGAGAAGGGCAAGCTAGGCGAGAAGGGCAAGCCGGTCGGCGAGCACGAGAAGGGCGCCAGAGGCGACCGGGACGATCCGCGGCGCGAACAACCCTGACCCGCAGGACGCCAGAGCCGGATGGACACGCAGAGCCGGATGGACACGCCGGGCACGCCGCCCGCCCCTGCCGCCGGGTGCTAATCGGTGTCGCGGCCTTCTTCGCTGTCGATGACGCCGTCGACGTAGCCCCGGGCGTACTCCCAGGAGACGTAGTCGACCGGGTCGGGCGCCAGGGCGGGCTCGTGCACCCGCGGGGTGCCCTCGTCGAGCAGGTGGCGCAGGTTGCCGTGCAGCAGGTCCCAGTCGATGTAGTGCAGCTTGCCGCAGTCGCCGCAGTCGACGGTCAGGCCGCGCACCCCCAGCGGCTCCAGGAGCGCCCGGAAGACCTCCAGGTCGGCGAGGTCGGCCAGCACGTCCTCCCGCTCCGCCACACTGAGCGGAGCGGCGTCCTCCCCGGGGTCGCCGAGCGAGGCGGCCGGGTCCTCCGGGTCGCCGGCGAACGGGTCGAGCGGGGCATCGTCGTGCACCCCTCCACGCTACTGCGACGAGGCGGGCGAACGGGAGCCCCGATCTCGTCCGGGCGCGAAGAATGATCGAGCTTTCACGTTCCGTGATCGGGAATTGCGGGGACGCGACCGCCGTTCAATGTCACCAAGGCCACGTGACCTGCGGCGCGAAGCGCCGTCCCCGCTCCGGGTGCACGCCCTACGATGGAGTGGAGCCCCGGCGACCCGGGCCGGAGGCCGCCCACGCCCGGCGGCGTCGCCCCCAGGCCCGCACGGGCCGATGGACACGCGCCCACACCATCCGGAAGGAGGGAAGCGGCGTTCCCCGTTCCGTCCGACGGCGCACCGTCCCCGACGGCATCGCGTCCGGCGGAGTCGGCGCCGCGACACCGATGAACCCCGAAGCCGAGGCCGCCGTACCGCAGCCCCAGGTCACCCAGCTCCTGCCCGAGGGGCTGACCTTCGACGACGTGCTCCTGCTGCCGGGATACTCGGACCTGCAGCCGGGCGAGGCCGACACCACCACCCGCCTGACCCGCAATGTGTCGCTGCGCATCCCGCTGGTGTCGGCGGCCATGGACACCGTCACCGAGGCGCGCACCGCCGTGGCCATGGCCCGCCAGGGCGGCATCGGCGTGCTGCACCGCAACATGTCCGTGGAGGACCAGGCCGCCGAGGCCGACCGGGTCAAGCGGTCCGAGGCCGGGATGATCACCAATCCGGTGACCTGCCTGCCGGACGCCACCCTGGCCGAGGTGGAGGAGCTGTGCGCCCGCTACCGGATCTCCGGGGTGCCGGTCACCGATGTGCGGGGCGTGCTCGTCGGCATCGTGACCAACCGGGACATGCGCTTCGAGACCGACCACTCCCGTCCGGTCCGCGAGGTGATGACCCCGATGCCGCTGGTCACCGCGCCGGTGGACGTCTCCCGGGAGGAGGCGTTCCGGCTGCTGGCCACCAACAAGATCGAGAAGCTGCCGCTGACCGACGCCGACGGGCGGCTGCGCGGGCTGATCACCGTCAAGGACTTCACCAAGAGCGAGCAGTACCCGCAGGCCACCAAGGACGCCGACGGACGGCTGCTGGTGGCCGCCGCGGTCGGGGTCGGCGAGGACGCGGTGCGCCGGGCGCAGGCGCTGGTCGAGGCGGGCACCGACGTCATCATCGTGGACACCGCGCACGGCCACTCCAAGGGCGTCGCCGACACCATCGCCAAGATCAAGGCGAACGCCCGGGTGGAGGTGGTCGGCGGCAACGTGGCCACCTACGCGGGGGCGAAGGCGCTGGTGGAGGCGGGCGCGGACGCGGTCAAGGTCGGCGTGGGCCCGGGCTCCATCTGCACCACCCGCGTGGTCGCCGGGGTCGGCGTCCCGCAGATCACCGCGATCATGGAGGCGTCGCGGGCGGCCCGCGAGGCCGGGGTGCCGGTGATCGGCGACGGCGGGCTGCAGTACTCCGGCGACATCGCCAAGGCCCTGGTGGCCGGGGCCGACACGGTGATGCTGGGCAGCCTGCTGGCCGGGGTGGAGGAGTCGCCCGGTGAGCTGATCTTCGTCCACGGCAAGCAGTACAAGTCGTACCGCGGCATGGGCTCGCTGGGCGCCATGCGCAACCGCGAGCGCGGCGGCTCGTTCTCCAAGGACCGCTACGCGCAGGCCGACGTGAGCGCCGAGGAGAAGCTGATCCCCGAGGGCGTGGAGGGGCAGGTGCCCTACCGGGGGCCGCTGGCCAACGTCGCCCACCAGCTCGTCGGCGGGCTGCACCAGTCGATGTGGTACGCGGGCTGCCGGACGATCCCCGAGCTGCACGAGCGCGGGCGGCTGATCCGGATCACCTCGGCCGGGCTGCGCGAGAGCCACCCGCACGACATCCAGATGACCGTCGAGGCCCCGAACTACCAGGGTCGCTGACGCGGGTAGTCTCTGCGAGGCGTCATCGCGGGTTTCGCCTGGAGAAAGAGGATGAGCTGTGGCTGCTGAGGTGGAGATCGGCCGGGGCAAGAGCGGCCGGCGCGCGTATGCCTTCGACGAGATCGGCATCGTGCCGTCGCGGCGTACCCGCGACCCCGAGGAGGTCAGCGTCGCCTGGCAGATCGACGCCTACCGGTTCGAGATGCCGCTGGTCGTGGCGCCGATGGACAGCGTGGTCAGCCCGGCCACCGCGATCGCCATCGGCCGCCTGGGCGGGCTGGCCGTGCTCGACCTGGAAGGGCTGTGGACGCGGTACGACGACCCCGAGCCGCTGCTGGCCGAGATCGCCTCGCTGGACGACGCCCGCGCCACCCGGCGGCTGCAGGAGATCTACGGCGCGCCGATCAAGGAGGAGCTGATCGGCCGGCGGATCGAGGAGATCCGCGAGGCCGGGGTGACCGTGGCGGCGCGGCTGTCGCCGCAGCGCACCGCGCAGTTCCACAAGGCGGTGATCGACGCCGGGGTGGACCTGTTCGTCATCCGCGGCACCACCGTGTCGGCCGAGCACGTGTCCGGCCGGGCCGAGCCGCTCAACCTCAAGCAGTTCATCTACGACCTGGACGTGCCGGTGATCGTCGGCGGGTGCTCGACGTACACGGCGGCGCTGCACCTGATGCGCACGGGCGCGGCGGGCGTGCTGGTGGGCTTCGGCGGCGGGTCCGGGCACACCACCCGCACCGTGCTGGGCGTGGCGGTGCCGATGGCCACGGCCGTCGCCGACGTGGCCGCCGCCCGCCGCGACTACCTGGACGAGTCCGGCGGCCGCTACGTGCACGTGATCGCCGACGGCGGGATGACCAACAGCGGCGACATCGCCAAGGCGTTCGCGTGCGGTTCGGACGCGGTGATGGTGGGCTCGCCGTTCGCCCGTTCCGCCGAGGCGCCCGGCCGCGGCTACCACTGGGGCAGTGAGGCTCATCACGGTGACGTGCCGCGCGGCACCCGGCTGGAGGTCGGCACGATCGGCACCCTGGAGCAGATCCTGTACGGCCCCTCGCACGTCGCCGACGGGTCGATGAACCTGATCGGGGCGCTGCGGCGGGCGATGGCGACCTCCGGGTACACCGAGCTGAAGGAGTTCCAGCGGGTGCAGGTCGTGGTGGCGCCGACGGTGGCGCACTGAGGTTCGCCCGAATTCGCCGATCCCCAGCGTGTGGACGAGTCCCTACCGTTGGGTAGGTACTGACGGACACCCGACCGCACAGGGGGAATCGCGATGACGGGATCACCGGTGACCGGACTGGGCAGCTCGCGTCTCGGCCCGGCCGAACGGGCCGCGGCGCTGGAGCGCATGGCCCGCGAGGAGTTCGACGTCGTGGTCGTGGGCGCGGGCATCGTGGGCGCGGGCGCCGCCCTGGACGCCGCCACCCGGGGCCTGTCGGTGGCGGTGGTGGAGGCGCGCGACTTCGCCTCCGGCACGTCCTCGCGGTCCTCCAAGCTGATCCACGGCGGGTTGCGCTATCTGGAGCAGTACAACTTCGACCTGGTGCGCGAGGCGCTGACCGAGCGCGGCCTGCTGATGCAGCGGGTCGCGCCGCACCTGGTGCGGCCGGTGCCGTTCCTGCTGCCGACGACGCACCGGGTCTGGGAGCGCGGCTACTTCGGCGCCGGGGTGGCGTTGTACGACCTGATGTCGTTCCAGATGGGCAACACCCGGGGCGTCCCGCACCACCGGCACCTGACCCGGCGGGGGGCGTTGCGGCTGGCGCCGTCGCTGCGCAAGGACGCCTTTGTTGGAGCGATCCAGTACTGGGACGCCCAGGTGGACGACGCCCGGTACGTGATGATGGTGCTGCGCACGGCCGCCGAGTACGGCGCGCAGATCGCCTCGCGCACCCAGTGCGTCGGGTTCCTGCGCGAGGGCGAGCGGGTGACGGGGCTGCGCATCCGCGACCTGGAGTCGGGCACCAGCTCGGAGGTGCGGGCCAAGCAGGTCGTCAACGCCACCGGCGTGTGGACCGACGACATCCAGGAGCTCGTGGGCGGCCGCGGCCAGATCCACGTGCGCGCGTCCAAGGGCATCCACCTGGTGGTGCCCAAGGACCGCATCCACTCCTCCACCGGCATCATCCTGCGCACCGAGAAGTCGGTGCTGTTCGTGATCCCGTGGGGCCGGCACTGGATCATCGGCACCACCGACACCGCGTGGGACCTGGACAAGGTCCACCCCGCGGCGTCCCGCGCCGACATCGACTACGTGCTCGAACACGTCAACCAGGTGCTGTCCACGCCGCTCACGCACGACGACGTTGAGGGCGTGTACGCGGGGCTGCGTCCGCTGCTGGTGGGGGAGACCGACGAGACGTCCAAGCTGTCCCGTGAGCACGTCGTGGCGCACCCGGTGCCCGGCCTGGTGCTGGTCGCGGGCGGCAAGTACACCACGTACCGGGTCATGGCCAAGGACGCGATCGACGCCGTCGCGCACGGGCTGGACGGCAAGGTCGCCGAGTCCTGCACCGACCGGGTGGCCCTGGTCGGCGCGGACGGCTACCCGGCGATGTGGAACGCCCGCCACCGCCTGGCCGCCCGCTCGGGCCTGCACGTCGCCCGCGTCGAGCACCTGCTGCACCGCTACGGCACCCTCGTCGACGACCTGCTCGCCCTGATCGCCGAGCAGCCCGACCTGGGCAAGCCGCTGACCGGCGCGGACGACTACCTGCGCGCCGAGATCGTCTACGCGGCCAGCCACGAGGGCGCCCGCCATCTCAACGACGTCCTGTCCCGCCGCACCCGGATCTCCATCGAGACGTGGGACCGGGGCGTGGGCGTCGCCCGCGAGGCGGCCGAGCTGCTGGCGCCCGTTCTCGGCTGGTCGAAGAAGCAGACCGACCGCGAGGTCGAGTACTACAGCAAGCGCATCGAGGCCGAGCGGGACTCCCAGAACGAGCTGGGCGACCAGGAGGCCGACGCGCGCCGCCGGGGCGCCCCGGAGATCGTGCCCACCGCCGCCCCCTGACCTGCTTCGTCACCTGGAGAAACGCCGTGTCGCCCGATATGGGCGCCACGGCGTTTCTTCGTATGCGCCCGTCCGGCGCCGTCATCGCGCTCGGGACGTAATGGCCGGTTGTGGTCTAGGGGACATACGTGAACATAGTCTGAATTGTTCCAAACGCTGATAATCTCCCGCTTCTTGAGCTTGTTACGGGGAGCGGAAAATGGGGCGTTTGGGGATTGTGTCCGGTGGGCTGCTGGCGGTGCTGGCCGTCGCGGCCGTGGACGTGGCGACGGCGGGGGCCGCGCTGGCGCAGCCGTCGTCGGCGGTGGTGACCGGGCAGGCGGCCGCCGCGGCGGCCAAGCCGAAGAAGAAGTACTACGTGCCGCAGGGGCCGCGGTTCAACCTGCCGACGGGGACGAAGACCCAGCAGGGCGCGCTCGACCTCTACATCAAGAAGCTGATCCGCAACGCCCCGAAGGGCTCGGAGATCAACGTCGCGCTGTTCCGGCTCAACACCGCCGGCATGGCCAAGGAACTGGTGCGGGCCAAGAAGCGCAAGGTCAAGGTGCGCATCGTCGTCGACTCCGACTCGCTCAACAAGCGCCGGAGCGTCTACGACTACCTGCGCAAGAACCTCGGTACGAGCACGCGCCGCTCGTCCTGGATCGTGCTCTGCCCCAAGGGGCGCGGCTGCATCGCCCCCAAGGTCAGCGGGCAGTGGAGCAAGAACCACAACAAGTTCTACGCGTTCTCGCGCACCTACAGCTCGCACAACGTCGTCGTGCAGACGTCCGGTAACGCCACCGGCGGCATGTACGTCCAGTACAACGACGCGTACACGATGACGGACGCCAAGCTCTACAGGGCCTACCGCAAGTACTTCTACGACCTGGCCAAGCGGCGCGCGAACGGCAACTACTACCGGACGTACCGGTCCGGCTCCCGCGCGGTGACCTTCTTCCCCAAGGCGACCGGCGACCCGATCGCGGACGCGCTGGACAAGGTCAGCTGCGTGGGCGGCACGCGGCTGCGGCTGTCCAGCGGGCTGTTCACCCGGTCGGGCGTGGCCAAGCGGCTGTCCAGGCTGGACGACGCCGGCTGCGACGTGCGGCTGGTCAGCGCCAGCTTCGGCGAGTCGACGCTGAAGGCGCTGCGGCAGCCGGGACGCAACGGCGGCCCGCAGACGCGGTTCTTCACCGAGAAGCAGACCCGGGAGGCGCACTCCAAGTACCTGCTGATCGACGGCTGGTACAACGGCCGCAGGCGCAAGGTCGTGATGACCGGCAGCCACAGCTACACCACGGCGGCGCTGCGGTACAACGACGAGGCGATGCTCACCATCGAGAGCAAGGCCACCTACGACGCCTACCTGCGCAACTTCAACCGCGTGTTCGGGGCCGCGGCCGGCCGCCTGTACGTGCTGTCGTCCGTGCCCGCGCCGAACGTGCCCACCGTGCCCGACAACACGCCGGAGAAGAACGACGGCGAGCCGGAGACCCCGGCCGAGCCGACGGCTCCGCAG
>NZ_BAAAZG010000019.1:90132-187601 GCF_039536785.1 Actinomadura miaoliensis
GTCAGCTCAGGGCGCGCCCGAGCAGCAGCCGCATGCCCGTCGCGTAGAGCTCGGCGGGCACCCGTTCGGGGTCCAGCAGGTGCTGCAGGGCGAGCCCGGCGTCCAGCGCCATGGCCAGCGCCGCGCGGTCGTCGGGGGCGATGCCCTCGGCCTCGTCCAGGTGCGCGGCCAGGCGCGCGCGGCGCGCGGCGTACCAGTCGGCGACGCGCCAGCCCGCCGCGTAGTCGCGCATGCCGTACAGCCAGAACTCCACCAGCAGAAGGGCCAGCAGGCGGGCGTGCTCGCCGGAGATCCGCCGCGCGTACGCCCGCCCGGCCCGCTCGAACCGCTCCTCGGCGGGGCGGCCGGCGTCGCACAGCTCCGCGCTCACCTCGACGCCGAACCCCTCGCCGGTGTAGCGCTCCAGCAGGGTCAGCAGCAGGTCGGACTTGCCGGCGAAGTTGGAGTACACCGCGCCCTTGGTGAGCCCGGCCGCCGCCGCCACCTCGTCCAGGGACGCGTTGTGGACGCCGCGTTCGGCCCACAGCCGCTGCGCGGCGGCGAGCAGCGCCGCCCGGGTCTGCTCGCGCGTGTACCGCCGGGACCCGCCGCCGGGGGGCGCCGTGCCGCCGCCGTCGGTCTCGTCCTCGCCGGGCGTGCCGAAGGCAGTGTCGATCATCGTTGGTCCCCTCCGTCGCGGCATGCCCCGGCGGGGCCGCCCGGCACGCGGCGGGGACGCCGTGCGCGCGGACGTGGGCGATGCCTGGCCACTCCTCCCGTCCATGGGGATACACCGGGGCGTCATGGTCAATCCGGAGATTGCCTGATGTGGCCGGTTCGCCGCTCTCCGTGGCCGACCCGCCGGCACCGCGTCTCTCCAGGTCGCCGCGGGGGCGGCGGAAGGGTGACAGGAGTTGGTCCTACTGACGGGTAGTCAAATATGGCCGGGGGGTCATACGCTGCTGTGCCATGGCACCCCGGACCGTCCCCGCCGAAGGCGCGGCGGAGCACACCCTCGCCCCCACCCTGATCGAGCGGCTGACGTCCCACGTCACCGCCGCGGACGACGCTCCCACGGCCACCGTCTCCACGCCCTTCACCGGTGCGACGCTGGCCACCGTCCCGCTGTCCGGCCCCGACGACGTGCGCGCCGCCTTCGAGCGGGCGCGCCGGGCGCAGCGCGCCTGGGCCCGGCTGCCGGTCGCCGACCGTGTCAGGCCGTTCCTGCGGCTGCCCGACGCCCTGGTCAGGCGGCGCGACGAGATCCTCGACATCATCCAACTGGAGACCGGCAAGGCCCGGCGGCACGCGCTGGAGGAGTTCCTCGACGTGGCGATGTGCGCGCTGTACTACGCCCGCCGCGCGCCCCGGCTACTGCGTCCGCAGCGCCGCAAGGGCATGCTGCCGGGGCTGACCCGCGTCCAGGAACTGCGCCACCCCAAGGGCGTGGTCGCGCTCATCGCGCCCTGGAACTACCCGTTCGCGCTCGGCGCCGGGGACATCGCGCCCGCGCTGATGGCGGGCAACGCCGTCATCCACAAGCCGGACACCCAGACCTGCCTGTCCAGCCTGTGGATCCGGGACCTGCTGGTGTCGCTCGGCCTGCCGCGCGAGCTGTGGCAGGTCGTCGTCGGCGACCCCGCCGAGATCGGCGACCCGCTGCTCGACGGCGCCGACTACGTCTCGTTCACCGGCTCCACCCGCGGCGGCCGGGCCATCGCCGAGAAGGTCGCGCCCCGCCTGGTCGGCTACTCCCTGGAGCTCGGCGGCAAGAACCCCATGATCGTGCTGGCCGACGCCGACGTGGAACGCACCGCCCGCGGCGCCGTCCGGGCCTGCTTCACCAACGCCGGGCAGCTGTGCATCTCGATCGAGCGAATGTACGTCCACCAGGACGTCTACGACCGGTTCGTGCCCCGCTTCGTCGAGCTGGTCAAGGGCATGCGGCTGGGCTCCGGCCTGGACTTCGCCGCCGACATGGGCTCGCTCACCTACCCGCGGCAACTGGAGGCGGTCACCCGGCACGTCGACCAGGCCGTCGGCAAGGGCGCCACCGTGCTCGCCGGGGGCCGGGCCCGGCCCGACCTCGGCCCGCTGTTCTACGAGCCGACCGTCCTCACCGACGTCACCGCCGACATGGACCTGTGCGCCGACGAGACGTTCGGCCCGGTCGTGGCGATCTACAAGGTCGCCGACGAGGACGAGGCCGTCGCCCGCGCCAACGACACCGCCTACGGCCTCAACGCCTCGGTGTGGACGCGGAACGTGGCGCACGGCCGCCGCGTCGCCGCCCGGATCGAGGCGGGCACCGTCAACGTCAACGACGGCTTCGGCGCCGCCTACGCCTCGCACGACGCGCCCATGGGCGGCTTCAAGCAGTCGGGCGTGGGCCGCCGCCACGGCGCCGAGGGCCTGCTCAAGTTCACCGAGGCGCAGACGATCGCCAGCCAGCACCTCATGGACCTCGAACCCCCCGGCGGCGTCGGCTACGAGCGCTTCGCCGACCTGATGTCGACCGGCGTCACGCTCATGAAGCGGCTGCGGATCAGGTGAGGGGGACGCCCGGCATGCACGACTACGACGTCCTGGTCATCGGCTCGGGATTCGGCGGCAGCGTCTCGGCGCTGCGGCTCACCGAGAAGGGCTACAGGGTCGGCGTGATCGAGGCGGGCCGCCGCTTCGACGTCGCCGCCGCCCCGGCGGACGGGGACACGGGGAACCGCCACCCCGGCCTGCCCCGGACCAACTGGCGGATCTCCCGCTACCTGTGGGCGCCGGCGTTCGGCCTGACCGGCCTCCAGCGCATCCACCTGATCCGCGGGGCCAAGGGCAGCCGCGTCATGGTGCTGGCCGGGGCGGGCGTCGGCGGCGGCTCCCTCAACTACGCCAACACCCTCTACGTCCCGCCCGCCCCGTTCTTCCGGGACCGCCAGTGGGCCCACATCACCGACTGGCAGGACGAGCTCGCCCCCTACTACGACCAGGCCAAACGGATGCTGGGCGTCGTCCAGAACCGCACCGTCACCGCCGCCGACAAGGTGATCAAGAAGGTGGCCGAGCGGATGGGCAAGGGCGACACCTTCGTGCACACGCCCGTCGGCGTCCACTTCGGCGCCGGACCGGGCGTGCCGAGCGACGACCCGTATTTCGGCGGTGCCGGCCCGCGCCGCCGCGGCTGCACCGAGTGCGGCGAGTGCATGGTCGGCTGCCGCCACGGCGCCAAGAACATGCTCACCGAGAACTACCTCTACCTGGCCGAACGCGCCGGCGCCCGGATCATGCCGCTCAGCCGCGTGACCCGGGTGGAGCCGCTGCCGGGCGGCGGCTACGAGGTGGAGATCGTCCGCACCGGCTCGTTCGGCCGCAACCGCAAGACCCTCACCGCCGAGCACGTGGTGTTCGCCGCCGGGACCTATGGCACGCAGAAACTCCTGCACACGATGAAGGCCACCGGGCGGCTGCCGCGCCTGTCCGACCGGCTCGGCGCGCTCACCCGCACCAACTCCGAGGCCATCCTGGGCGCCGGACGCCGCAACGGCCGTCCCGGGCCCGACTTCTCCCGGGGCGTGGCGATCACCTCGTCGTTCCACCCGGCGCCCGACACCCACATCGAACCCGTCCGCTACGGCAGGGGGTCCAACCTGCTGGCGCTGCTGCAGACGCTGCTGGTGGACGGCGACCGTCCCGGCGAACGGCACCGGCCGCGCTGGGCCAAGTTCCTGCGCCAGGCGACCCGCCGCCCGCGGGACCTGGTGCAACTGTTCGACGTCCGGCACTGGTCGGAACGCACGGTCATCGCGCTGGTCATGCAGAACCGCGACAACTCCATCACCCTCGCCCCCAAGAAGGGGCCGTTCGGCTGGGACGTGCGCGCCCGCCGCGGCCACGGCGAACCCAACCCGACCTGGATCCCCGCCGGGCACGAGGCCACCCGCCTGATCGCCGAGGAGATCGGCGGCATGCCCGGCGGCGCCTGGGGCGACCTGTTCGACATCCCGCTGACCGCGCACTTCCTCGGCGGCTGCGTGATCGGCGACTCGCCCGAGACCGGCGTCATCGACCCCTACCACCGCGTCTACGGCCACCCGGGCCTGCACGTGGTGGACGGCTCGGCCGTCTCCGCCAACCTGGGCGTCAACCCGTCCCTCACCATCACCGCCCAGGCGGAACGCGCCATGGCGTTGTGGCCGAACAAGGGCGCCCCCGACCCGCGTCCCGCCCTCGGCGCCCCCTACAGGCGCGTCGCCCCGGTGGCCCCGAAGAACCCGGCCGTCCCGGCCCACGCCCCGGCCGCCCTGCGCCTGCCCATAGCCGACATCACCTAGCGGGGTCGGCGCGGTAGGCGGGCCAGACCTGGCGGATGCGGGCGCCCTGGCCGCGGGTGAACTCGCGCATGCAGGTGTCCCACGTGTAGTTCATGAAGTTGTGGACGGGGTCGGGTCCGTCGCCGGGGCAGGTGTCCTTGCCGGTCGGGCACTCGTGGGAGGGCTCGCGTTGGGGCGGGGTGTCGGCGACGCGGTCGCCCTCGCCGCCGCAGCCGTCCTGGAAGGTGTGGTAGAGGCCGAGCCAGTGACCGGTCTCGTGGACGGCGGTGAACCCCCGGTCGAAGTTGGCGATCGAGCCGCCCGGCATGCTCTCGGGGTTGATGACCACGCCGTCGCGGGCCGGCTCGGTCGGGTACTTCCAGGGGAAGGTGGACCAGCCGAGCATCTCCCTGCCGGTGTCGGCGCTGTAGAGGTTCAGGGTGCCCGCGCCGCCGCGCCGCAGCAGCGGCTTGTACTTCATCTCGTGCGTCTCGGGCCGGGAGTACCAGGCGGCGTTGTCGGTACGGGTCACCTGCACCAGTTCGAACCGCACGCCGGTGTCGGCGCCGCCGTGCCCGCCCCCGTAGGCGGTGTTCATCGCCGAGATCTGCCGCCGGATCCGCTTGGTCGGCACGTCACCGCGCGCGCCGTCGTGCAGGACGTGGAAGTAGACGGGGACCTTGATGCGCCCCGGCAGGGTGCGCCGCTCGCCGTCGGAGGCGCCGCGCAGCCGCGCGAGCCGGGCGGCGAGGTCGCGTTCCACCGCGCCGACCTCGGCGGGCGTCATCTCGTTGCGTTCCCGCACGCCGGGATCGGCGGTGCGGACGCGGGCCGCGGAGGCGCCGCAGTCGCTCACGGACGGGCGGGGGGCGGAAGGGACGGGGGAGACGGAAGGGACG
Organism: Actinomadura miaoliensis; assembly: GCF_039536785.1. Classification (NCBI taxonomy): domain Bacteria; kingdom Bacillati; phylum Actinomycetota; class Actinomycetes; order Streptosporangiales; family Thermomonosporaceae; genus Actinomadura; species Actinomadura miaoliensis. Next base: position 95,315 of record NZ_BAAAZG010000019.1, read on the forward strand.
GGGGAGGGGGGCACGACCGCGGCGGCCAGCGCGGCGACGGCGAGCAGCTTCACACCATTCCTTACGGTGAGGACACGAAGAGAAGTCGGATCATCACCTACAGGTACCAGTGATCGGGGTCGCGGGGGGCGTTGTCCGGAGAAACGGACGCCTGCCGTTATCGGCCGGTCGCGGTGCGTGGGCCGGAGACGGACGGGGCGCGCGTTGGCGCAGGCAGGGGCCTCTAAACTGGAAGGGCCCGCCCCACCTCATTGCGAAAGGCGCCGCTGGTGGCCGCAGACCAGTCCTTTGACACCGTTCTCGTCGTCGACTTCGGCGCGCAGTACGCCCAGCTGATCGCGCGGCGGGTGCGCGAGTGCCATGTCTTCAGCGAGATCGTCCCCTCGACCATGCCCGCGGCGGAGATGCTCGCCCGCAAGCCCAAGGCGATCATCCTGTCGGGCGGTCCCGCGTCGGTGTACGAGGCGGGCGCCCCGATCGCGCCCGACGGCCTGTTCGACATCGGCGTGCCGACCCTGGGCATCTGCTACGGCCACCAGGTGATGGCGCAGGCGCTCGGCGGCACCGTGGAGAACTCCGACGTCGCCGAGTACGGTGGCGCGACGGTCGCCGTCACGCACCCCGGCCTGCTGTTCGAGGGGTTGCCGCACGAGCAGGCGGTGTGGATGTCGCACCGCGACTTCGTCAGCCGCGCCCCCGACGGCTTCACCGTCACCGCCCGCACCGACGTCACGCCCGTGGCGGGCATGGAGAACCGCGAACGCGGCTTCTACGGGGTGCAGTTCCACCCCGAGGTGCTGCACACCGCGCACGGCATGGAGGTGCTGCGCCGCTTCCTGTACGAGGCGGCGGGCTGCCGTCCCAACTGGACGATGGCCAACATCGCCGACGAGGCCGTCGAGCAGATCCGCGCGCAGGTCGGTTCCAGGCGCGCGCTGTGCGCCCTGTCGGGCGGCGTGGACTCGGCGGTGGCCGCCGCACTCGTCCAGCGCGCCATCGGCGACCAGCTCACCTGCGTGTTCGTCGACCACGGGCTGCTGCGCAAGGGCGAGGCCGAGCAGGTCGAGAAGGACTTCGTCGCCGCCACCGGGGTGAACCTGCACGTGGTGGACGCCCAGGAGCGGTTCCTGGCCGCGCTCGACGGGGTCGTCGACCCCGAGCAGAAGCGCAAGATCATCGGACGTGAGTTCATCCGGGTGTTCGAGGAGGCGGCCCGGGAGATCGTCGAGGGCCACGCCGACTCCGAGCCGGTCGAGTTCCTGGTGCAGGGCACGCTCTACCCGGACGTGGTGGAGTCGGGCGGCGGCACCGGCGCGGCCAACATCAAGTCGCACCACAACGTCGGCGGCCTGCCCGATGACCTGCAGTTCACCCTGGTCGAGCCGCTGCGCACGCTGTTCAAGGACGAGGTGCGCGCGCTGGGCGAGCAGCTCGACCTGCCCGCCGAGATCGTCTGGCGGCACCCGTTCCCCGGCCCCGGCCTGGGCATCCGCGTGATCGGCGCGGTCACCCGGGAACGCCTGGACATCCTGCGCGAGGCCGACGCGATCGCCCGCGAGGAGCTGTCCAGGGCGGGGCTCGACCGCGACATCTGGCAGTTCCCCGTGGTGCTGCTCGCCGACGTCCGCTCGGTGGGCGTGCAGGGCGACGGCCGCACGTACGGCCACCCCGTCGTCCTGCGCCCGGTCACCAGCGAGGACGCCATGACCGCCGACTGGGCGCGGCTGCCCTACGACGTCCTGCAGAAGATCTCCACGCGCATCACCAACGAGGTCCGCGAGATCAACCGCGTCACCCTCGACATCACCAGCAAGCCCCCCGGCACCATCGAGTGGGAGTAAAGGTCATGAGGGTTCGGACGAGGTCTCGTTCGAACCCTCATGTATGACGTCGGTTCAGGCGAGCGGCGTGAGTCGATGCGGCTCCGAGCACATCCGCCACGCTGCGCTCTCCGGGCTCCGCAGGCGTCCGGCTCCCCACGTTGCCGGATCATCGCGTGAGAGGATTCCTTCGCGGGCACCGCCCAGAACGTCCGCCGCCTGCCCGAGACCGGGAGTGCCGATGGAGCCCTTGCAGCCCGGCGATCCTCGGCGGGTCGCCGGTTACCGGATAGAGGGCCGGCTGGGGGCGGGGGGCATGGGGCAGGTGTTCCTCGGTCGTTCGCCCGGTGGCCGTCAGGTCGCGGTGAAACTCGTCCGGCCCGAGCACGCCGACGACCCCGGATTCCGTGCGCGGTTCGCGCGGGAGGTGCAGGCCGCCCGCCTGGTCGGCGGGTTTCACACCGCCCCTGTCGTCGATGCCGACCCCGACGCCGACCCGCCGTGGATGGTCACCGCCTTCATCCCGGGCCCGTCGCTGCGGGACGCCGTGGCCGACCATGGCCCGCTCGCCCCCGAAGAGGCCACGGCCCTGTGCGCGGGCCTGGCCGAGGGCTTGGCCGCCATTCACGCCCACGGGCTGGTCCACCGAGACCTCAAGCCCGGCAACGTGATCCTGGCCGCCGACGGGCCCCGCATCATCGACTTCGGCATCGCCCGCGTCCTGGACGCCAGCGCCATCACCGTGACCGGCGCCGTCGTGGGGACGTACGCCTACATGTCGCCCGAGCAGATGCGGGGCGAGACGATCGGGCCGGCCAGCGACGTGTTCTCCCTCGGCGCTCTGCTGTGTTTCGCCCTCACCGGCCGCCCGCCCTTCGGCACCGGACCTCTTCCCGCCCTCGTGCACCGCATCACCGGCGAACGGCCCGACCTGCACGGCGTACCCGATCCACCCCGGAGACTGGTCGAAGCCTGCCTGGCGAAGGATCCCGCCGACAGGCCGCCCGTCGGCGACATCCTCGCAGTGCTCAGCGAATCCGCCACGCTCAGCGAATCCACCACGCTCAGCGAATCCGCCGCGCCCAGTGAATCCGCGGAGCCCACGACGGCGGTTTCCCCCGCCACGGCACCTCCGCGCACCCCCGTCCAGGAGCAGGACTCCACGGCACCGAAAACGACTTCCACCCGAACCACGGCCTCCCTCTCCTTCGTGGCGTTCGCCCCGGACGGCCAGACCCTGGTGGTGGTCGGCCACGGCGACGGTCAGGGGATCCTGTGGCTGTGGGACCTGGCCAGCCGGACCACCAGGGGCGTCTTCGCCCTTCCCACTCGTTACCTCGGGCACCAGGCGCTCAGCCCGGACGGCAGGATCCTCGCCACCACGGCCGGCGACGGCAAGATCTGGCTGTGGGACCTGGCCCGCCACACCTGCGTCGGCAGCCTGACCGCGCCCACCGACAGCATGAGGCGGATGGCGTTCAGCCCGGACGGTACGGCCTTGGCCGCAGAGGGCGGCGGCCGAGGCAACAAGAGCGGGGGACTCTGGCTGTGGAGGCTCCCCCCACCAGCCGGTGACAACGCCCGGGTCGTTCGGGCCAAGCACATCGCCAGTGGCGGAGTCGGCTCCTTCGCCTCGGTGGCGTTCAGCCCGGACGGCAGGACGCTGGCCGGCGGCGGCCTCGAGGACGACATCCAGCTGTGGGATGTCGGCACCGGATTCAGAACGGCCAGGTTCACCGGGCCGCTCTGGCGCCGTACCGCGGCCCTGTTCCGGCTCCGGCTCATCATGTCGCTGGCGTTCAGCCCGGACGGCGGCACGCTGGCCTGCGGTGGCCATTACCCCGGGGTCAGATTGTGGGATGTGAAGAGCCACAGCCGCATCGGCACCCTCAGCGGCCCCACCGACTCCCTCTGGTCGGTGGCCTTCAGCCCGGACGGCAAGATCCTCGCAGCCGCCGGTGTCGGCGGCCCCCAGGACGAGACGCTCTGGCTCTGGGATGTCGCCGGCCGCACCCGCATCGCAGCGATCAACACACCCGGATCAACCGGCATCGCGGTGGCGTTCAGCCCGGACGGCGGCACGCTGGCCAGTATCCACCTCCTCGATGAAACGGTCCGGCTGTGGGAGGTGCCCAGCGGCACGAGCCTCGGCGCCCTTGCCTGCCGGGCGCCCGATTCCTTCTCCGCGAGCTTCCGTTTCTGAGGCGGCACCGGCGCCGGTGTCCGGCGCGCATGGCGAAGGCCCGGGTGTTCGCTCGCACCCGGGCCTTCGCGTCGCCGGACGTCGTGTCAGACGGTGGCGGGGGAGAGGGCCGCCTCGGCGTCCAGGGTGGCGGCGGTGGCGTTCACCACGGCGGCGACGCGCAGCGCCTCCTGGATCAGCTCGCGGGACAGGCCGCTCTCGCGCAGCACCTTCTCGTGCGACTCCAGGCAGCGGCCGCAGCCGTTGATCGCCGACACGGCCAGGCACCACAGCTCGAAGTCGACCTTGTCGACGCCCGGCTTGCCGATGATCGACATCCGCAGCTTGGCGGGCAGCGTGGCGTAGGTCTCGTCGCCGATCAGGTGGGTGGCGCGGTAGTAGACGTTGTTCATGGCCATGATCGAGGCGGCGCCCTTGGCCGCCTCGAACGCCTCGGCCGACAGGTAGTCGGCCGCCTCCTCGGCCACCTCGGCGATGACCCGGGGGCTGCGGGTGGCCAGGGCGCAGGCCAGCACGGTGCCCCACAGCTGCTGCTCGGTCAGCTGGGAGGTGGAGGTCACCGAGCCCAGGTTCAGCTTGGTGTCCTTGGCATAGCCCGGAAGGGCGTTCTTCAGCGCGTCGATGCTCACGAAGGGTGCCTTTCGATCATGCGGGCGGCCGGGTCGCGGTGCCGCGTCCCGGCCGCCCGGTGTGGCGTGTCCTCACGCGGGGGGACGCCGCCCCCCCGGCCGACGGGGAGGCGCTCAGACGCCCGCCATCAGCTTCTTGGCGTCCAGGGTCTCCTCGCCCTTGTTCCAGTTGCAGGGGCACAGCTCGTCGGACTGCAGGGCGTCGAGGACCCGCAGGACCTCCTTGACGTTGCGGCCGACCGAGCCCGCGGTGACCATCGCGAACTGGATCTCGTTGTTGGGGTCGACGATGAAGGTGGCGCGCTGCGCCACGCCCTCGTCGGTGAGGATGCCGAGCGCGTTGGTCAGCTCGCGCTTGACGTCCGCCAGCATCGGGAAGGGCAGCTCGCGCAGGTCCGGGTGGTCCTTGCGCCAGGCGAAGTGGACGAACTCGTTGTCCACCGAGGCGCCGAGCACCTGGGCGTCGCGGTCGGCGAACTCCTCGTTCAGCCGGCCGAACTCGGCGATCTCGGTCGGACAGATGAAGGTGAAGTCCTTCGGCCAGAAGAACACCACGCGCCACTTGCCCTCGTACGACTTGTGGTTGATGGTCTCGAAGGCGTTGTCAGGGTCCAGCGAGACGCAGGCGGTCAGCTCGTACTCGGGGAACTGGTCACCGACGGTAAGCACGCATGCTCCTTTGGTTGCGAGTCCAGCGCCCCGTGCGTCGACGGGGCGGGTACTGGGGACGCGCCGCCGAGGCTGGTGTTCACTCGGGGTGCGCGTGTCACTTAGCGTGCCCCACGGCTCCCGGGAATGAGAAATCAGCGCGCCATGCCGCCGCGATAAGAGTTGCCTATCAATGGACGGAAGCCCTGATAGAAGGAGCTTTCAGTAGCGCGAGGTCGACGCCGTCCTGACCGGAGGATGACCGATATCACACCTGGTCGGCACCGTGTCACCACCGAACATTAACGCGAAGTTTAGTGGAGAACCTACCGGAAACAAGACGACCATCCCGACACTCAACGTGAGGCAGGACAATAACGCATTCCCGTCCCGAAACGTCCCGGACGTAATCATCTCGGAGAGATCAGTCTCATGTCACGGGACGGGAATGTGCGCGAGGCCATGCAGGCGGCGACCACGAGCCGACGATCGTCCCCCTCAGGGCGCACCTGGTGCTGGCCGGGCACCTGCGAGTGGCCGAGCCTCAGGCATCGGTGGTCGACGTTCATCCGATCACATGCGAGGGCCTGTCGAGCCAGACGTGCAGCCCTTCCGGGGACACCGTCGCACCGAATCGCGTGCGATCAGGGCGGCCGACGGCGTTCCAGTACATCCATGCCGAGCTGACCTCTTCCCACAGGTCACGTTCACCGTAGGCGGTGACCTCGAACTCGTCGGCGTCGGGAACGAACTCCACGACCGCCCACGAGCCATGCTCGCGGGCGCCGGGGAAGGTCTCGTGCAGCCACAGTGTCGCCTCGCCGCTGCCGTCCTCCGCCTCGTGTAACTCGTACCGGATGCCGGGTGCCATCGCGGAGATCACGAGCCCACCGCCGTAGGTCCGCCAGTCGGGCGCGTTCTCGGGCCTGCCGACGCACTTGGGATTGATCTTCGTGAAGTACTGCCGGGCCTTGTCCTCGTCGTGCAGGAAGGACGAGGGAGAACAGGGCGCGTGCCGCTGGGCACGCAGCATCATGTAGCCGGCCGAGCCGTGGATCTTGCCCACTGCCTCGTCGCCGATGCGGTTGAGCGTGAGCTTGTGCCCGTGTCCCCAGACGGGGCACCACGGCATGACCGCCGTACCTCCAGGACGCAGAGCCTCCATCCACGACCAGGGGATGTCCGCGACGCCTGCGGTTACATGGAGCCGGTCGAACGGCTTGTCGGCGGTGTAGTCGAGCGCGTCCATCGCCAGCACTTCGACGTTGCGGAAACCCGCCGCCGCGACCCGCTCTGCCGCGGGCTCCGCCAGCGAGGGGTCCACCTCAATGGACACCACCCGTCCCTGCTCGCCGACAATGCCGGCGAGCAGAGACGCGGTCCAGCCGGAGCCCGTTCCGACCTCCAGTATCCGGTCCCCCCGTACCGGCGCCAGCAGTTCACCGAACTGGGCGACGATGCCCGGGGCCGAGACCGAGGAGGTGAACCGGCCGTCACCGGTGGCGGGGTCGCCCGCGCCGTCGTCGACCTGGGTGACGATGGAGGTGTCGGAGTAGACGGCGCCGAACCACTGTTCAGGCCGTTCCCGCTTGTCGATCGAGAAGGCCGGAACGCCGTCCTGGTCGGGGACCGCCCACCCGCGCTTTGGGACGAACAACTCGCGGGGCACCTGCAGAAGGGCTTTCGCCCACACGGGCCAGGTGAGGTCCCCCTGGCCCGCCAGAATGCGGTTCAAGTCGGCCGGAGCCCTGCCTTGGGTCAGACCAGGGGCCTCGTTCACTTTCGGATCTCCTTACCGCTTGCCGTCGCCGCTGTTGCCCTTGGTGGACACGTTGCCGCGTCCGCCGCCCTGCGGAGTCTGGCTGTCGCTGCTCTTGTCGTCGGTGTCCTTGCCGCTTTCGTGCCGACCCTTGCCCATCATTACCTCCTGCTCAGAGAGGTCTCTAATTCTGACTTTGTGGTGCTTGACCCTGTGCCGCTGAGAATTCCGTCGTGCGACTGGAGTGGGGCTTTCTGGTTCTTTGGGGCAGACGACGACCGTTCAGGCGCGGAGTCGGAACCGGGCGGCGTCGTTGTATCGCAGCACGAAGCCACGGCCGAGCAGAAGATCAGCGATCATTCCCCAGTGGCTCCGGCAACGGCACTGCGGCCTGTCGAGGATGAGGATCTCCACAGCCCCGTCCAGGATGCAATGCCTCGCCCCACACCTGTGTCCGTCAGGACAAGCGTCCACTACCAGGACGATGGCCTGTCCGGTATTCACGCGGCGTCCAGATTCCATCGGGCGACCTTAGGCTCCGGAGCCCTCTGCATGTCCTGGGCCAGGCTTTCCAGGTTCTTCCGAGCCTTTTCGACCACCACCTCGGCCCGGCGGCGCTCGTACCCGTTGACCCACGACACACCCTCGGCGCACCACGGCTCGTACACCCGCAGAACCGCCCGGTTGTAAAGATCCCAGACGAACATCTGATCGGAAATCAGGACTTCACCCGATTGCATGCCCTCCATGTCGTTCCTCCGTCGTAACTCTGCGTACTGAGTCACAGAGTGACTGGCGGGCAGTAGGGTTGTCTTCATTCGTGGAGGAAACGAAAGTTTGGTGATCTTTGTTGCCTGCGGCAGACGCTCTTGATCCGGACAACAACCCTTGGCATTGGGTATCTGTTGACCTGCGGGTATGGCGCATTGAGCGCAACAAGTCACAGGCTGACGTGGCGGACATCTTGGGCTTGGAATCTTCTACGGTTTCGAACATTGAAGCGGGCAGGTCAAAACTGACCACAGAGAACGCCCGAAAGCTGGACGTGGCATGGCGTACCAGGGGGCACTTCGAGCGCATGGTGCGCATGGCGGAGTCCAAGCATGATCCGGACTGGTACAAGCAAAGCCTGTCGTACGAGCGTCGGGCCGCCCTCATTAGGGCGTACGAGAGTCTGTGGGTGCCAGGCTTGGTCCAGATCGAGGAGTACGCGCTAGCCTCCTTCGAGGCCGCTGGCGCCACCGACCCAGATCGGCTCTGGCGCGACAGGAAGGCCCGACAAGAGATCCTCCATCGTGAGAACCCGCCACAGCTCCAGGTGTTGTTGGACCAGGCGGTCATCCTCCGACAGGTCGGAGGGGTCGAGGTGATGTGTCGACAACTTCAGAGGCTTCTAGAGTTGAGCCACCTTCCTCACGTGATCCTCAGAGTCATACCCTTCGACGAAGGGGCGCACATGGGGCAGGATGGCTCCTTCAAGATCATGAGTGCTACCCGTGGACAGCGACGGTCAGGTTGGGATGCGGTCTACGCGGAAGCCCCCATCGGGGGTCGGCTTATCACGGACCCGGCAAAAGCGGCCGACTTCTGGATACGGTGGGACCGCATAGGGGCAAAGGCCCTGACCGTCGCTGGGACGCGGCGGTTGATCCTCTCAACGATGGAGTCCATGCGATGACGAAGGCCACCGAGCCCACCGTCTGGCGCAAGGCCAGCCGGTCTAGTAGTACAGGTGGTGACTGCGTGGAGGTCGCGGACCTCGCCAACGCGATCGGCATCCGAGACAGCAAGAACCCCAACGCTGGTCACCTGGAGCTGGCCCCCGCGGCTGTCAGGGAGCTGGTGCGTCGGATCAAGGCCGGTGACCTGGACCTGTAGAGCCCCTGTGATGACGGAGCCCCCGCCCCGGCGGGGGTTTCTGCGTTATGGGTTGTCTTGCGTAAGGGGTTGCTGCTGTTCACGAGGGCGGGCTTGGTGCTCCTGGCGGATTGGACAGTACAACCGGTCTTGCTCGATCTGTCTGTTGTCCGGCCGTGCGGCGTACGGTCTGCCCAGGTGGGGCGTCGCCCCTGTCCATCGAGGCGTCGCGCGACTTCATCGCCAAGACCATGGAAGAGGTCACATGACTCCACATTGGCGCAAGTCCACCTACAGCGGAACTAGCGGGAACTGCGTGGAGCTGGCGGCCCTTCTCCAGGACGCCAAGATTGGAGTCCGGGACTCCAAGAACCCCAACGCCGGTCGCCTGGAGCTGGCCCCCGCGGCTGTCAGGGAGCTGGTGCGTCGGGTCAAGGCCGGTGACCTGGACCTGTAGAGCCCCTGTGATGACGGAGCCCCCGCCTTGGCGGGGGTTTTTGCGTAGTGGGTTGTTTGAGAAGCCTCATGGAGCAGGGCTGGTTGCCGGGGATGGTTGGGAGGTGTTTGGGGTGGGGCTGGTGTGAGCTTGGTCACGCAGGGTGACGGGTAAGCTCATAGCGTTCCCGCCCCCGTGACCCGACAGGAGACCACCATCAGCAGGCCGACGGTCGCCCAGCTCAGGGCGTTTCTGGCGCTCGCCGAGCACCTGCACTTCCGGGACGCGGCGGCGGCTCTGCGGATGAGCCAGCCCGCCCTGTCCGGGGCCGTGGCGGCGCTGGAGGACACGCTCCGCACACGGCTTGTGGAACGCACCACACGCCGGGTGCTGCTGACCCCCGCCGGCGAGCGGGTGGCGCGCCGGGCCGAGCTGGTGCTGGCCGAGCTCGACCGGCTCGTGGAGGAGGTGCAGGCGGCCCGCGGCCCCCTGGTCGGGCCGCTGCGCGTCGGCGTGATCCCCACCGTCGCGCCCTACCTGCTGCCCGTGGTGCTGCCCCGGCTGGCCGATGAGTTCCCCGAGTTGGAGCTGTCGGTGCGCGAGGAGCAGACCGACCACATCGTCGCCGAGCTGGTGGCCGGACGCCTGGACGTCGTGCTGCTCGCGCTGCCCACGCCCGTCCAGGGCCTGGTCGAGCTCCCGCTCTACGACGAGGACTTCGTGCTGGTCGCGCCCGCGTCCCAGCCGATGCCCGGCGAGGTCCCGCTGCCGACCGGAGCGCTCAAGGACCTCGACGTGATCCTGCTGAACGAGGGCCACTGCCTGCGCGACCAGGCGCTCGACGTGTGCCGCGAGGTCGGCGCGCGGGCCGCCGCCGCGACCTACGCGACGAGCCTGGCCACGCTCGTGCAGCTGGTGTCGGGCGGGCTGGGGGTGACGCTCGTCCCCGAGACGGCGCTGCCCGTGGAGACGCGCCGCGCGCCCGGCCTCACCCTGCACCGGTTCGCCGAGCCCGCCCCGTACCGGCGGATCGGGCTGGCCTACCGCGCCACGTCCCCGCGCGGGGACGAGTTCGAGCTGCTCGCGCGCACCCTGCGCACCGCCGTCACCGAAGCGGGCACCGGCGTCCGCGTACACCCCAGCATTCCGGACGGCTCGTTCCCCGGCCAGGCGACGCCGAGCCCCGCCGCGAGCTGACGCCGCCCCCTGCGACGACGCGCCCACCCCCGTGGGAGTTGCGCCAGGGCGAGGTCAAGACTGCGTCAGGCGACGGTCCGGTAATCGCGATACCGCTGTGATCGGCTACTCAGCGTGTTCATGCTGGATTTCATGGCGACGTGCGCGCCCTCGGCTCCGCCGTGACGGGTCCAGCCGGTCGCCGTCCGAGTCCTCGACACGCCCGGTCCTCCGCCGTACAGCACGGGAGAGCGCAATTGGCTCCGACGATCAGCCTCGTGGTGCCCATCTACAACGTCGCGCCGTACCTGGACGCCTGCCTGCGGTCGCTGGCCGCGCAGACGTGCCGCGACCTGGAGGTCGTCATGGTCGACGACGGGTCGACCGACGACAGCGGGCGCATCGCCGCCAAGTTCGCCGCCGTCGACTCCCGCTTCCGCCTGGTCACACAGGAGAACAAGGGGCTGGGGGCGGCGCGCAACGCCGGGCTGGCCGTGGCGCGGGGCGAGTTCCTGGGGTTCGTCGACGGCGACGACATGCTCCCCCCGTACGCGCTGGAGTACCTGCTGGCGAGCCTCAAGGAGACCGGGTCGGACTTCGCCACCGGCAACGTGCGCCGCTTCGACGCCGACGGCGTGCGCCAGTCGCCGATGCACCGCCGCACGTTCCAGCGCACCGTCCGGCGGGCGCACGTCACCCGGCACGAGGAACTGCTCGTCGACCGGCTGGTCACCAACAAGCTGTGGCGCCGCTCGTTCTGGGACGCCCAGGGCCTGGAGTTCCCCGAGGGCGTGCTGCACGAGGACATCCTCATCGCGATCACCGCGCACTACCTGGCCGGGGCCGTGGACGTGCTGGAGGGCCCCGTCTACCTGTGGCGGATCCGTCCCGAGGAGGACCGTTCCATCACCCAGAACCGCACCGAGGGCAGCGCCCTGGATCACCGCGTGCAGGCGGTGCGGGCGGTCGGCCGGTTCCTGCTCGACCGGGGCCTGCCGGAGCAGAAGCGCCGGTGGGACCGCGTCGCCCTGTCCGACGACCTGCGCATCTTCCTGCAGGTGCTGGACGAGGGCGGCGACGCCTACCGGCAGCGGTTCCTCGACCTGGCCGGCGCCTACCTGCGCGACTGCGACCCGGACATCGTCGCCGGGCTGCGGGCGTTCGAACGGCTCAAGTGGCATCTGGTGGAGCGCCGCATGCTGCCGGAGCTGCTGGAGGTGCTGACCTTCGAGAAGAGCCGCGAGATGGCCGAGGCCGGGGTGGTGCGGCGCGGCGTCCGCTTCTACGGCGACTACCCGTTCCTCAACGACTCCCGGGTGGGCGTGCCCGACCACGTCTACCGGCTGGACGAGGAACTGCAGGTCCGGCAGAAGGTCGAGTCGGTGAGCTGGAACGGCGACCGGCTCGTCGTCGAGGGCCGGGCCAGGCTGCGGTGGCTGCCGCCCCGCAAGCGCTGGCAGCAGCAGCTGCTGGCCTGGCTGGTGTCGCAGGACACCGGGCAGCGCCTGCCGCTGCGGCTGACCACCATCGACCGGGCCGGGGACGACCACGGGTCGGACTGGAGCGGCTACCGCGTCACCGTAGACCCCGCCAAGGTGCTGGACAAGGGCGGGGCGTGGCACGTCGAGCTGTGGATGCACAACCGCGGGATCTTCCGGCGGCAGGAGCTCGGCACGCCGTCGGCGGCGGCCCGGCGGCTGGAGGCGCGCCGCGTGGGCGGGGTGTGGGTGCGGCCCGAGTGGGTCAAGGGCGGCAAGCTCGTCCTGCGCACCGGCGACGACGCCGTCATCGCCGGCGACATGCGGCTGGCCGACGGCGTCCTGGAACTGACCTGCGAGGCGCCCACCGCCCTGCTGTGGGGCAGCCATCTGCTCGTCACCCGGTGGCCCGGCTGCGCCCCGCGCCGCTACCCGCTCACCCGCCACCGGGACGGGACGGGCTTCACCGCGCGGCTGCCGATGCGCGACTTCGAGGCGCCCGTGGCCTCGCCCGGGTTCCCGGCGGGCAGCCCCGAGGCGCTGGCGTTCGGCGACACCACGCAGTGGAGCGTCGAACTGGTCGGCTCCGACGGCACCCGCACCCCGGTGATCCTGCCGGAGGTGTCACGGCTGCTGCGGCAGGACGCGGCGGGCGACCGGGAGATCGCGGCCGTCCGGTCCAAGACCGGCCACCTGGAGATCCACGAACGGGCCGTCCGCCCGGTCATGGACGTGCTGGAGTGGGAGCCGGACGGGCCGCTGCGCGTCGCCGGGGAGCTGCCGGCCCGCGGCGAACTGCCCGCCGCCCTGGTCCTGCGCGCCGGGGGCCGCGTCGAGGAGCGGGTGTTCCCGCTGACCCACGACGCCGGCCGGTTCGAGGCCGAGCTCGACCCGTGGCGCGTGGAGTCCCTGGCCGGGACGCTGCCGCTGCCCAAGGGCCGCTACCAGCTGTACGTGCGGCTCGACCGCGACGGAGGCACGCGCGACGCCCCCGTCCAGGTCGGCAACGCGCTGCGCTCGCTGTTGCCGCTGACGCAGACGCGCGACGGCCGCACCCTGCACATGGACGCGAGCCGGGAGCTGACGCCGGTCCTGCGCGCCGACGGCGACCTGGCCCCCGAGGAGCGCAGCCGCAAGGGCCAGCGCCTGCTCACCGAACGCGTCTACCCGGAGCTGTGCGAGCGGCCGATCCGGCAGCAGGTGCTGTTCGAGAGCTACTTCGGACGCCAGTACTCCGACAGCCCCCGGGCGATCCTGGAGGAGCTGCGGCGCCGCGAGTCCGGGCTGGAGTTCCTCTGGAGCGTCCAGGACGGGCAGGTCGAGCTGCCCGAGGGCGTCACGCCGGTGCGCCGGGGCGGCCGCGACTACGTCGAGGCCATGGCGCGCTCGGCGTACATCGTCACCAACAGCCACCTGCCGATGTGGTTCCGCCGCCGTCCCGGCCAGAAGGTCGTGCAGACCTGGCACGGCACCACACTCAAGCGCATCGGGTTCGACATCGAGAAGGTGCGGTTCGCGGCCCGCGACTACCACGAACGGCTCGCCCTGGAAGTGGAGCAGTGGGACTACCTGGTCTCGCCGAGCCCGTGGTGCACGCCGATCCTGCGGCGCGCGTTCCGCTACGAGGGCGAGGTGCTGGAGACCGGCTACCCGCGCAACGACCTCTTCCACGCCGACGGCCGCGACGAGGTCGCCGCCGCCGTCCGGCGGCGGATCGGCGTGCCCGAGGGCCGCAAGGTCGTGCTGTACGCGCCGACGTGGCGGGACGACCGGTTCTACACGCGCGGCCGCTACCGGCTCGACCTCAAGCTCGACCTGCACCGCATGTACGAGGAGCTGGGGGACGAGCACGTCGTGCTCATCCGCCGCCACCCCAACATCGTCGACCGCGTGCCCGAGGTCGGCCGCGACTTCGTCTTCGACGTGTCGGTGTACCCGGAGATGCAGGAGCTGCTGCTCATCACCGACGTGCTCGTCACCGACTACTCGTCGGTCATGTTCGACTTCGCCAACACCGGGCGGCCCATGCTGTTCTTCACCTACGACCTGGAGAACTACCGCGACGAGCTGCGCGGCTTCTACTTCGACTTCGAGGCCGACGCGCCCGGCCCGCTGCTGCGCACCGGCGACGAGGTGATCGCGGCGCTGCGCGACCTCGACCGCGTCGCCGCCGAGCACGCCGACGCCTACCGGTCGTTCGCCGACCGGCACTGCGCCCTCGACGACGGCAAGGCCACCGCCCGCGTCGTCGACCGCATCTTCGGCTGATCCGCCGGCCGCCGGGCCCGGGAGGAGGCGTCCTCCCGGGCCCGGCGCGTGTCGTCCTGCCGCCGGCCGGGAGACTAGCCGGGGCGGTAGGCGCGGGCGAACAGCGTGACGCCCGGCCAAGACCGGACCGGAAGCCGCCGCTCCACGGCGCCGACCAGGCCCAGCAGCTCGTTCACCACGGGCGGGACGTCCGCCATGTCCTCGCAGTACCGGGCGCGGTGCCGCCGCCACCGCACCAGCGGGCGGAGCAGGACGTTGCAGTTCCACAGCCGTTCCACCCGGAGCCCGGCGCCCTCCAGCACCCCGGCCAGGTCCGCCCGGGCGTAGCGGCGCACGCGGCCCAGCGCCACGTCGTGCGCCGACCACAGCTCCATGTCGCAGGGCACGGCGACCAGCGCGGTGCCGCCGGGACGCAGCACCCGGGCGATCTCCCCGGCGGCGGCGCGGTCGTCGTCCACGTGTTCGAGCACGTTGAGCGCCAGCGCCAGGTCGTAGGTCGCCGACGGCAGGGGCAGGAACCGGGCGTCGCCGAGGTAGGCGACGATGCCCTGGGCCAGGCACAGGTCCACGGCGGCGGGGGCGGAGTCGATCGCCACCGCCTGCCAGCCGTGCTCCATCAGCACCCTGGTGTTGCCGCCGCCCGCGGCGCCGACGTCCACGGCCTGCCCGGGCACGCCGATCCGGCGCAGCTCCCGGGCGATGATCCCGCGGCGCTCGCGGTACCACCAGTTGTCGTCCTCGATGTCGACGACCCGCTGAATCTCGATGGTGTCCACGGGCACCAGCGCACCGATCCCGGCCCGCCGCGGCCACCGCACGCGCCGCGGTTGACGGCCTTTTGGCGGACGAAGTGCGGGGCATGGGGATACCCGGCCGTACCCCCGGGGAACAGACCCCTGACCGGAGGGGGGATCGCAGATGGGCGCGATCGGCCGGGCGGCGCGGCGGCACCTGCCCCACGGCACGGCGCCCGCGGCGCGGCGGCACTGGCCCGTCGCCGCGGTGCTCGCGGCGGCCCTGGCCGTGCGCGCGGTCGCGCTGGCGGGCTACCCCACGGGCCTGTGGTTCGGCGACTCGGTCGGCTATCTGCGCGTGGCCGTCACGCTGGCACCGTCGATCACGCGGGCGAGCGCGTACGGGGTGATGCTGCTGGTGCTGCGTCCGCTGCACAGCCTGTTCGCGGTGGTCGTCGTCCAGCACCTGATCGGGCTGCTGACCGCGGCGCTGCTGTACGCGCTGGTCTGGCGGCACGCGCGGGCGGCCTGGCCCGACCGGCTGCTGCTGCCGGGCGTGCTGGGCGCGGCGGCGACCCTGCCGGTGCTGTTCGACGGGTACCAGATCCAGCTCGAACACCTGCTGCTGTCGGAGACGCTGTTCACGTTCCTGCTGGTCGCCGCGGTCGTGGTGCTGCTGTGGAACGCGCGGATCGGCGTGTGGACGGCCGCCGCCGGCGGCCTGCTGCTCGGCCTGGCCGGGACGACCCGCTCCGTCGGCCTGCCCCTGCTGGCGATCGTCCTGGTATGGCTGCTGGCGCGGCGCCCGGGTGCGCCGTGGCGGCCCGCGGCGGTGCTGGTGACGGCGTTCGCGGCCCCGCTGCTGCTGTACGCCACGTGGTTCAAGGTCGCGCACGGCCGGTTCGCGCTGACCGGCACCGAGAACGTCTTCCTCTACAGCCGCACCGTCGACTTCGCCGACTGCTCGATCATCAGACCGCGTCCCGGCCTGCTCGACCTGTGCCCGCCCAAGCCGCCCACGGGTGTGTCACCCGCGTTCGCGGTGCTGTGGACCAAGCAGTCGCCGTTCTTCCACGCCCCCGGCGGCAAGATGGGCGCGAACGAGCGGGCCGGGGAGTTCGCGTGGGCCGCGATCCGCGCCCAGCCCGTCGACTACGTCCGCGTCGTCGCGCGCGACACCCTCCGCGCGTTCTGGTGGAAGCGGACCGTGTACCCGCAGCGGGCCACGTTCCGCAAGTACGACTTCCCGGTCAAACCGATCCGCCTCAGCAAGCGCCAGGCCAAGGTCGCCCGCGCCTACACCCACCGCGTCCAGTCGGGCCGCGTCGTGGAGCCCTACGCCGGATGGACGCGCGCCTACCAGCACCGCGTGTACCTGCCCGGGATCGGGCTGGGCGCCGTCCTGGCCGTCGCGGCGGGCGGCATGCTGGCGCGACGCGGAGCCGTGCGCCGCGCCCTGCTGCCGTGGCTGGTGTCGGCGGGGCTTCTGGTCATCCCCGCCGCCACCGCCGACTTCGACTACCGGTACGTGCTGCCCGCCGTGCCGTTCGGCGCGCTGTCGGCCGCGCTGGCGTTCGTCCCGCGCCGCCGTCCGGGTTAGCGGCGATGGGTTAGCGGCGGTGGGTCAGCGGCGGTGGGTCAGCGGCGGCCGCCGCGCCTGCGACGACGCACCAGGAAACGGACGGCCAGCAGCAGGACGATCATGGCCGCGACCGCCGGGACGGCCCGCTTGGCCACCGACGGCCCCGCCACCTCCAGCAGGTCGATCGGCTCCTGCTCGCGGCGCGGCCGGGCGTCGACCGCCTTCAGCGGACGCTCCCGCCTGGCCTCCGACGGGGGCCGCTGCTGCGGCACGGGCCCGGCCTCGGCCTTCTGCGGCTCGGCGCTCTCGTCCGGGGCGAGCGCGGGCTCGGGCGCCTCGGCCGTCGCCTGCGGCTCGTCCTCCCGCTCACGTACCTTCTGCTCCTGCGCCTTCTGCTCCTGCGCCGCCGCGGCCTCCTCGGCGGCGCCCTGCTGGTCGACGACGTCCTCCGCCGCCGGCGCGCCGCCCTCCCCGGACGACTCCAGCTCCTCGGCCAGCGCCTCGGCGAACCGCCCGATCAGCTTGGCGCCCACCTCGGACAGGATGTTGCGGCCGAACTGGGCGGGGCGTCCGGTCACGTTCAGCTTGGTGTGCACGGTGACGCGCGTGGTGCCGCCCTCGTCATGCAGGCGCGCCTGGACGGTCGCCGACGCGGTGCCCGGGCCGCGGGCCTCCTTGCCGGACGCCTCGATCGTCACCGAACGCGCGGACTCGTCGGCCGCCACGATCCGCGCCGTGCCGCGGTAGGTGACGGTCATGGCGCCGACCTTCACCCGCAGCCGCCCGGCGTACTCCCCGTCCTCGGCGGAGTCCAGCGTCGCGCCCGGCACGCACTGGGCCACCCGCTCCACGTCGAGCAGCACCGACCAGGCGCGATCCACCGGTACGGGGACGGCGAATTCGTGGTCGAGCTCCATGATCCCGGTCCTTTTCGTTCGGGGGCGCGTTCAGGGGACCTTCCCGAGAATCTACCCATACCAACACCGGATACCGCCATATGATCGGCCGGCCGGGCTCGTGGGAGCCCGGCCAGGTGATCAGGACGACGCGGCGGCGGTGAGGGCGCGGGCGGTCAGGACGCGGGCCAGGTGCGCGCGGTACTCGGACGAGCCGTGCAGGTCGCCGGGCGGGGACGTGCCCTCGGCGGCCCGTTGACCGGCCTCCCTGAAGGAGTTCTCCGAGACCGTGCGGCCCGCGATGAAGCCTTCCACCTCGGTGGCGCGCACCGGCGTGGGCCCCATGTTGGTCAGCGCGACCCGGGCGCCCTCGATCGCGCCCCGCTCGCGCCGCACCGCGCACGCGACCCCGACGATCGCCCACGCCTGCGCGGTGCGGTGGAACTTCTCGTAGTGCACGCCCCAGCCCGCGCCCAGCTTGGGCACGCGGACGCCGACCAGGATCTCGTCGGGCTCCAGCGCCGAGGTCATCCAGTCGACGAAGAAGTCCGCCGCCGCGATCTCGCGTTCGCCGCGCTCGGACGAGACGGCCAGGAACGTCGCGTCCAGCGCCAGCGCCACGGCGGGCAGGTCCCCGGCCGGGTCGGCGTGCGCCAGCGACCCGCCGAACGTGCCGCGGTGCCGCACCGCCGGGTCCGCCACGGTCGCGGTGGCCTTGGCGATCAGCGGGGCGTGCTCGCGCACCAGCGGATCCCGCACGACCTGGTGGTGGGTGGCCATCGCGCCGATGAACAGCGCGCCGTCCTCGTCGCGGATCTCCTTGAGCGCGTCGACGCGGTCCAGGTCGATCAGCGCGTCCGGGTAGGCGAGCCGCAGCCGCAGCAGGGGCATCAGGCTCTGCCCGCCCGCCAGCACCTTGGCGTCCTCGCCCGCGTCGGCCAGCGCCGCGCACGCCTCCTCGACCGTGGCCGGCCGCGCGTAGTCGAACGTCGCCGGGATCATCAGGCGTCACCTCCCTGCACCGAGCCGAGCCCGCCGGCCGCGCCCGGACGCACGTCCCCCGCGGGCTCGCGCTCGCCCTGCGTCGCCCGCCACACCCGTTCGGGCGTGCACGGCATCGGCACGTCCCGCACGCCGTACGGGCGCAGCGCGTCGACGATCGCGTTGACCACCGCCGGGGTGGACGCGATCGTCCCGGCCTCGCCGACCCCCTTGACGCCGAGCGGGTTGGACGTCGCCGGGGTCTCGGTGCGGTCGGTGGTGAACTCGGGCAGGTCGGCCGCCGACGGCACCAGGTAGTCGGCCATCGTCGTGGTGGTCAGGTTGCCCTCCTCGTCGTACACCGCCTCCTCGTACAGGGCCTGCGCGATGCCCTGGGCGAGCCCGCCGTGCACCTGCCCCTCGACGATCAGCGGGTTGACGACCTTGCCGACGTCGTCCACGGCCACGTACGAACGCAGCCGCACCATGCCCGTCTCGGTGTCGACCTCGGCGGCGCACAGGTGCGTGCCGTGCGGGAAGGAGAAGTTCTCCGGGTCGAAGGTGAGGTCGGCGTCCAGCGACGGCTCCAGGCCCTCGGGCAGGTCGTGCGCGGCGAACGCGGCCGTCGCGACCTCCTGCAGCGTGCGGCCGCCCTCGGGAACGCCCCGCACCTGGAAGCGCCCGCCGGAGAACTCCAGGTCGTTCTCGTCGGCCTCCAGCAGGTGCGCGGCCACCTTCTTCGCCTTGTCGATCACCTTGTCGCAGGCGCCGTACAGCGCGACGCCGCCGACCGCCAGCGACCGCGACCCGTAGGTGTCCATGCCCTTGGGTGACACCGCCGTGTCACCGTGCAGCACCTTGACGTCCTCGAACGGCACCCCGAGCCGATCGGCGGCGATCTGCGCCCACGCCGTCTCGTGGCCCTGGCCGTGCGCGGACGACCCGGTGACCACCTCGACCTTGCCGGACGGCAGCACCCGCACCGACGCGTGCTCCCAGCCGCCCGCGCCGTACGACAGCGACCCCAGCACCCGCGACGGCGCCAGCCCGCACATCTCCGTGTACGTCGACACGCCGATGCCGAGCTGCACCGGGTCTCGCCGCTCGCGCCGGTCCGCCTGCTCGGCGCGCAGCTTGTCGTACTCGAACAGCCGCAGCGCCTTGTCGGTGGCCGCCTCGTAGTCGCCGGAGTCGTAGGTGAGCCCGCAGATCGTCTCGTACGGGAACTCCTCGTGCCTGATCCAGTTGCGGCGCCGCACCTCGATCGGGTCCAGGTCCAGCTCGGCGGCCAGCTCGTCCATCAGCCGCTCGATCGCGAACGTGGCCTCCGGACGGCCCGCGCCCCGGTAGGCGTCCGTCGGCGTCTTCGTCGTGAACACGCCCGTGCAGGTGAACGAGTAGGCGTCCATCTTGTAGATGCCGTTGAACATGAACGCGCCCAGCAGCGGGACGCCCGGCGTGACCAGCATCAGGTACGCGCCCATGTCGGCCAGCAGGTCCACCTTCACCCCGCGGATGCGCCCGTCGCGCTCGGCGGCCAGTGTCACCCGCTGGATCTGGTCGCGGCCGTGGTGGACGGCCATGTTGCCCTCGCTGCGCGACTCGGTCCACTTGACCGGGCGCCCCAGCCGCCTGGCCAGCAGCAGGCACAGCACCTCCTCCCCGTACACCTGCAGCTTGGAGCCGAACCCGCCGCCCACGTCGGGGGCCACGACCCGCAGCCGGTGCTCGGGGATCCCGGTGACCGTGGCCAGCATCAACCGCAGGATGTGCGGGATCTGCGTGGCCGAGTAGACCGTGAAGTCGTCGCCCTCGGGCACGCACAGCACGGCCCGGGGCTCCATCGCCGTCGGGATGAGCCGCTGCTGGACGTACCGGCGCTCGATCACCACGGGGGCGTCGCGCATCGCCGCGTCCAGGTCGCCGTTCTCGAACACCCACGTGTAGCACTTGTTGGTGCCCAGGTCCTCGTGGACGAGATCGGCGCCCTCCCTGAGCGCCTCCTCCATGTCGGTGACGGCGGCCAGCGGCTCGTAGTCGACGTCGATGTCCTCCAGCGCGTCGACCGCCGCGTACCGGTCACGCGCCACCACGCACGCCACCGGCTCCCCGGCGTACCGCACCTCGTCCACGGCCATCGGCGGGTGCGCGGGGTGCTTCATGTCCTCGGTGACGGGCCACGCGCACGGCAGGGAGCCCTGCTCGCCGGCGAAGTCGGCGCCCGTCAGCACGGCCACGACGTTGGGACGGGCCTTGGCCGCCGTCACGTCCACCGCGTTGATCCGCGCGTGCGCCATGGGGCTGCGCAGGAACGCCACGTACAGCGTCCCCATGGGCTGCAGGTTGTCGGTCCAGCGGGTGCGGCCGGTGACCAGCCGCGCGTCCTCGCTCCTGCGGCGCGGGGAGCCGATCTCCTGGACGGTCACGACGTCACCTCCCGCTCCTGCGCCGGGGTGCGCATCTCACCGGCCGCGCGGCGCACCGCCCGCACGATGTTCTGGTAGCCGGTGCAGCGGCACAGGTTCCCTTCGAGCCCCTCCCGGATCTCCTCCTCGGACGGGTCGGGGTTCTCCCGCAGCAGGTCCAGCGCCGCCATGATCATGCCGGGCGTGCAGAAGCCGCACTGCAGCGCGTGCTCCTCGTGGAAGGCCCGCTGCAGGGGGTGCAGCGTGCCGTCGATCCCCAGCGCCTCGACCGTGGTGACCTCGCGGCCGTCGGCCTGCACGGCCAGCACGGAGCAGCTCTTGACGCTCATCCCGTCCATCAGGACGGTGCAGGCGCCGCAGTTGGTGGTGTCACAGCCGATCGGGGTGCCGACCTTCCCCAACCGGTCACGCAGGTAGTGGACGAGCAGGAGGCGCGGTTCGACGTCGTCCTCGTACGTCGCACCGTCGACCTCGACGCGGACACGTGGCATTCCTTCTCCCAGGGACGTCTCGGTTGGGGCGGGAAGACGTCCCGTTGAGGAGGAGCACGCTGGACCGGCCACGGCATCGGGGCCCACCTCCGGCCGCTGGAAGAAGGCGACGCAACGAACGTAAGCCGACCCGTAACCCTCGTACCACCCCCCGCCCCCCTCAATTTGCTCTCGTTTGACACAACCGCGCTCACCCGGCCGGGGGTGAGCCAGGGCAGCTCGTCCCGGCCGGTCTCAGCGGGTCAGAAGGGGGCGGGACGAGAGGGGTCGGGACCGGGGTCGTTCTTCCGCGGGACGACCAGCAGGGTGACCGAGTCGGAACTGCGCATCCACGCGCCCGCGACGCGCCGGTCGCCCTCCGGCCGCCAGCCGGACGGCGGGGTGTAGGAACTGCCCGAACCGTCCTGGTTGAACCGGCCGAGCAGGTAGGCGGCGGTCATGTTCCGCGCGCGCAGCCGGGCCAGGGCCTCGGCGACGGTACGGCCGGTCAGCCGCAGGCTCGGCGGGTTGTCGCCCGCGCCGGGATTCTGGTCGTGGTAGATCTCGCCGGGACGGGCCGTCCGGCCGATGACGATCTCGGTCGCCTGCCGGCGGACCGCCTCGCCGCTGAGTTCCACGGTCAGCGGGCAGGCGGTGCCCCGGCCGGGCGGGCAGTCCAGCACCGTGGCGATCCGCACGCCGCCGGTTACGCCGTCGGTGGGCGTGTGGGGGCCGCCTCCCACGCGGATGATCTTTCGTTCGCGGCCCGGGGACACCGGCAGGATCGACAGCGTCACGTCCAGGCCCAGCCTGGCGAACGCCTCCCGGAACTGGCGCTGGTCGGCGTAGACGTTCTTGACGTGGACCTTGTAGGTGTCGTCGGTGCGCCGGATGTCCACGGCGGCGTTGGCGTAGCCGCGGACGGGGCCGGGGCCGCCGGCGTCCAGCGCGACGAACGCACCGGCGGCCACGGTGGTCGCGGCGACAACCCCGACCGTGAACCGCCCGAATCGGCGGCGTCGCCGGGCCGTGCCCCGCGGCTCCGCCGTGATCGCCGCCAGCAGGGCCTGGGCTCCCGGTGCGTCCGGCCCCGCGATCCGGTCGTCGTGCGCACGGGCCAGACCGGCCACCAGCTCGTCCATCCTGGAGGTGGTCACCGTCAGCTTCCTTCCATCTCGTAACGCGCGGCCCGGACGGCCGGCACCTCGTCGACACCGGCGGCTCGCAGCTCGCGGGCGAAGCGCCTGCGGGCACGGTGCAGCCGGATGCTCACCGCGTTGCGCGAGCATCCGAGGACCGTGGCGATCTCCGCGCGGCTCAGCCCCTCCCACGCGACCAGGGAGAGCAGCTCCCGGTCCCGTTCCGGGAGGGAGCGGAACACCTGGGCGACGGCGGTGCCGTCCAGCGGTGCCGGGGTGAGGGGCGACGCGGCGGCCAGTTCGTCGCGCAGCATCGCCGTCTTGGCCGCGTGCCGCAGTTCACCCCGGCGGTGGTTGGCCAGCACCCTGCGCGCCACTCCGTACAGCCAGAGACGGGCCTCGTCACCGGGCGGCAGGTCGTCCGCCCGGCGCCAGGCGATGGTGAACGTCTCGGCCACCACGTCGGCGGCGTCGTCCGGGGAGTCGCAGCGCCGCAGGGCATAGCCGAACAGGGCTCGGTAGTTCTCCGCGTAGACGGCGGCGAACTCGTCTTCGTCCAATGGGGGTTTCGCCTTCCTGGGACGGCGTCGGTCACCCCCCACATGTCCGCACACCGACGGACCTTTCATGCTTCGCGAACCCGGAGTACCACGGCAACGAGGACGCGGGCGCGCCTGGCAGGCCGGCCCCCGGCCACGCGGCTCGTCCGGGCCTGCTGCGAAGGCGCGGCGGCGGCGGTGGCGAGGATTGTGACCACGATCGTCGTGGTGACCATTCTCCGCGCGGCCGAGACACTGTTCGCCGCCGTACTCCAGTGACGGCCCCGGGTTTCTCCGCGGCGGCCTCTAGATCGGCAAGTCAGTCGGCCTTGGCGTAGACGACGAGATTGTGGGAATAGCTGGCCGCGCGGCGGTCGAACGCGCCGGTGCAGGTGATGAGAACCAATCGGGCGGGCGCGTCCGGAGCGAATACCGAAGCGGGAAGTCGCTGTTTCGGATAGGCGCGGCGGGCCACGATCCGGTAATTGCGCGTCCGGCCGTCGGTGCTTCGCACGTTGACCTGGCTGCCCATCCGGACGCCCCTGAGTTCGAACAATGCCCCCGGGCCCTCTTTGGCGGTGTCAACGTGACCGGCGACGACGACCGTGCCCGTGGCGGAGCCGGGGGCGGCTCCGCCCCGCCACCAGCCGAGGTCGCGTGCGGAGGGCGGAACCTCCAGGGTTCCGTCGGACCGGACGCCGACAGGCCGCACCCGGGCCCGCACGCGGAGGGCGGGGATCTCCAGGTGGACCGGCGGTGACCCGGCGCCGGCCGCGGGCGAGTGCGACGCCGGCCCGCCGGCCGCCGGGGGGACCGTGCCGGCGTCCAGGGCCTGCGGCGTCACCTTCGCGGCGGGGCGCATGACGAGTGCGGCGCCGCAGAAGGTGAGCGCCGTGCCGAGCACGGCGCCCACCACACCCGCGATCTTCAGCCTCTCCACGGCGCGGGACGCCTCCACAGCAGGGCGCCGCCCACGGTCACGAGCATCCCCGCGGCGAGCAGGCCGTACCCCAGGGCGAGGGGCCGCTCGTTCGGCGCGGCCATCGTCCAGCCGCCGTTACCGGCCGGGACGTGCCGCGGCGGGTCGGCATGGCGCGCCCGCAGCAGCAGGTTCAGGTGCCTGCGGAACACCGGGGTGCTCACCGTGGCGAGGTGCTGGGCCTCGGCCGCCTTCCCCGCGCGCACCTCCTTGCGGGCGGCGGCCAGATCCGTCCGGTGCTCCTTGATCAGGGCGTCCAGCCAGGCCCGGTCGAACGCCTTTCCGCTCATGGCGTTCAGCCTGGCCGCCAGCGCCTTCTGTTTGGCCGACGGCTCCGACGGCAGCGAGACGCCCAGTCTCCGCGCCGTGGCCTGGACCCTCCTGTCCAGCCTGGAGTGGTCGGTCACCAGCACGGCCCCGATCGACCGCACGGCCTTCGCCTTGCCCTTCTTCTGCGCCATCGTGCCCACAACGGACTCCGCCAGATTTCCCTGGTGGGCCATCATGAGCCATTTTCTGTCCTGGGCTGATATCTCCTGTTGCGCCACTGCGGGCGCCATACTTCCGGCCGAAAAGGCGAGAACCGCCCCGGCGGCCAGCACGGCACGCAAGATCGACATCGAACCTCCACGGTTGCGCATGAATCGACCGAACTGCCGCGACCCGTTCCCCCCGGCGCGCCGATCCATGAGACGCGTCATACCGCCCTGAAGGCATCCTTGCCGTTTTCTGGTCTGTTCTGCCCTTGTCCGGCATGTACCTGACCAGCCTCATGCCGCCCCCTGAAACACCCCGCGCCGGAGGACCGCGGCGGGGCGGGCCGGTCGATCAGTCTTCGCGGATGGTGTCGAGGTCGCGGCGGGCCTTGGCGAGCAGGTTCCGCATGGCCTCCTCCGCCCGCTCCGGCGCGGCGGCGCGGACGGCGTCGAGGACGGCGCGGTGGCTGGGAACCGGGTCGTCGTGGCGGCCGACGCCGTGCACCGGCGGCCGCGGCCCAGATCGAGGGCGGCGCAGGCCCTTCTTCGCCACGTGGATGCCCGCCGGGGCCTCACCGACGCCGACTACGCCGTCCTCGACGAATGGTCGCGCGGCGTTCGGGTGTCCGATGGCCTCACATGTCCGCGGAGGCGGCGATTCCTCGGTTGATCTTGTTCGCCTCCTTCTTGAACCACTCGATGAACTCCTGCTGGTGGTTCATGTAGGAAGAATGGACGTCGCCGAATCCGGGATACGGTTCCGTGGCCGGGGTCAACGGTTCGGGCGGCGCGTAGCCGGAGGTCACGAAGGACATGTGGAGGCGGGCGTTCGCGGCCTCCGCGATCAGGCAGGTCATGATCAGGGCCCTCATCCACTGGGGACAGCGGGGATCGAACTCCGTGACCCCGTTCTCGGGGTCCCTGATCCTCGCCCATACGCCGCCGTCCGGCGCCACGAAGCAGGTGACGTCGTCGTCCGGCCCGTAGCCGGCCTGCGAATAGGTGCGCCACGATCACCCCCACGGCAGGCCGCTCGAACACGGACCTGCCTGACGCTACAAGCCCGCCTGCCGCCGACGCACTACCGGCGACGCCGCCCCGGGTGCACACAGGTCGGCTCCACGGCTTTCGGAGAACGCGGGGGAGTGTCTGCCAGGGCGGACAACCGGGGGTTGTGGACTGGTCGTGGATCGGTTGTTTGATCGAGGGCTGGGCCGCTCGCTTTCATGTCGCTGGTCGACGTGAGGCGGGGGCGGCAGGTGGGGGCTGGACGGTCGCTGGGGCGGAAGTTCGGGTGGCTCTGGGCGGCGTACGCGGTCAGCACGTTCGGTACGCGGCTGGCGTTCGACGCGTTCCCTCTCATCGCGATCTACGTGCTGCACGCGGGGCCGGCGGAGGTGTCGGTGCTGGCGGCCTCCGGGGCGGCCGTGGGGGCGGCGGTGGCCGTGCTGGCCGGGCCGTGGGTGGAGTTCCGGCGCAAGCGGCCCGTGATGGTGGCGATGGATCTCGTCCGGTTCGGGGTCCTGGTGAGCGTCCCCGTCGCGTTCGCGTTCGGGTGGCTGAGCTTCGTGCAACTGCTGGTGGTGTCGGTCGTGGTGGCGGCGGCCGACATCGTGTTCAACGCGGCCGGCGGCGCGTTCCTGAAGGGGCTGCTGCCGCCGGGGGACCTGCTCGTGGCGAACGGGCGGCTGGAGTCCACGACGTGGACCGCCACCGTGCTGGGGCCGCCGCTCGGCGGGGCCGCGATCGGGATGTTCGGCCCGGTGCTGACGGTCGCGGCCGACGCGGTCAGTTACCTGCTGTCCGCTCTGGGGCTTCGCGCGATCGGCGGTGGGGAACCGCGGCCCGTGCGGACCGGCCCCCGTCTGCGAGCCGGGGACCTGTTCGAGGGGTGGCGGTTCGTCCTGACGCATCCGGCGCTGCGTCCGCTGCTGTTCAACACGGTCCTGGTGAACGGCCTGATCATGGCGACGTCACCGCTGCTGGCCGTGCTGATGCTCGGCGACCTCGGGTTCGCGCCCTGGCAGTACGGCCTGGCCTTCGCCGCGCCCTGTCTCGGCGGGCTGGTCGGGGCGCGGCTGGCGCGGCGGCTCGTCGCGCGGTTCGGACGGCACAGGGTCATGCTCACCGCCGGGACGCTGCGCGCCTGCTGGCTCGTGGGGTTGGTCTTCGTCGGACCCGGCGTCGACGGGCTGGTGCTCGTCATGGCGGTCGAACTGGGGCTGATCACCTGTATGGGCGTGTTCAACCCGGTGTTCGCCACCTACCGGCTCGAACAGATCCCGGCGGACCGCGTCGCCCGCACGCTGGCCTCGTGGGCGGTCACCGGCAGGGCGACCATCGCGGTCATGACCGCGCTGTGGGGACTGCTGGCCGCCGCCACCAGTCCCCGCACTGCGGTCGCGGTCGCCGGGGTGCTCGTCCTGGCGACGCCGCTGCTGCTGCCCAGGGACGTTAGCGGAGGGGGTTCAGGGTGACGGTGTAGAGCGACTTCCCGTCCAGATCCCGCAGGTGGACGGTCAGGGCCGCCGACGCCCCGTCGATGTCGACCTGGCCGAAGAACTGGTAGCCCTCGGCCGGGGAGGTGTTGGCCCGGGGCGGCGCCTTCTGGAACTTCAGCTGCGGGCCGAAGGTGTTCTCCAGGGCGTTCGGGCCGAAGGCGCCCGCGTTCAGGGGGCCCGAGACGAACTCCCAGAACGGGTCGAAGTCGGTGAAGGCCGCCTTGGACGGGTCGTAGTAGTGGGCGGCGGTGTAGTGGACGTCCGCCGTCAGCCACACCATGTTGCGGACGTTGTGGCGCCTGGCGTACGAGAGCAGGTCGGCGATCTCGCGTTCGCGGCCGAGCGGGGCGCCGTCGTCGCCCTGGGCGACGGCCTCGAAGGCGGTGCCGTCCGGGACGACCAGGCCGAGCGGCATGTCCGAGGCGATGACCTTCCAGACGGCGCGGGAGGCGCGCAGCTCGCGCTTGAGCCAGGCGACCTGCTCGGCGCCCAGGATGCCGTCGCGCTGGGTGGGGGAGTCGTTGGCGCCGTTGCGGTCCCGGTAGGTGCGCATGTCGAGGACGAACACGTCCAGCAGCGGCCCGTACGAGAGCCTGCGGTAGACGCGGCCGCCCCTGATCGGCATGTACTCGAACGTGGCGCGGCGGGCGCGGGCGGCCAGCACGTCGACGCGCTTCTCGGTGTACTGCGGCAGGTCGAGGATCTCGCCGGGGTACCAGTTGTTGGTGACCTCGTGGTCGTCCCACTGGTAGATCATCGGGACGCGGGCGTTGAACGCGCGCAGCGCGGCGTCCTGGAGGTTGTAGCGGAACTGGCCGCGGTACTCGGCCAGGGTCTCGGCGACCTTGGTCTTCTCGGCGGTGACGATGTTGCGCCAGATGCGGCCGTCCGGCAGCGTCACGGTCTCGGCCAGCGGGCCGTCGGCGTAGACGTAGTCGCCGCTGCACAGGAAGAAGTCGGGGTCGGTGGCGGCCATGGCGTTGAAGATGCGGTAGCCGCCGACGTCGGGGTTGATGCCCCAGCCCTGGCCCGCCAGGTCGCCGGACCACACGAACGAGATGTCCTCGCGGGTGCGCGGCGCCGTGCGGAGCCGTCCGGCGACGGGCTCGGACAGCAGCGCGTGCCGGTCCGGGTCGGCCAGCGTGACGCGGTAGTGCAGCTGTTCGCCGGCGGGCAGGCCGCGCAGGAGCGTCTTGCCGGTCAGGTCGGTGTCGGGGGTGAGCAGCGGGCCGCGGACGGTCCGGGCGTCCCGCAGGTCGGGACGGCGGCCGACCTCCACCAGCATGCGCGCGGGCCGGTCGGACCGGGCCCACACGACGGCCTCGTGGGCGGTCACGTCGCCGCTCTGCACGCCGTGGGTGAGCCGCGGGCGGGCCCGCAGCAGGGCCGGGGCCGCGGACGCCGTTCCGCCGCCGTACAGCAGGCCGAGCGCCGCCCCGCCGCCGGTGAGCAGACCTCCGCGCAGCACAGTCCGCCGGTCGAGCACCATCCGTCGCTCCATTTCCATGATTTTGTCCAACGGGCGGCATGTTCTCCCGTTTCTCGGTACGTCGCCAGGCCCGTGCGTGACGGTTCCGTGAACGCGCGCGATCTGGCGATCGACTTGACAATGCCCGGTGGCGACGGTGTTCTAGACGGCATGACAGCGCGATCCTTCGCCGGCAGCCCCGTGGCCCTGCGCCGCGTGGCCAGCGCGCTGTGTCTGTGTCCTTCGTGTTGTCGCTGATCTCCATCCGACCCCGGCTGTCCTCTGCCGATCACGAAGGACTTCTTCCCGTGAACCTCGACATGGTTCCCGATCTGACGATGCGCGGGCAGGACGACCCGCACGGACGCGCGGTCACTCCGCGTCCCCCGACGGTCGGGCAGCTCGCCGCCCGCCTCGGCGCACTGGCCGCCCGTCCCGCCGACTGGTGGCATCTGGTGCGTTTCGAGTCCGGCCGCCCGGTGCGGGTGCCGCTGGACGGCGGCGACGGCGTCCGGCTCTGGCTGACGACCTGGCCGCCCGGCCACCGCACCGACGTGCACGACCACGACGGCGTGGAGGTGAGCACCGTGCTGGCCGGTGAGCTGGCCGAGGTGTCGATCTCCGCCGACGGGGTGACGGAGCGTCCGCTGCGCGCCAACCGGGTGCGGGTGCGCGGCGCCGCCCGCACGCACGAGCTGACCAACCCGGGCCCCGCGTACGCGATCAGCCTGCACGCCGGTCTGACGTCCCCCTGACCCCGGCGTCGGCCGCTTCCGGCCAGTTCCGACACCCCGGTAAGTGATCATGTAAACATCGGCGCCATGTCATTCGGCTCCCACGAACCGGCGGCGGCGCCCGGCCCTCCGCACGACGTCGACGTCTCCCGGCCCTCGGCCGCGCGCGTCTACGACCACATGCTGGGCGGGAAGGACAACTTCGAGGTCGACCGCGAGGCGGCCCGGAAGATCCTGGACGTGGCCCCCGAGATGGCCGACGTCGCGCTGGAGAACCGGCGCTGGCTCGTCCGGGTGGTCCAGTACATGATCAGGCAGGGGATCGCGCAGTTCATCGATCTCGGTTCGGGCCTGCCGACCCAGGACAACGTCCACGAGGTCGCCCAGCGCGAACGCCCCGACGCGCGCGTCGTCTACGTCGACCGCGACCCCATGGTGCTGTCGCACGCCCGCGCGTTGCTCGGCTCGCCCGACCTCACCGCGTACGTGCACGCCGACATCCGGGACGTCGCGGGCGTCTTCGAGTCGCCGGAGGTCGGCCGGCTGATCGATCCGAGCCGTCCCGTCGGGCTGCTGGCCGTGGCGGTGTTCCACTTCATCGCCGACGAGGACGACCCTGCCGGGCTCGCGCGCCGGTATTTCGAGCGGCTGCCCGGCGGAAGCATGGTCGCGATCTCCGCGTGGCCGTCCGACGACCTGTCGGAGGATCTCCGGCAACGGGTCCGCGAGAACTTCACCAACGTCCCGTCGCCGCTGCACCCCCGGCCGCGCGCGAAGATCGCCGAACTGTTCGACGGGCTGAAGATCGTCGAGCCGGGCCTGGTCTCGGTGTCCGACTGGCCCACCCCCGGCCAGGCGCCCCCCTCCCCCGTCCGCACCTTCGGAGGCGTGGCCCACGTGCCTGACACCGCGGCCGTCGACCGCTGAGCATCGAGGGAAGGGTGCACGCCCCCTGACCGCGGGGAACGCCCGCGCCCTCACACGACCCGCCGCTTCGTGCGGCGGGTCTTTTCGTGTGCGGCGCGGCGGACGGGCGGTCGGGTGACGAACGTCTACGCGGGTGTGAGTTCTTCACGGCACAGTCGTTATTTTCGCGACTGGCGCGACCGCCGCGCCATTTGGGAATCTCTTTCCGGCGGGGCGGCGAGAAGCGGTTCCACACGGGAAGCAATTGCCGCCATTCGCGCGCTACGGCGGAGCGCACGGAGGAGAGGCGTCGGACGTGGACAAGAGGTACGAGCTCTACTGCCTGACCGACACGCATTTCTACGACGCCCCGCCGGCCACCGCGGAGACCGATTTCGACATCTGCCGCCGGCCGCTGCCTGACGGCTGGCGCCAGGTGCCCGGGGACGAATGGACGGTGTACGTTCCCCCGGTTCAGCGGGCCCCCTTCCAGGGCTGGAAGGTGCACGTCTCCGGGTGTGCGGAAAGCGCCGACAAGGTGCTGGACCACGTCTGGGACTACTGTGTCGCCAACGGCATCGAGTTCAAGCACCTGCGCGGCCCGGCCGCGTTGCGGATGCGCAACGCGAAATACGCGCCGCGCGGCGCCAGCGGAAAACTCGTCACGATTTATCCGGCCGGCGACGAGGAACTCGAACGCGTCCTGACCGAGCTCGGCGAACGGGTCGCCGGGCTGCCCGGCCCGTACATTCTCAGCGACCTGCGCATCGGGGACGGGCCGCTGTACGTGCGGTACGGCGGGTTCGCCGAGCGGCGCTGCCTGGACGAGCGCGGACAGCTCGTCCCGGCGATGGAGACGCCCGCCGGGGAGCTGGTGCCCGACCGCCGCGAGCCGGTGTTCCGGGTGCCCGAGTGGGTGACGCCGCCGCGCTGCCTGGAACCGCACCTGGCCGCGCGCGCCGCCACGACGACCGCCGACCTGCCCTACCGGATCGACCGGGCGCTGCACTTCTCCAACGGCGGCGGCGTGTACGCGGCGACCGACACCCGCACCGGCGAGACCGTCGTCCTCAAGGAGGCCCGGCCCTACGCGGGGCTGGCCGCCGACGGCGCCGACGCGGTGGAGCGCCTCGCCCGCGAGCGCGAGACGCTGCGGCTGCTGGAGGGCATCGAGGGCGTGCCGCGCGCCCGCGACCACTTCACCCTCGGCGAGCACCACTTCCTCGTGCAGGACTTCGTGGAGGGACGCACCCTCAACACCTTCTTCGCCGAGCGCCACCCGATGCTCGACCCCGACCCCGACCCCGGGCGGGTCGCCGCGTACACCGCGTGGGCGCTGCGGGTGTACGAGGGCGTGGAACGGGTCGTGCACGCCATGCACGAGCGCGGCGTGGTGTTCAACGACCTGCACATGTTCAACGTCATGGTGCGTCCCGACGACTCGGTGGCGCTGATCGACTTCGAGGTGGCCGCGCCCGCCGCCGACAACGCCCGCCAGACGCTGGCCAACCCGGCGTTCCTGGCGCCGCCCGACCGGCGCGGCGCCGACGTCGACCGCTACAGCCTGGCGTGCCTGCGGCTGGCGCTGTTCGCGCCGATGACGACGCTGTTCGTGCTCGACCGCGGCAAGGCGCGGCAGCTGGCCGACCTGATCGCCGAGTACTTCCCCGTCCCGCGCGAGTTCCTGGACGAGGCGGTCGAGGAGATCACCCGCGGGACGACGCCCGTGCTCCCCTCGTTCAGCCCCGACCCGCCGGGGTGGCGGCGCGCCCGCGAGGAGCTGCGCCGCGCGATCGTCGCCAGTGCCACGCCCGGCCGCGCCGACCGGCTGTTCCCCGGTGACGTGGAACAGTTCGGCGGGGCCGCGCTCGGCATCGCGCACGGCGCGGCGGGCGTGCTGTACGCGTTGGAGCAGACCGGCGCCGACCGCTTCCCCGAGTACGAGGAGTGGCTCGCCGCCCGCGCGTCCGACCCGCCGCGCGGCACCGGCCTGGGCCTGTTCGACGGCCTGCAGGGCGTGGCGTACGTGCTGGCCGGCCTCGGGCACGTCGACGCGGCGCTCGCCGCGGCCGCGCACTGCCTGGAGGAGAAGTGGGAGCGCCTGGGCACCGACCTGTACGGCGGGCTGCCCGGCTATGCGCTCGTCCTCGACCATCTGGCGGACGTCACCGGCGAGGACGCGCTGCGCGAACCCGCCGCCCGCGCCGCGGAGATCGTCGCCGGCCGGAGCGCCGCCACCGACCACAGCCCCCGGCCCGGCCTGCTGTACGGCGGCGCGGGCGAGGCGCTGATGTTCGTCCGCCGGTACGAGCGGACGGGCGACCCGGCCTGCCTGGACCACGCGGCGGCGGCGCTGCGCCGCGACCTGGACGCCTGCGCGACCGACCGCAACGGCGCGCTGCACGTCGACCAGGAGCACCGCGTGCTGCCCTACCTGGGGCGCGGCAGCGTCGGCATCGGCCTGGTCATCGACGAGTACCTGGCGGTGCGGCCGGACGACGAGCGGTTCACCGAGGCGCGTGCGGCGATCCGCGTCGCCGCGGCGTCCCGCTACTACGCCCAGCCGTCCCTGTTCAGCGGACGCGCGGGCATGCTGTTCTACCTCGCCCGGCACGACCGGCACGACCCGCTGGTGGCGCGGCACGTCCGCGACCTGGCCTGGCACGCCCTGCCGTACGGCGGCGGCCTGGCCATGCCCGGCGAGCACATGTACCGGCTGTCGATGGACCTGGCGACCGGCACGGCGGGCGTCCTGCTCGCCCTCGGCTCGGCCCTGCACGACCGCCCCGTGGGGCTGCCGTTCCTGGGCCCGGCCCATGTTCCCCCCGTGGAGGCCTCCACGGCGGCCACCTCTATCCAGCCCGAGAGGGGGTGAAGTCATGGCGCTTCTCGACCTGCAGGGGATGGTGAGCGAGAGCACCGGCGGCGGCAACAGCAGCCTGAGCCTGCTCTGCCACAGCTCCCACAGCATCACGATCTGCCTGTAACGGCAGTCAGGGCGGCCATGGCCCCTCTCCGGGCCGTGGCCGCCCCCATGCCGGCGCTTCGAAAACTTCATGTTCCGAGGACTTCATGACGACGGCCACGGTCTCAGCGGATCGGCTGCTGCGACGCGCCGCCCGGCGCGGCGGCGGCTGGACGGCGCTGCTCGCGGTGGCCTCTCTGGCGGACGCGGTCGCGATCACCGTGCTGCCGCTGGTGCTGGCCCGGACGGTCGACGCCCTCCTCGGCGGAGGCGGCGCGGCGGCGTCCGCGCTGTGGCTGTGCGCGGTCCTGGTGGCGGCGGGCGCGGCGGCGGAGGCGTGCACCGAGCTGGCGGCCGGGTCCGGCACCGCCGGGGCCACGGCGTGGCTGCGGCACACGCTCGTGCGGCACGTGCTGGCGGCGGGCCCGGGGCTGCGGCTGCCGCCGGGCGAGGTGACCAGCCGCGTGGTCGGCGGAGCCGCCGAGGCCGGGGTGGCGCCCGCGGCGCTGACCCAGGCGGCGGCCGCGCTGGTGCCGCCGGTCGGCGCGCTGGCCGTGCTGGTCGTCACCGACTGGCGGATCGCGCTGACCATCGTCGTGGCGCTTCCGCTGATCGCGTTGCTGCTGCGGCTGTTCGTCCGGGACATCACCGCGACCGCCCACCGCTACCTCGACGTGCAGGGCGCGATCGCGGCACGCCTGACCGAGGCGCTGAACGGGGCGCGCACGATCGCCGCCGCCGGGACGCCCGAACGCGAGGTGCGGCGCGTCCTGGAACCCCTCCCCGAGCTGGCCGACGAGGGCCGCCGCATGTGGCGCACCCAGGGCGACGTCGCCGCACGCGGCCTGCTGGCGCTGCTGCTGCTGCAGGTGGCGGTGGTCGCGGTGGCCGGGGTAGAAGTGATGACCGCCCGGATCACCCCGGGGGAGTTCATCGCTGCGGTGCAGTACGCGGGGCTGGCGGCGGGGTTCGGCCCTGTGGTGACGCACCTGCTGCGCCTGGGGCGGGCACGGGCGGGAGCCGCGCGCGCCGCCGAGATCCTGGAACGCCCCGCGCTGACCTACGGCACGTCCGGACTGCCGCCCGGACCCGGGCGCCTGGAGTTGCGGGGCGTCGCCGCCGCGGGCGTGCTCGACGGCGTCGACCTGGTGGTGCCGGGCGGCGCCGCCGTGGCGGTGGTGGGCCGCTCGGGCACCGGCAAGTCGCTGCTGGCCGCGCTCGCCGGACGCCTCGCCGACCCCGACGCGGGCGAGATCCTGCTGGACGGCGTGCCGCTGCGCGACCTGAGCCGGCCCGCGCTGCGCGGCGCCGTCGGGTACGCGTTCGCCCGTCCCGCTCTGTTCGGCGAGACGCTGCGGGACGCGATCGGGTTCGGGCTCGCACGGCCGGCGGCGCCGCGCGTGCGGGAGGCCGCGCGCACCGCACGCGCCGACGCGTTCATCCGGCGCCTGCCCGCCGGATACGCGACACCGCCCGGGGACGCGCCGCTGTCCGGCGGGGAACTGCAACGGCTCGGGCTGGCCCGGGCGTTCGCGCACGCCGGGCGCCTGCTGGTCCTCGACGACGCGACGTCCAGCCTGGACACCGCCACCGAGATGCAGATCACCGACGCGCTGCTCGGCGGCTCGGGGGGCGGCGCGGGCCTCGGCGACCGCACCCGCCTGATCATCGCGCACCGCGCCGGGACCGCCGCCCGCGCCGACCTGGTGGCCTGGCTGGACGGGGGCCGCGTCCGGGCGTACGGCGCGCACCACGTGCTGTGGCGCGACCCCGCCTACCGCGCCGTCTTCGGAGCCGAAGCACCGTGAAGTCGTTGACCGGGGCGCCCGCGGAGGGGCCTCGCCCGGCCCGCCTGATCGCGACGCTGGCCGGGGCGGTGCGCGCCCATCCGCGCGCGGCGGCGGCGCTGGCGTTCTGGTCGGTGTGGGAGGCGGCCCCGCAGGCGCTGTTCGGGCTCGCCGTCGCACGCGCGGTCGACGCGTTCTCCGCCGACCGTCCGGGGCGCGCGGCGGCGTGGCTGGGGGTGCTGGCGGCGGCGGCGCTCGTGGGCGCGTTCGGGACGCGGCGTCTCTACCGGCCGCTCGCCGGCATCGTCGAGCCGTTCCGCGACGATCTCGTCCACCGGGTGACGCGCGGCGCGGTGCACCGGTCGCTGCGCGGACGCGCGGAGACCGGCGCGGTCGCCCGGCTCACCCACCAGGTGGAGATCGTCCGCGACGCGTTCGGCGGGCTGCTCGTCGTGCTGCGCGGTTTCGCCGTGGCGGCGGCGGGCGCGTTCGCCGGGCTGCTGGCGCTGATGCCGTGGATGCTGGTGCTGGTCGTCCCGCCGCTGCTGCTGGGGCTGGCGCTGTTCGCCGCGCTGCTGGGCACCGCCGCGGCCCGCCAGCGCGAGCTGATCGTCGGCGAGGAGGGGATCGCCGAGCGGACCTCGGCCCTGGCCGAGGGACTGCGGGACGTGACCGCGTGCGGCGGCGAGGAGCGGGTGCGCGCCGCGCTGGGCCGGGAGGTGGACGCCCAGGCCGCGGCGGGCCGTGCGGTGGCGCGCATGGCGGCCGCCCGCGCCCTGGCGGTGGCGGTCGGCGGGTGGCTGCCGCTGCTGCTGATCCTGGTGGCCGCGCCGTGGCTGCTGCGGCACGGCGCCACCCCCGGCACGATCCTCGGCGGGCTCACCTACGTGCTGCACGGGCTGCAACCCGCGCTGCACACCCTCGTCCAGGGCATGGGCGCCGGGGGGCTGCGCCTGGCCGTCACGCTGGCCCGCATCATGGAGACCGGCGGCCCCGACGACCCGCCTGCCGCCCTGAGCGCGCCGTCAGGGGCCACGGACGCGAGCGTGGGCGCGGACGCTCCCGCCGTCGAACTGCGGTCGGTGACGTTCGCCTACGGCCCCGGAGCAGAACCGGTGATCCGTGACCTGACCCTGACGATCCCGCAGGGCGACCATCTGGCCGTGGTGGGGCCGAGCGGCATCGGCAAGTCGACGCTGGCGTCCCTCATCGCGGGCGTGGTGACGCCGGACGAAGGCCGGGTGCGGGTCGGCGGCGCGCCCCCGGGCGACCCCCGGCGGCGGGTCCTGATTCCCCAGGAGGCGTACGTCTTCACCGGGTCGCTGCGCGACAACATCGCCTACCTGTGCCCGGACGCCGCCGACGACGCGGTGGGACGCGCGGCCGACGCCGTCGGCCTGACGACGCTCGCCCAGCGGCTCGGCGGCCTGGGCGGACGCGTCGACCCCGCGGCGCTCTCGGCGGGAGAACGCCAGCTCATCGCCCTGGCGCGGGCCCACCTGGCGCCGATGCCGCTGCTGGTCCTGGACGAGGCGGGCTGCCACCTGGACCCCACCGCCGAGGCCCGCGCGGAGGAGGCGCTGGCCCGGCGGCCCGGGACGCTCGTCGTCATCGCGCACCGCATCAGCTCGGCGTTGCGCGCCCGCCGGGTCCTGGTGCTGGACGGCACCCGGGCCCGGCTCGGCACGCACGCCGAGCTGCTGGCGGACAGCCCCCTCTACCGCGACCTGGTCGGCCACTGGATCACGGGCCCGTCCCGGCATCCGGCGGGCGGCGACGTCAGAGCCAGCCGGCCTCCTCGGCGATCCGGATGGCGTGCACCCGGTTACGGGCCCCGATCTTGCGGTTGATCCGTGACAGGTGGTTGCGGACCGTCCCGATCGTGAGCACCAGCTCCTCGGCGATCTGCGCGGCCGTCGCGCCCTGCGCGGCCAGCGCCAGCACCTCCCGCTCGCGCTCGGTCAGCGGCCCCTCGCCCGCGTCCAGCTCGCCGAATGCCAGGTCGGGGTCCACCACCCGGCGTCCGGCCGCCACCTGCCGGATGGCGCCGACCAGCGCGTCGGGGGAGGTGTCCTTGGCCAGCAGGCCCGCGGCCCGCGCCTCGGCCGCGCGCCGCAGCGCGCCGGCGCGGCGGTGGGCCGTCAGCAGGATGACCGGGCAGTCGGGCACGGCCTCGCGCAGCCGCCGCGCCGCGGCGAACCCGTCGAGGTCCGGCAGGTCGACGTCGACCAGCGCGACGTCGGGACGGTAGAGACGGCCGAGCGGCGCCATCCGCAGGCCCGCCCCCAGTTCCGCCACCACCTTGAGCCCCGGCACCCCGTTGAGCAGGGCGACCAGCCCGCCGCGCAGCAGGGGGACGGACTCGGCCACCAGTATCCGGATCGTGTTCTCTCCTTCCGGGGGCGCCGCCCCGGGTCTCTCCGAACGTTCACGGGCACGGACGAGATCGTTCATCGCTCACCTTGACTGGGCTGGGTCAGTGGGCGCGAGTGAAGACGACGACAATCTCCGCGTCAACCGATCACACCGTAGAGTTCTACCGGTACTCAGCGGTATCAATTGCTGCCGGAACGCAATGTTTGGACGTGGTTCGCCCGCCGGGGACGACCCCGCAGGTGAACGCCCTCCGGCGGCCGAGCCGGGGCCAAAGGGAGACGCTTCGTCCAATACGGGCCAGGATCGGCCTCAAACGATTTCTACCGTGACAATTTCACCCCCGGCGGCAGGACCGTCACGGGGTGCCGCGGCGGCACGCGCGTGACCGCCGCGGGCGGTGCCGGGCGTGTGCCGGCACCGCCCGCAGACGGGTCAGACGGCGGCGGGAACGGCGTCGCGGGGGCGCTCCCCGGCGGCGGGCTCGGCCGGGGCGGCGGTCAGGTCGGCCGGGGGAGCGTTGAACACCTCGTCGTCCAGCAGGCCCTCGGAGCGGGCCACCAGGACGGGCACGGTGAGCTGGCCGGTCACGTTCAGCGCCGTGCGGGCCATGTCGATGACCTTGTCGATGGCGATCAGGTAGCCGACCGCCTGCAGCGGCAGGCCGACGGTGGTCAGCGTCAGGGTCAGCGCGACCAGCGCCGGGCCGGGCGTGCCGCCGGTGCCGAGCTGCCCGATCACCGCGGCCAGCGCGATCAGCGCGTAGTCGGCCAGGCCCAGCGACACGCCGGTGTACTGGGCGACGAAGATCGCGGCGACGGCCGGGTAGATCGCGCCGCAGCCGTCGAACTTGATGGTCGCGCCGAGCGGCTGGGCGAAGCTGGCGTACTCGCTCCGCACCCCGTTCCGCTCGACCGACACCCGCTGCGCGATCGGCAGCGTGGCCAGCGACGAGGACGACACGAACGCGAACTGGATCGCGGGCCAGGAGTTGCGCAGGAACTTCACCGGCGAGACGCGGCCGAACGCGCGCAGCAGCACCGGGTAGCCGACCAGCAGCATGATCGCCACGGCCAGGTAGATGGCGCCGGTGAACTTGGCCAGCGGGGCGAGCGAGTCGGGGCCGTAGGTGGCCACCACCGAGGCGATCAGGAAGAACGACCCGACGGGGGTGAGCCGCACCACCCACCACACGATCTTCTGCATGACCGCGTACAGGTCGTCGGCCAGGGCGGCCAGCCGCTCGCCGCGTTCGCCGACCGCCACCAGCGCGGCGCCGAACAGCACCGCGAACGTCACCACGCCGAGCACGTTGCCCTCGGCCATGGCGTTGACGATGTTGGACGGGAACAGGTTCTCCAGCACCTGGGTCCAGGTGACGGGGTCGGTCTCGGTGCTCTCGGACGCCAGCCGTCCGAGCCCCTCGCCGGGACGCACCAGCAGGCCGACGGTCAGGCCGACCGCGGTGGCGATGGCCGAGGTGACCACGAACCAGCCGAGGGTCTTGGCGGTGAGCCGGGCCACGCCGCCGACGCCGCGCAGCCGTCCCACGCTGACCACGATCGCGGCGAACACCAGCGGCACCACCACGACCTTCAGCAGGCTGACGTAGACGCCGCCGAACGGGTCGAGCCAGTCCTCGGCGATCGCCCCGCCGTCGCCGAAGGTGTTGATCAGGGCGCCGACGGCGG
The DNA here is from genome assembly GCF_039536785.1 of Actinomadura miaoliensis. Classification (NCBI taxonomy): domain Bacteria; kingdom Bacillati; phylum Actinomycetota; class Actinomycetes; order Streptosporangiales; family Thermomonosporaceae; genus Actinomadura; species Actinomadura miaoliensis. Next base: position 134,236 of record NZ_BAAAZG010000019.1, read on the forward strand.
CGCCGAGGACGAGGGCCAGCACGATCTGCTGCCAGAACTGCCATTTCCAGACGCGTACGTTCATGGAAGGTTCTCCAGGGAGCTTTCGCGCACCCCGAGGCGAAGGCGTGCGACCGCGTGCGACCGCGCGCGGCCGGGACGCGGCCAGGCGATCACGGCGCGTCAGCGCGGATCGGCGCGCGTCGACACGGCGGCGCCCGTGGGCGTCTCAGGGATGCGGCAGGGGATGGGAAGGAGGAGGAGAAGAAGGCGGAGGGCCGGTCAGCGGCAACAGAGCAGGCTGGCGAGGCGGCACAGGTCGACGTGCAGCCGGGCCACGAGCAGGACGCTCTTCGGGGGGATCCTCACGGCCACAGTCAACCGCGATGTCCGCTTCCCGTCTTCCCGGGAGGCGGAGTGATTTTGATCACTTCGAGCGGCGCGACCGCGTCAGCACCCGGACGATGCCGGCCACGCCCAGCCCCACCAGCAGCGCCGGGACCAGCAGCCCGAGATCGGCGACGGGACGCCCACCGAACCCGTTCGCCATGAACACCGCCGCGACCACCAGGAAGAACACGCCGATCACGGGGCCGCTCGGGTCGAGGCGGCGGCGGGGGCCGGTCGGTGCGGGACGCCGGTCAGGCACGGGTCACCTCCACGTGCCCGAACCGCCCGCGTACCCGAAGCGCGATCACCGGGACATTGGCCCGGCCCGCCCCCTCGGGCTCCAGCACCTCGGTCGCCCGCGCGCCGGGGCCGGCGACGGTGCGGCCGTCCACCCGCAGGTCGCCCAGAGTGACCCGCGCGTCCAACTCCACGCGGGCGGCGCGCGGCACCGTCACCTTCAGCTCGCCCAAGGTCACCTGGACGTTGACGTTCACCCGCTGCCCGGGGGTGAACCGGGTGTCGCTCAGGTCGAGCCTGGCCGAGCCGACGCCCACCTTGTACTCGTGCTCGACCCGGGTGCCGTCGAGGGGACGCCACTCGACGTCGCCGTAGCGCAGGTCGCGCGGCGCCTCGGCCGCGACCGAGGTCGTCAGCAGCGCGAACGTCAGCAGCGTCCCCACCGTGGCCAGGCCGCGGGCGCGGAACCAGCCGCCCAGCACCAGCCCGATGGCGACGACGCCCAGCGCCGCGGACCCCACGATCAGCGTGGCGTCCGGGCCCGGGTAGGCGCGGGCCACCGGCACCATCGCGGCGCCCACCGCCAGGGCCGCCAGCAGCGTCACGGCGGTCACGGGCGAGGTCTGCCTGGCCGCGGCGGCCGCCGCCTTGCGCGGCGGGGCCTCGTCCACAGGAGGCTCCGGCGCCGCCGTCCGGTTCCGCGTCCCGACGACGGCGAGATCGACCATGCCTTCGGGCAGGCCCCCGCCCGGCGCGGCCGTGGTGTCCTTACGCAACGAGACCCCGTCCTTCTCCAGCGACACGCTCTCGCCCCGCGACGGCGCGGGCGCGTCCATCGGATGGCCCTGCAGCCGCTCCGGCAGGGCCCGCACGGCCGCCGTCAGGTCCACGCCGCGGGCGTGCGCGACCAGCAGCACCAGCCCGAACACCGTCAGCACCGCGATCATGTTGGTGGAGACCCAGCCGCCGATCAGCTGGAACCCCGTCGTCACGCACAGCAACGCGCCCAGGATCGACAGCGCCCCGGCGGCGTCGAAGCGGCGGCGCAGCAGCTTCTCGGCCGGCGCGGCGTCCTCGGGGGACCCCGGCATGACCAGCACGCCCGCCACGTACAGCCACACGCCCTGCCCGCCCGCCAGGGTGAGCACCGCGAACGCCACGCGCAGCACCACCGGGTCGATGCCCAGATGCCGGCCCAGGCCCGTGCACACGCCGGCCAGGACGCGGCGTTCCGGGCTGCGGAACAGCCGGGCGTGGCCGTTCGCGGCGGCGGTGGGGCGCTCGGTCGCGATGCGCTCGTCGGTCATGGTCACCATCGTGGCCGCACCCGCCCCCGCGCGGTATCCGGGACGCCCCTGAACCGACCCTGATGACGTCCTCCGGGTATAGGGGTGCCGCCCGGATGCGTCCGGGCTGACCGGCATGTGACGATCGATGTCGTGGAGGACGCGGAATCGACGACGAACGGGCGGACGCCTGGTGAGCAGCCGGGCGAACCGTCCGGGCGGCCGTCGGCGCGGCCGTCCGGCCCGCCGCGGCTGGAGCGGCGCCCCGACGGCGCGCTGCTGGCCGGGGTGTGCCGGGGCCTGGCCACGCACCTGGGGATCGACCCGGTCGTCGTCCGGTCCGCGTTCGTGCTGCTGACGGTCGCCAGCGGCCTCGGCGTCGCCGTCTACTGGGTGTTCTGGCTGATGGTGCCGCGCGCGGAGGACTCGACCCGCACGGCCCGCCACGACTGGGTGCAGCTGCTGGCCTACGGGGCGGTGGCGATCGGCCTGTCCGCGCTGACCTGGAGCACCGGGCTGGCCCGGGCGGCGCTGTGGCCGGTGATCGCCGGGGGCGTCGGCGTGGCGGTGCTGTGGCAGCAGGCCGACCGCGGCCAGCGGCAGCGCTGGGTGGTGCCGCTGCGGCAGCGGTGGCTGCGCAGCCTGTTCGGCCTGGTGCTGGTGGTCGGCGGCATCGGCGGGTTCGTCGCGCAGCGCGTCGACCCGGGCGAGGCCCGCGCCGTCCTGATCGCCACACTGATCATCCTGACCGGCGTGGCGGTCATCGCCACCCCGTGGGTGGTGCGGCTCTGGCAGGACCTGGACGCCGAACGGCACGAGCGCATCCGCTCCCAGGAACGCGCCGAGCTGGCCGCGCACATCCACGACTCGGTGCTGCACACCCTGACGCTCATCCAGCGCAACGCGCACGACGCGCGCGAGGTGCAGCGGCTCGCCCGTTCCCAGGAGCGCACCCTGCGCGCCTGGCTCTACCAGCCGCGCTCCGACCCCGACCGCACGTTCGCCGCCGCCATCCGCGAACTGGCCGGGGAGGTCGAGGACGACCACGGCGTCCCCATCGAGGTGGTCTGCGTGGGAGACACGGCGCTGGACGAACGGCTCGCCGCCGCGTTGCAGGCCGCCCGGGAGGCGATGGTGAACGCGGCCAAGTACGCCGAGGCGCCGTCGGTGTCGGTGTACGGGGAGGTCGAGGGCGACGACGTGGCCGTCTTCGTCCGCGACCGCGGCAAGGGATTCGACCTGGACGCCATCCCCGAGGACCGGATGGGCGTGCGGCAGTCCATCATCGGACGTATGGAGCGCAACGGAGGCCGCGCCACCGTCCGCACGGCGCCGGGCGAGGGCACCGAGGTACGACTGGAGATCAAGAAGTCATGAAGCGGGTAGTCCTGGTCGACGACCACCAGATGTTCCGCACCGGCGTGAAGGCCGAGCTGGGCGACGCCGTGGAGATCGTGGGGGAGGCCGGGGACGTCGACGAGGCGGTGACGGTCATCCGCGCGACCAGGCCGGACGTGGTGCTGCTGGACGTGCACCTGCCCGGGGGCGGCGGCATCGAGGTGCTGCGGCGGCTGCACGGGTCGGTGCCGTCCCGGTTCCTGGCGCTGTCGGTGTCGGACGCCGCCGAGGACGTCATCGGCGTGGTGCGGGGCGGCGCCCGCGGGTACGTCACCAAGACGATCTCCGGTCCGGAGCTGACCGACGCGATCGCCCGCGTGGCCGAGGGGGACGCGGTGTTCTCGCCCCGGCTGGCCGGTTTCGTGCTGGACGCGTTCGCCGCCACCGACGTGCCCGCCGTCGATCCCGAGCTGGACCAGCTCACCCAGCGCGAACGCGAGGTGCTGCGGCTGATCGCCCGCGGCTACGCCTACAAGGAGATCGCCAAGGAGCTGTTCATCTCGGTCAAGACGGTCGAGAGCCACGTGTCGAGCGTGCTGCGCAAGCTCCAGCTGTCCAACCGGCACGAGCTGTCCCGCTGGGCCGCCGCCCGCCGCCTCGTCTGAGCCGGTATGCGCCGTACCGGTCAGCGCCGTACCGGTCAGCCGGCCAGCTCGCCGAGCAGCCGCCACGTGCGGGCCCGGGCGTCCTCCCCCACCAGGTCGGTCTGGGTGAACACCACCTCGGTGGCGCCCGCGTCGAAGTAGCGCCGGACCGCCGCCGTCACCGCCTTCTCGTCGCCGATCTCGACCAGCTCCGCCGCCTTGGCCGCGCCCTCCAGCGCGATGACCCGCTGGTAGGACGGGATCCGGTCGTAGAAGGACGTGGCCTGGGCGGCGGCCTCGCGCGCCGCGTCCACGTCGTCGGTCACCACACCGGCCACGAAGGCGATGATCCGCGGCGCCGGGCGGCCCGCCCGCTCCGCCGCGGCCGTGATCGCCGGGACGATGTGCTCGCCGAGGGCGCGCGGACCGGCCAGGAACGGCAGCGTCCCGTCGGCCAGTTCCCCGGTGACGCGCAACGCCTGCGGCGCCATGGCCGCCACCAGCACCGGCACGCGCGGGGTCGCCCCCGGCACGCCGGCGGGCAGCGGCGGGGCCGCGGTGATCAGCTCGCCGTGGAAGTCGGCGGCTCCGGTCTCCAGCAGCGACACCAGCGCCGTCAGGAACTCGCGCAGCCGGGCCACGGGCCGGTCGTGGTCCCCGCCGAACGCCGGCTCCATGAGCGACCTGGCTCCCAGCCCCAGGCCGAGCTGGAAGGACCCGTGCGCGGCGGCCTGCGCGGTCTGCGCCTGACTGGAGATCAGGATCGGGTGGCGGGCGGAGATCGGGACCACCGACGTCCCGACCGCCAGGCCGGGCACCTCCCGGCCGACCAACCCGGCGACGCCGATGGCGTCGTGGGAGAACTGCTGGGCGAACCAGGCCGACCGCAACCCGGTGGCCTGGGCTTCCTTCGCCTTGGCCACCAGGTCGTCGACGAGGTTCCCGGATGCGGGCGGATACAGCACAACACCGATCGTCATGGCAGCCGCAACCTCCGCCCGCATCCCGGTATTCCCTATCGGCATTTCGAAAATCAGTAGTCCTTCGGCTTGAAGGAACCGATCACGTCGGTGAAGTCGGCCAGGCCCTCGGCCAGCGCCGCGGCCGCCTCGGTGTCGCCCGCCTCGGCCGCCTGCTGCGCCTCCACGCGGCGCTTGTTGGTCAGCGCCAGCTCCTGGTTGGCGGTGACGTAGCCGCGCAGCTCGCTCTCGTACGCGGCGAACGCGGCGCGGTGGTCGCCGCCAGCCGCCTTCAGCTCCCCGGCCAGCACGTACGCGCCGACCATCGCCATGGACGTGCCCTGCCCCGACAGCGGCGACCCGCAGTAGCCCGCGTCGCCCAGCAGCGCCACCCGGCCGTGCGACCAGGAGTCCATGTGGATCTGCGCCATGGAGTCGAAGTGGAAGTCCGGCGCGTCCCACATGTGCTCCAGCAGCCGCGGGATCACCCAGCCGGCGTTCCTGAGCCGCTCGGCCAGGATCCGCTTCTGCCCGGCCACGTCGCGGTGGTCGTACTCCAGCGGCGTCGCGCTCTCGAAACCCAGGTAGACCCGCAGCTCGGTGTTGTCGCGGGCGGTCAGGACACCGCCGCCCCAGCCGTCCGGCGTCTGGTGGAACACCTGCCAGTGGTCCAGGCCGAGGAAGTTCGGGGCGCTCCAAACGCCCAGGTACGTTCCGAGGTGGGTGATGAAGTCCGACTCGGGCCCGAACACCAGCCGCCGGGTGGTGGAGTGCAGCCCGTCCGCGCCGACGACCAGGTCGAACCGGCGCCGCGCCCCGCCGGCGAACACCACGTCGACGCCCTGCTCGTCCTGCTCCACGGCCGCCGGGGAGTCGTCGAACAGGTACTCCACCTCCCCGCCCGCGGCCCGCATGAGGATCGCGGCCAGGTCGTCGCGCAGCACCTCCACGTCCGGCGAGGCCAGGTCGCCGCCGCTGAGCGTGTGCTCCTCGCTGCGGAAGATCTCCGCGCCGTCGGCGTCGACCATCGACATCCCGCGCATCCCCGTGGACGCCGCGCGGATCTCCGCCAGCACGCCCATCCGCTCGGCCACGTCCAGGGCCGGCCCGCGCACGTCGACCGCCTGCCCGCCGGGACGCGGCCCCGGCGCCCGCTCCACCACCGTGACGTCGAAACCGTGCCGCACCAGCCAGTACGCCAGCGCGGGACCGCCGATGCTCGCGCCGCAGATCAGCACCTTCGCGTCGGTCATCGGGACTCTCCTTCGGATCGCCTGCTCTCGCCTACGTCCCGTAGACTCGCGGGCCGCGCTGACCGCCCGCGCACGGCCGGCGCACCGCGCACTGACCGCGCCGCGCGATCATGAAGGCATGACGACGGGCGGGGCGGTCTACCTGATCACGGGCGTGCAGGCGTCCGGCAAGTCCACGGTGGCGCAGGCGCTGGCCGAGCGGTTGCCGAGGTCGGCGCATGTGCGGGGCGACGCGTTCCGGCGGTTCGTCGTGAACGGGCGCGCGGAGATGACGCCGGAGCCGTCGCCGGACGCCCTCGCGCAACTCCGCCTCCGCTACCGGCTGGCCGCCCAGGCCGCCGACGCCTACGCCGACGAGGGCTTCACGGCCGTCCTCCAGGACGTGGTGCTGGGGGAGTCGCTGCCGTGGCTGGCCGGACGCGTCCGCACCCGTCCGCTGTACGTGGTGGTGCTCGCGCCCAGGGCGGAGGCCGTCGCCGCCCGGGAGGCGGGCCGCGCCAAACGCGCCTACGGAACGTTCACCGTCGCCCAGCTCGACCGGGGCCTGCGCGAGACGACCCCCCGCATCGGCCTCTGGCTCGACACCTCCGACCAGACCGTCGACGAGACCGTGGACGAGATCCTGGCGCGGGCCACCCCATACGCCTAGTGGTACGCCTAGTGCGCGCTGGGCAGGCGCGCCGGGCAGCCCGGTTCGCAGTGCCCGGCGTGCCAGGCCAGGCGCCGGGCGAACGAGCGCATCACCCGCCGCATGACGAAGCGCGCGATCGCCCCCGTGATCCGGTACTTCGGCTCGAACACCGCACGCCAGCGGACGAGCGTGTACGGGCCGTGGGGCTCCATCGTCACATCGGCCCGGTAACCCCGCAGCGGCATCCAGGACACCACCACGTACCCGTAGTGCCGGGGCGGGTCGTACGCCACGACCTTCTCGCGCGCGCCCCCGATCTTCCGGATGGCGCCCACGCCGTTGGGCACCTCGTCGCCCTCGCGGATCCGGGTCGCGGCCGGAAAACGGCCCCACTCGTTCCACGCCTCCGCCACGCTGAGGTGCTTGAAGATCGCCTCGGCGGTCGCGGTGGACGTGGCGGTGGCCTCGACCTCGTACTGCATGCGCCCTCCCGTCACAAGGACAGGATGGACGCGAGAAGGCGTTCCTGGAAGGCCGTCACGTCACTGCCGACGGCGACCCTGACCGGACGGCGTTCGTCGTCGGCGGGCAGCGACCGGGCGTCCCACACGGTCGTGCCCCGGGTCAGCTCACCGCGCAGCTCCACGCGCACCGGCCGTTCGGCGTACTCGCCGAGCCCCGGGTCGACGGCCAGCATGGCGGCCAGCGCGTCGTGGATGACCGCGCCCCGGCGCTTGAGCGTCGGGGTGTAGGCCGTCACGTAGAACTCCAGGATCTTCGTGGCGAACCGGGCCGGCTCGGAGTCGTGCGCGGACAGGCGGTCCAGCCAGGCGTCGCCCACCGCGGTCGGGTGGGTGGCGTCCAGCGGGACCAGCACCATCGGCCAGTCCGCGGCGAACACCAGGTCGGCGGCCTCGGGGTCGTGCCAGATGTTGGCCTCGGCGTGCGTGGTGACGTTGCCCGGGTGGTCGAACGCGCCGCCCATGATGACCACCTCGCGCACCAGCGCCGGCAGCTCGGGGTCGAGCAGCAGGGCGGCGCCGAGGTTGGTCAGCGGCCCGGTGGCCAGCAGCGTCAGCTCTCCGGGCCGCGACCGGGCCAGCCGCACGATCTGCGCCGCCGCCGCCTCGTCCACCGGCCACCCCGCCGGGTCGGGCAGCCCGGTGTCGCCCAGCCCGTCGGTGCCATGCCAGTCCAGCGCGTAGTGCACGTCCTGCGCCATGGGACGGGCCGCGCCCACCGCCACCGGCACCTCGTGCAGACCCGCCAGCTCCAGCACCCGCAACGTGTTGAGGGCGCCGGAGTCCGGGTCGACGTTGCCGTGCACGGTGCCCACGCCCACCAGCTCCGCCTTCCCCTCGCGCACGAGGGACGCCAGGTAGAGCAGGGTGATCGCGTCGTCGATGCCGGTGTCGCAGTCGAACAGGATGGCGGGCACGGAACTCCTCGGAGGTTGTGCGGATCAGGCGGTGTCGACCACCTGGAAGGGCTCGGCCAGACGGCCGTCCGGAAGGCCCGCGGCGGCCGCGTTGGCCCCCAGCCAGCCGCGCAGCATCTCGGCGAGGCCCTCGCCCATGTGCGCGGTCTGGGTGACGTGGGACTTCAACGCCGCCAGCTTACGGTCGAAATTGTCGGTGACGTCCACGTAGTGGTTGACCGTGGGGCCGCCGCTGAGCCACACCTCCCGCGCCGTCCACGCCTCCAGGCCCTCGTCGGCCAGCAGCTCGGGGTAGGCGTAGGGGTTGCGCGCGTCGGGGTACACCGCGTCGAGGGCGGCCGCGCCCACCGCGCGGTGGTCGGGGTGGCTGGGGTAGATCCGCTCGTAGTTGCGTTCCGGGCTGGGCATCACGACGCGGTCGGGCCGCACCTGGCGGATCACCCGGGCGATGTCGCGGCGCAGGTCGAACGTCGGCTCCAGCAGCCCGTCGGGATAACCGAGGAACCGCACGTCGTCGACGCCGACGCAGGCCGCCGCGGCGCGCTGCTCGTCGCGGCGCAGCGCGCCCATCTCCGCGCGGGTCATGCCGTCGTCGAACCCCCCGGCGTCGCCGTCGGTGACGATCAGGTACGTCACCTCGATGCCGCGGGAGGTCCAGCCGGCGATCGTCCCGGCCGCGCCGAAGTCGACGTCGTCCGGATGCGCCATCACCGCCAGGACGCGCCGCACCTCACTGTCGTCGAGCACATTCGTCACAAGATCACCCTAACCGGAGGTCGCGTGCCTGCCGCCATGGTCGCCACTCGGGCCTGGGACGCGCCAGCCCGCGAGGGTAAGGAACCGCACATGCGCAAACTCATCAACGCCCCGGCGGACGTGGTCGCCGACGCGCTGCGCGGCCTGGCCGCCGCGCATCCCTCGCTGCGGGTGGACCCGGAGGGCAGGACGGTCGTGCGGGCGGACGCGCCGCGCCCCGGGAAGGTCGCGCTGGTCTCGGGCGGCGGCTCCGGCCATGAGCCCCTGCACGCCGGGTTCGTCGGGTACGGCATGCTCGACGCGGCGGCGCCTGGGGAGGTGTTCACCTCGCCGGTGCCCGACCAGATCCTCGCCGCCACCCTCGCCGTGCACGGCGACGCGGGCGTGCTGCACGTCGTCAAGAACTACACCGGCGACGTGCTCAACTTCCGGGTGGCCGCCGAGCTGGCCGAGGACGAGGAGGTCGAGGTCGCCGCGGCGGTGGTGAACGACGACGTCGCTGTGGAGGACGCCGTGCACACGGCCGGGCGGCGCGGCACCGGCGGCGCGGTGTTCGTCGAGAAGATCGCCGGGGCGCTGGCCGAGGAGGGCGCCCGCCTGGCCCAGGTCGCGGACGTGGCGCGGGAGGTCAACGAGCGCACCCGCTCGTTCGGGGTGGCGCTGTCGTCCTGCACGGTGCCGGCCGTCGGGGAGCCCACGTTCCGGCTCGGCGAGGACGAGATCGAGCTGGGCATCGGCATCCACGGCGAGCGCGGCCGCGAGCGCGTCAGGATGATGCCGGCCGCCGAGATCGTGGACGTCGCGCTCACCGCGATCGACGCGGACGTGCCGTTGCGCGGCGCCGAGGTGCTGGTGCTGGTCAACGGCATGGGCGGCACCCCGCTGATGGAGCAGTACATCGCCTACGCGGCGGCGGCCGAGTGGCTGGAGCGGCACGGCGCCACCGTGGCGCGGAGCCTGGTCGGCCCGTTCGTCACCAGCCTGGAGATGGCCGGCTGCATGATCTCGGTGTGCCGCCTCACCCCCGAGCTGACCCGCCTGTGGGACGCCCCCGTCGAGACCCCCGCGCTGAGGTGGGGCCGGTGAACCTCCTGGAATGGGTGCGCCGGGCGGCCGAGATGATCGCGGCGGAGGCCGAGCGGCTGTCCCGGCTGGACGCGGCGATCGGCGACGGCGACCACGGCCACAACCTCGACCGCGGGTTCGCCGCGGCCGTGGAGGCGCTGCCGGAGAACGCCACGCCCGGCCGGGCGCTGGTCCTGGCGGGACGGGCGATCGTGTCCAGGACCGGCGGGGTGTCCGGCCCGCTGTACGGGATGGCGGTGCGCCGGGCGGGCAAGGAGCTGGGCGACGCCACGGAGGTCGACGCGGCCGGGCTCGGCGCCGCGCTGCGGGCCGCGCTGGAGTGCGTCCAGGAGCTGGGCGAGGCCGAGGAGGGCGAGAAGACGATGGTGGACGCGCTGGCCCCCGCCGTCGCCGCCTACGAGCAGGCCCTCGCGGCCGGGGGCGACCTGGCGGCGTGCGCGCGGGCGGCGGCGGACGCGGCCGAACGCGGCGCGCAGGCCACGGTGCCGATGCAGGCCCGCAAGGGCCGTGCCAGCTATCTGGGCCGGCGCAGCATCGGGCACCTGGATCCCGGCGCCGTGTCCACCGCCCTCCTCATCCGGGCGCTCGCCGACGTGGCGTCCGAAGACTCCTGAGGGGGCCGGGATGGTCGGGATCGTGGTGATCGCGCACAGCCGGACGCTGGCCGAGGGCGTCGCCGAGGTGGCACGGGCGATGGGCGTCGGCAAGGCCGTCGTGGAACCCGCCGGCGGTGACGTGCACGGCGGCCTCGGCACCAGCATGGAGCGGCTGGAACGGGCGGTGCGCGCGGCCGACGGCGGCGACGGCGTGGTGGTGCTGGCCGACCTCGGCAGCTCCGTCCTGACGGCCAAGGCGTTCGTGGCGGACGCCGGGACCGGCGTCGTCCTCGCCGACGCGCCCCTGGTGGAGGGCGCCGTCGCCGCCGCGTCGATGGCCGCCACCGGGGCGGACCTGTGCACCGTCGTCCAGGCGGCCGAGGCCGCCCGCGGGCACCGCAAGACCTGATCGCAAGACCTGATCGCAAGACCTGATCGCAGGACCGCCGGGGCGCCGCCGGACCCGAGCGAAAGGACGAGAACGTCGGACGGGCGCCGTACACTCGCACATGATGTCGAACACGCATGCCCATCCCCTGTTGGACGGCCTGAACCCGCAGCAGCGCGCCGCGGTCGTGCACTCCGGAAGCCCGCTGCTGATCGTCGCGGGCGCCGGGTCGGGCAAGACGCGCGTGCTCACCCACCGCGTCGCCCACCTGCTGGCCGAGCGGGACGTGCATCCCGGGCAGATCCTGGCGATCACGTTCACCAACAAGGCCGCCGCGGAGATGCGCGAGCGCGTGTCGGCGCTGGTGGGGCCGCGGGCCGGCGCCATGTGGGTGATGACCTTCCACTCGGCGTGCGTGCGGATCCTGCGCCGCGAGGCCAAGCGGCTCGGCTTCCCCTCCAGCTTCTCGATCTACGACCAGGCCGACGCGCAGCGGCTGATGGCCCTGGTCTGCCGCGAGCTCGACCTGGACCCCAAGCGCTACCCGCCCCGCTCGTTCAGCGCCCAGGTGTCCAACCTGAAGAACGAGCTGATCGACTACGAGACGTTCAAGTCGCGGGCCGGCTCGCACATGGAGCAGACGCTCGCCGAGGCCTACGAGATGTACCAGGCGCGGCTGCAGCAGGCCGGCGCCATGGACTTCGACGACCTGATCATGCTGACGGTCAACCTGCTGCAGGCGTTCCCGGAGGCCGCCGAGCACTACCGGCGCCGGTTCCGGCACGTGCTGGTCGACGAGTACCAGGACACCAACCACGCCCAGTACGAGCTGGTGCGCGAGCTGACCGCGCCGGTCGAGGGGGTCGGCCCGGCCGAGCTGTGCGTGGTGGGCGACGCCGACCAGTCGATCTACGCCTTCCGCGGCGCCACCATCCGCAACATCCTGGAGTTCGAGCGCGACTACCCGGACGCCACGACGATCCTGCTGGAGCAGAACTACCGCTCCACCCAGACGATCCTGTCGGCGGCCAACGCGGTGATCGAGCGCAACGCCGACCGCAAGCCCAAGAAGCTGTGGTCCGACCAGGGCGAGGGCCACCCGATCGTCGGCTACGTGGCCGACAACGAGCACGACGAGGCCGCGTTCGTCGCGCACGAGGTCGACCGGCTCACCGACGCGGGCGACGCCCGCCCCGGCGACGTGGCGGTGTTCTACCGCACCAACGCCCAGTCGCGCGTGTTCGAAGAGGTGTTCATCCGCGTCGGCCTGCCCTACAAGGTCGTCGGCGGCGTCCGCTTCTACGAGCGCAAGGAGGTCCGCGACCTGCTGGCCTACCTGCGCGTCCTGGTCAACCCCGAGGACACCGTCTCGCTGCGGCGCATTCTGAACGTGCCCAAGCGCGGCATCGGCGACCGCGCCGAGGCGTGCGTCGAGGCGTACGCCTCCCGCGAGCGGATCTCGTTCTGGCAGGCGCTGCGCCGTCCCGAGGACGTGCCGGGCATGGCCACCCGCTCGACCAACGCCGTCCGCGAGTTCGTGGCGCTGCTGGAGGAGCTGCGCGGCGAGGTCCCCGACCGCACCCCGGCCGAGATGATCGAGTCGGTGCTGCGCAAGAGCGGCTACCTGGCCGAGCTGCAGGCGTCCAAGGACCCCCAGGACGAGACCCGGGTGGAGAACCTGCACGAGATGGAGGCCGTCGCCCGCGAGTTCGAGGACCGTTTGGACGAGGAACCCGCCCAGGGCCGCCTGGTCGACTTCCTGGAGCAGGTGGCCCTCGTCGCCGACGCCGACTCCATCCCCGGCGGCGCCAAGAGCGCCCCGCTGCCGCCCGGTGAGCAGCCCGAGGAGACCGACCACGGCGTCGTCACCCTGATGACCCTGCACACCGCCAAGGGCCTGGAGTTCCCGGTGGTGTTCCTCACCGGCATGGAGGACGGCGTCTTCCCGCACCTGCGCGCCATGAGCAACCCCAAGGAGCTCGAGGAGGAGCGCCGCCTCGCCTACGTCGGCATCACGCGCGCCCGCCAGCGGCTCTACCTGACGCGTGCGGCGATGCGCAGCTCGTGGGGCGCGCCGCAGGTCAACCCGGCGTCCCGGTTCCTGGCCGAGGTGCCCGGCAACCTGCTGCGGTGGGAGCGTGCGGCGTCGTCCACCTCGTCACCGGCCATGGCGTCGCTGGCGGCCCGTCCTGGCACGCGGTCGCCGGGCAACCGCGCCGTCCCGTCGCTGTCCCCGGGCGACAAGGTCACCCACGACTCGTTCGGGCTCGGCACGGTCGTCTCGGTGGACGGCGCGGGCGAGCGGGCCGCGGCCAGCATCGACTTCGGCGGCGAGTACGGGGTCAAGCGCCTCGTCCTGCGCTACGCCCCCGTCGAGAAGCTCTAGCGTTCGGCGTGGCGGGCCGGCTCGGGCAGCCCGAGCCAGCGTGCCGCCGCGGCGTGCAGGGCGTCCAGTTCCGCGGCGTCCGGCCGGGGGGACGACGACGCCCACGCCACATGGCAGTCGGGCCGCAGCAGCAGCGCCGTGACGGACACGGCGTCGGGATCTTCGGGGCGCGCGGCGACCACTTGTACGCGGCCGTCCCAGCCGGAGGTCTCCCGCGCCACCGACGCGTCCTCGGTCAGGTCGATGAGCAGGGGCCGCGCGGTCGCGGTCAGCTCCGCGAGCCGGACGGCACCGGCCGGCGTGCGTAGATCGAGGTCGGGGGCGAAACGGCCGGTCAGCGGATGCGCGTCGGCCGCGCCCATGTCGTAGCGGACGTCGGAGCCCGCGGTGAGGGCGGCCAGGCGCGCCACGGTGCCGGGGTCGGCCAGCAGCTCGGCGAACAGCTCGCGCAGCTCGGTGACGTCGCTTCCCGGCGCGGTCAGCGCGGCCTGCGCCTGCGCCAGCATGGCCATGCGGCGCGCGGCGGGGCGGCGTTCGGCGTCGTAGCTGTCCAGCAGCCCGGGCGGGGCGGCGTCACGGACCGCCGCGGCGAGCTTCCAGCCCAGGTTGACCGCGTCCTGCAGGGCCAGGTTCAGTCCGGAGCCGCCCGACGCGCTCACGTGCGCGGCGTCGCCGACGAGGAAGACCCGGCCGGCGCGGAAGCGTTCGGCCAGCCGGGTGTTGCCGCCGCTCAGCCGGCGCAGCACGTGCGGCCCGTCCCCGGCGGGCGGGCCGAACGGCACGTCGGCGCCGAGGACGCGGCGGACGCTGGCGCGCAGCTCGTCCAGGGTCATCGGGCCCTCGGGCTCGGGCTGGTCCCATTCGGTGGTGCTGACCAGCGGCGGGCGCCCGGGGAACGGCGCGTAGGAGAAGGTGCCGCGCTCGGTGCGGCGCGGCAGGAACGGCGGGACGGGCCCGTATCCGGGCACGTCCAGCGCGCCCGTCGCCGGGTCGATCCAGTCCGCGGGGACGGTGACGTGCGCCGTCCGGCTGGTCGTCCGGTCATAGGTGATCCCGGGGAAGCCGATGCCGGACCGCTTGCGGGTGACGCTGTGCGCCCCGTCCGCGCCGACCAGGTAGCGGGCGCGGACGCGGTACGGGCCGTCGGGGCCCTCGACCTCGGCGGTGACCGCGTCGTCGTCCTGAGTGAACGCGACGAGCCGGTGCCCGCGCCGTATCTCGGCGCCGAGGTCGGCGGCGCGTTCCTGCAGCACCTGCTCGATGTGCCGCTGCGTGGCGGGCAGCGCGTAGAGCGGGCTCTCGTCCAGCAGGCTCAGGTTCAGCGGCATCGCGGCGAACATGAAGTACGCCGAGTTCGGCTGCGGCGGCCCGGGTGCTCCGGCGAGCCGCTCGTACAGGCCCCGCCGGTCGACCATCCGTACGACCTGCCCGAGCAGCCCGTTGGCCTTGGGCACGCCGCTCGGCTCGGGCAGGCGCTCCAGCACCAGCGGCCGCACCCCGGCCAGGCGCAGCTCGCAGGCCAGCATCAGCCCGGTCGGGCCGCCTCCGACGATGACGACATCGGTGTTCATCGGTCTCCTCCTGGGGCGGGCAGGCCCGCGGTCAGCCGGTCGAACGCCTCGCGCAGCACGGGGCCGAGCGGTGTCGGCTCGTCGGCGCGCAGGCAGTGCTCGGTCGCCACGCCGATGGCCGCGCAGACCGCGGCGGCGGCGAGCTTGGGGTACAGGTCGCGGTCGGGGTCCAGGCCGGTGCGCTCGGCGATCGCCGCGGCCAGTTCGTCCTGGGCGGCGGCGTTTGCCTTGACGATCTCGCCGTGCAGCGCCGGGTCGGCCAGCATGAGCCGCACCGCGTCCTGCCAGCGGCGGTCGTGGGCCAGGCCGCCGCGCGGGGCGGAGTCGGCGGGCGCGAACTCGGCGAGCACCGCGCCCGTGATCGAGTCCCACAGCGGCTCACCGGCCGGACGCGCACGCAGCTCGTCGGCGATCCGCAGCACCCGGTCGACATGGCGGGACGCCACCGCCTCGGCCTTGCCGGAGAAGTAGTTGCGGAAGGTGCGCGGCGAGACGTTCGCGGCGGCGGCGATGTCGTCCACCGTGACCTTGTCCCAGCCGCGTTCCACGCACAGCCGGATGGCCGCCATGCTCAGCGCGCTCCGCGTCTCACGCCGCTTGCGCTCCCGCAACCCCAAGGCCGCGTCCTCGCCCACGAATCGCTCATGACTCACACCCCGACCCTAACCAAAACTTTGCCGCATCGGCAATCTTTCCAGACCGGCAGATTTATGAGGGGCGCGGTGGGGTGGATCGGGGGCGGATCGGGTCGTGGTGATCGAACACAGCCACGTGCCGGCCGTTGAACGCCGGGACGGGTGGCTGGGGCTGGTCAGGTGGTGGTGGGGCGGCGGAGCAGCAGGTTCACGGCGACCAGGTCGAGCACGGTCCGGTCGTCCTCGGTGAGGAGTTCGCCTCGGGTGCGGACGATCCCGCGGTCGGGCTTGGACCGCGACGGCCGGGTGTCCAGGACGGTGGCGCGCAGCCGCACCGTGTCACCGGGACGCAGCGGCGCGGGCCAGCGCAGCTCGTCCAGGCCGGGAGAGGCGAGGCTCGCCACCCGGGACAGGTAGTGGTCGGCGAAGATCCGCATGAAGATGCCGCCGGTGTGCCAGCCGCTGGCGATCAGCCCGCCGAACGGCCCGCCGGCCGCGTACGCGGGGTCCACGTGGATCGGCTGCGGGTCGAAGCGTTCGGCGAACTCCAGGATCTCCGCCTCGCCGACCGTCACGGTGCCGTACTCGTACACCGCGCCCGGCACGTAGTCCTCGAAGTAGCGGTCGTCGATCGGAGTGGAGAAGTCCCCGTTCAGCGGCTTTGTCATGGGCACAAGAATGCCGTTCACCGGCCGGGCGCGGCGAGGCGCTCCAGCCACTCGGCCAGCAGTGCCCGTTCGGCCGGGCTGAGCGGGTCGTCCGCCGACGCGGCGGCGAGTTCGGCGCGCAACGCCATCGCCTGCGCGGCCAGGGGCCTGGACCCGGTGCTCTCCTCGGCGGTCGTGATGGCGGCGATCATCGCCTCGCGGGTGCGGCTGGACAGGTCGCCGCCCGCCGCGTCCGGATCGTTGATCAGCGTGAGCACGACGCCGACGCCCGCCGCGTGCACCATCCGGGCCGCGACCTCGGGCGGGACGGTCAGGCGTCCGGCCCTGGCGATGCCGGTGACGATCTCCAGCAGAAGCCGCTCGCTCTCCCGCGCGGCGGCGGAACGGTGACCGGACGGGGCGGACCCGTACATCACCACGTAGAGGGCGGGGTTCTTCAGGCCGAACTCCACGTGCAGGTCCCAGCCGTCGCGCAGCCGCTTGAGGGGGTCGGCGGGAATGAGCATGGCCCGCTTCTCGGCCACGTACGTCTCGAAGCCGTGGGCCGCGACCGCCTCCAGCAGCCCGCGCTTGTCGCCGAAGTGGTGGTAGAGCGTGGGCGCGCCGACCCCCGCGGCCTGGCAGATCGCCCTGGTAGAGACCGGTTCGCTTCCCGACTCGGCCAGCAGCGCGGCGGCCGCGTGCAGGATCCGCTCCCGGGTATCGCCGTCCTTGCCGTCCTTCACGGACGCCAGTCTAGAGCAGCGCTCTACCGTTCCTCATGTAGCGCTACTACACGAGCGGGTGTATCGTCGTTTCAGAACAACGTGTTCATTCGAAGGAGTCACTGATGCGTGCAGCCGTCATGACCGCGCCGGACACGCCGCTGACGATCGAGGACCGGCCAGTCCCCGAGCCGGGCCCCGGCGAACTGCTGATCAGGGTGGTCGCCTGCGGGATGTGCCACTCGGAGGTCGTCCAGTGGCACGGCCACCACGTGTTCGGCCGCTTCCCGGTGGTGCCGGGCCACGAGATCAGCGGCGTCGTGGAGGCCCTCGGCCGGGACGTCGACTTCCCGGCCGTCGGTACGCGGGTGGGCGTGCCGTTCCTGTACGACTCGTGCGGCCACTGCGACATGTGCGTGCGCGGTGACCAGATTCTGTGCCGCGACAAGCGGGCCACCGGGCTGAGCGTGGACGGCGGCTACGCCGAATACGTGATCGTCAAGGCGGGGTACGCGACCCCGATCCCCGACGGGCTGGACCCGGTCGCCGCCGCCCCGCTGATGTGCGCGGGCATCACCGGCTTCAACGGCCTGCGCCAGGGCGGCGTCCGGCCCGGCTCGAAGGTGGCCGTGCTGGGCACCGGCGGCGTCGGCACCATGGCGATCCGCTTCGCCACGGCGATGGGCGCCCGCGTCGCGGTCGTCTCCCGTGGCCGGCACAGCGAGGACGAGGCCAAGCGCCTCGGCGCCGAACTGTTCGTGGCCACCGACGAGCAGGACCCGGCCGAAGCCCTGCGCGCCTGGGACGGCGGCGCCGACCTCGTCCTCAACACCACACCCGCCAACGCCGCGGCCGAGGCCGCCCTCGGCGGCATCGCCCCCGACGGCACCCTCCTCATGCTGGGCTACGGCCAGGCGCCGCTGAGCATCCCGCCGGTGGTGCTGGTGGTGAACCGGATCCGGGTCATGGGCATGCCGTCAGGCTCCCCGCACGACCTGCGCGACACCCTCGCCTTCGCCGCCGCCCACGGCATCGTCCCGGAGAGCACACCGATCCCCTTGGAAGAGGCCCCCGCCACCCTCGCCGCGATGGCCGACGGCACCGCCCGGGGCCGCCACGTCATCGCCTTCCCTTGACCCGCAGCGGTGGTGGGAACGGCTCGGCCGTTCCCACCACGTCATCCTGGCGGGGCGTTGCTCTATTCCTAGACTCTTGATCCAGATATAGACGTGATAGTCTAAATATGCTGATCGCCGCTGAGGTGCCCGCACGTTCGCGCTCGGATCGCGAGTCCGCGGGACACCGACGACCCAGGCGGCGGCACTCGCCGCACCCCTCCACGGGGATGCGGCCCGGCGTCGGCCGTCCCGGGGAGGGACTTGTGAGCGAGGCAACGGAAGACGATGAGCGCCGCCAAGAGTCCGGCGAGGACGTCACCGATGAGCGGGACGCCGACGAGCACCTGATCCGCGAGGCGGAGAAGATCGCTGTCGCGTTGGGCAGGATGTTCCCCGGCCTGTGCGAGGTCGTCCTGCACGACCTGCGTGATCCCGCGAACGCCATCAGGGTGATCGAGAACAACCTGTCCGGTCGTCAGGTCGGCGACTCGGCCACCGAACTGGGGCTGCGGCGTATCAGCGACCCCGGGTACCCGAGCGTCGTCCAGAACTACGCCAACCGGTTTCCGGACGGACGTCCCGCGAAGAGCACGTCGATCGGCATCAAGAACTCCTCCGGGCGGTACATCGCGGCGTTGTGCCTCAACCTCGACATCTCCGTGCTCTCGCCGCTGACGCTGACCCTGTCCAACCTCGTCGCGACGGAGACCGGCCATCGTGACGAGCCGCTGGAAACGCTGCGCGACCGCAACGCGCGAGAGCTCCGCCGCGCCGTCGAGAGCCTCTCCGCGGAGCGCGCCGCCACCCCCAGGGCCCTGTCCAGGGAAGCGAAGAAAGAAGTGGTCAGGAAGCTGCGGGAGGACGGCTACTTCGAGTCCCGCGACGCCGCGCAGACCATCGCCGACCTGCTCGGGATATCACGAGCCACCGTCTACAACTACGCGAAGTGAGGTCGGGAGCCATGTGCCGTATGACCTCTCACAGCGCTTTCACCCGGGGCCCGGCCCTCCTGGAACGAGCCCTCCTGGAACGAACGGGCATCACACTGTGACCACCTCCGCCGCCCTCCTCACGCTGAACGACCCCGACACCCCGTTCGCGGTGGTCGACGTCCACCGGGCACGCCGGAACGCGCGGCGGCTCGAATCCAGGCTCGACCGGCTCGGAGTCCGGCTGCGGCCCCACGTGAAGACCGCGAAGTCCCTTCCCGTGGCCGCCCTGATGCAGCCCGGCGGCCCCGGCCCGATCACCGTCTCCACCCTCGCCGAGGCCGAGGCGTTCGCCGACGGCGGTTACACCGACATCACCTACGCCGTCGGCATCGACCCGCACAAGCTGCCGCGCGTTCTGGCGCTCCTGCGCCGGGGTGTCACGCTGCGGGTGCTGCTGGACAGCCCCGAACAGGCCGCCGCCATCGCCCGAACCGCGCACGAGGCCGGGACGCCGATCCCGGCCCTGATCGAGGTGGACTGCGACGGGCACCGAGGGGGCGTCACTGTCGACGACCCGTCCCTGGTCGGCATCGGGCGGACGTTGCACGACGCCGGTTGCCTGTCGGGGGTGCTGGTCCACGCCGGAGAGTCCTACTTCGCCACGACCCCGTCCGACCGGCGGAAGGCCGCGGCGAACGAACGCGACGCGGCGGTGGCCGCCGCGGAACGTCTGCGCGCCGAAGGGTTCCACGTCGACACGGTGAGCGTGGGCTCCACCCCCACGGCGCACGCCGCCGAGGATCTCACCGGCGTCACCGAGGTCCGCGCGGGCAACTACGTCTTCTTCGACCTCGTCATGGCCGGTCTCGGCGTCTGCCGACTCGACGACCTCGCGCTGTCGGTGGTCGTCACCGTCATCGGGCACCGGCCCGAGCACGGCTGGATCCTCACCGACGGCGGCTGGATGGCCATGTCGCGGGACCGCGGGACCGCCGACCAGGCCCAGGACCAGGGGTACGGCCTCGTCACCGACGTGCGGGGGAACCTGCTGCCCGGCCTGGTCATGTCCGGCGCGAGCCAGGAACACGGCATCCTCAGCGCCCGCGACGGGCACGCCCTGCCGGACCTGCCCATCGGGACCAGGCTGCGCGTCCTGCCCAACCACGCGTGCGCCACCGCCGCCCAGCACCGCGGATACCACGTCGTCGACAGCGGCGAACCGGACGCCGGCCGGTCCGCACCGGCGGTGCGGGCGGTCTGGGAGCGCGTCGGAGGCTGGTGAGCCCGAGCCGTCCCCGAAGGCCGGTGAGCCCCGAGCCGTCCCGAAACGACACGTCAGGAGCATCATGACCACCGACAGGCCCGCCCTGATCGATCGCGTCGGCCGCCGCTACCCGATCGACGAGCCGCGCTGGTGCGGTGACGACGGATCGCCGCTGCTGGTGGAACCCCTGCCCGGCATCACCCGCGAGCGGATCGATCCCGGGATCCCCTCGCAGTGGCGCTACGCCGCCGCACTCGCGCTGCCCGACACTCCCGCCGTGAGCCTGGGCGAGGGGCGGACCCCGCTGCTGCCCCGCCGCCTGGGGGGACTCGACGTCGCCGTCAAGGTGGAGACCGCCAACCCCACCGCCAGCTTCAAGGACCGAGGCACCTCGGTGATGATCAGCACCCTGCGCAGCCAGGGCGTCCGCGCCGTCCTGGAGGACTCCAGCGGCAACGGCGGCTCCTCCGTCGCCGCCTACTGCGCGGCGGCCGGGATCGACGCGCGGATCCTCGCCCCGGAGGCGACGTCGCCGGCCAAGATCCTGCAGAGCAGGATCCACGGCGCGTCGGTCGAGCTCGTGCCGGGCAGCCGGCAGGACACCGCGGACGAGGCGCTGCGCCGGTCCGCCGAACGCTTCTACGCCAGCCACAACTGGCATCCCCACTTCATCGAGGGCATCAAGCTCATCGCCTACGAGATCTGGGAGGACATGGGGTTCACCGCCCCGTCCGCCGTGGTCGTCCCGGCCGGTGCCGGGAGCCTCGTGCTGGGGTGCGCGGCGGGCTTCGGCGAGCTCTACCGGTCCGGTGAGATCGCGCGGATGCCGCGTCTGCTCGTCACGCAGCCGGAACGGTGCAGCCCGCTGGTCCGGGCGTTCGCCTCCGGTGCGGACGGCGTCGAACCGGCCGAGTGGGCCCCGACGCTCGCCGAAGGGACCGCGATCGCCCGCCCCGTCCGGGACCGGGAGGTACTGCGCGCGATCCGCGACACGGCGGGCGCGATGACGGCGGTGGCCGAGGAACGCCTGCGCCCGGCGACGCTCGCCCTGGCCAGGACCGGCCTCTACGCCGAACCCACCAGCGCCCAGGTGGTGCCCGGCGTCGAGCAGTTCGCGCGCGACGGCCACCTCACCCGCGACGACGACATCGTCGTCGTCCTGACCGGCTCGGGACTCAAGGCGAGCGCCGCGATGGCCCGGCTCCTGGACGCCGAACCTGACCGATGATCGGCCGCCCCTACGCTCGTGGAGATGCGACTCGACCTCATCACGATCGTGGTGGACGACTACGACCGGGCCATCGAGTTCTTCACCCGCGCACTGGGATTCGACCTGGTCGAGGACTCGCCGTCCCTGACCAATGACGGCCGTCCCAAACGGTGGGTCGTCGTCCGGCCGCCGGGTGCTGAGACCGCCGTCCTGCTCGCCCGAGCCGACGGCGACCGCCAGGCGGCCGCCGTCGGTAACCAGACCGGCGGCCGCGTCGGTTTCTTCCTCCGTGTGGACGACTTCGACGCCGCCTACGCACGCATGACGGCCGCCGGCGTCGAGTTCGTCAGCCCGCCCCGCACCGAGCCCTACGGCCGGGTCGCCGTCTTCCGCGACGTCGCCGGCAACCTCTGGGACCTGCTCGGCCCCGCCTGACGGCCTCACGCGGCGGCGGCCCGGTCGTGCCACCGTGACCCGCCGCGTCATGGCGGTACGGGCGGAGGCTGCCCATCCGTGCCGATGGCGTCCTCGGCATGGCCGGTGGACCGTCCGGGATCAGGACGGCTCTTCGTAGGTGATGTCGTGTTTGGCGGCGATGGGGTTGAGTTTGCGCGCGTCGAGCTTCCCGCCGGTGGTGATGTGCGGCCTGGCCTCGATGAGGTCCTCGATGAAGCGATCCCAGCCGCCGGGGGAGGAGATCTGGATCACCCGTGGGGGCGGGGTGGACCCAGGGCGCAACGCGTGCGGCACTCCATGGGGCAGCAGCACGAACTGCCCGGCGGTGGCCCGATGGACGCGGTCCAGGAACTCCACGACGAGTTCACCGGCGAGCACGTAGACGCTCTCGTCGGCCTTGTGGTGGACGTGGCGCGGGATCTCCTGGGCGACCACCATCTCCATCAGCGACAGCCGGTTCTCGGTGTCGGCGCCGCGGGCCTTGCACGCGAAGGCGGGTGGCACGCGCAGGCGCCCAGGCCGTACCTCGCCTTTCTCCAGGACGTAGAAGCGGCTCTTGTCGCCGGCCTCCGTGATCTCGCCGTCCATGAGATGGCGCGTGCCGTGGGGGACGCCAAGCGCGTTGATCGCCCGGTCGCGGGCGCCGTCGGCGGTCACCAGACCGTTCCCGGCCTCGGTCACCTCCTCGAAGTGGTCCCAGCCGCCCGGTGTGAAGAGCTGCAGCGCGTGCACAGGTGTGTCGGACAGGCCGCGCATGGCATGGGCGACGCCGCGAGGCAGGAACACGCACATGCCCTCGGTGAGCCGGTGCGTCGTGCCGTCGAAGTCGACGCCCAGTTCGCCGTCGAGCACGTACACGATCTCGTCGGAGGCGTCGTGGACGTGCGGCGGGATGTCGATGTGGCCGCGGTTCTCCATCAGGGTGAAGCGGCCTTCGGTGTCGGCGGCGTCCACTTTGAGCGTCGTCCACGGCGGCAGGGGGGCGTGGGTGGAACGGGACGCGCCGGCGTCGAGCAGGATGAAGCGGTCTTCGGACATGCGTATCCTTCCACGAATCGGAAGCGGAATCCGATTCCGCTCAGAGTCTAGGCAGGGGAACGTCCCACATGTCAAAGAACGCGGCCCGCAGGCCCCGTGTCGACGCCGAACGCAACCGCGGCCGGGTGCTCCAGGTGGCCGGTGAGCTTTTCGCCGAGCACGGCGACCAGGTGCAGATGGCGGATGTCGCCAGGGCGGCGGGCGTCGGCGTGGGCACCGTCTACCGGCATTTCCCCAACCGTCGGGCGTTGGTGGAGGCGGTGGCCGAGCAGCGCTTCGCCGAGATCCTGCGGTACGCGAGGGAGGAGTGCCTGACCCAGCCCGACGCGCGCCGGGCACTGTCGTGCTTCCTGGCGCGCATCGGGAGGGTGCACGAGGAGGGGCAGGGGGTGTCCAGCGCCATCGAGGCCGCCCTCGGCGACACCGAGCCGCGCGGCCAGGTCGGCGCCGATCTCCTCGCCATCGGCGCGGACCTGCTGGAACGCGGCCGCTCGGACGGCACGATCCGCGCCGACGCCACGGTCGCCGACCTTTACATGATCGCGGGTGCGGTGGCGGCGATCAGCCGCAACACGGTGGGCGACTGGCGCCGCTTCATCGAGATCGCCCTCGATGGCCTCCGCCCGCACCCCTGACGGCGGAAAGGTGTGGCCCCGCCACACACGGGCCGTCGCCGACGTGACCACGAACGCCAGATCGTGCCCTGGTGGTCCCCGTGGCGCTGCCCTCGCTCGGGTCACGGGGGCCTGGGCCGCCGGTTACGGCCGGTTGCTCCCGCCGGTGCCCCGCAACTCACGGAAGGCTTCTCTGAGCTCGGAGACCAGGAGGTCCGGCTGCTCCAGACCCGGGAAGTGCCCGCCGCGGTCCAGCTCGTTCCACGATCGGAGATCGCGGTACCGGCGTTCGGCCCACCGGCGCGTCGTCGGCCACGGCTCGGCCGGGAACAGCGAGCACGCCGTCGGTACGGTCACCGGCTGCGCGTTCTCTTCCTCCGCGCTGAGCGGTACCCACCGCATCGCCTCCCAGTACCAGCGAGCGCTGGAGGCACCGGTCCCGGTCAGCCAGTACAGGGCGATGCCGTCCACCTGTTGCCGCAAGCTCAGCCCGCCTCCGGCCTCGGGCCGGGTGTCCGCGTAAGCGGCGAACTTCTCACCGAGCCACGCGGCCAGGCCGGAGGGCGAGTCGAGCAGGGAGTAGCCCAGGGTCTGCGGGCGGGTGCTCATCAGCATCCCGAAGCCGTATCCGTCCGCCAGGTGCAGGTCGCGCCGGTCCAGGACGCGTTGTTCCGCCTCGGTCGGCGAAGTCCGGTCCTCCGGCAGGGGAGAGGCCAGCGGCATCGTCAGGTGCAGGCCCGCGATGCGCTCAGGAACCAGGCGCGCCAGTTCGGTGCTCACATACGCGCCCCAGTCTCCGCCGTGGGCGGCGAACCGTTCGTAGCCGAGGGCGCTCATCAGTTCGGCCCACGCCCGTGCGGTACGGCCGGGATTCCAGCCCTGTTCACGTGGACGGTCGCTGAACCCGAAGCCCGGCAGCGCCGGCACCACCACGTGGAAGGCGTCGTCCGCGGAACCGCCGTGAGCGACGGGGTCACTGAGCGGCCCGAGCACATCCTCGAACTCGAATACCGACCCCGGCCAGCCGTGCGTCAGCAGCAGGGGGAGCGCTGTGGGCTCCGGTGAACGCACGTGCCAGAACGCGATGCGCAGCCCGTCGATGTGGGCACGGTACTGCGGAATCGCGTTCCACTGTTCTTCTCTTTTCCGCCAGTCGTAATGACGCCAGGCGTCCAGCAACGCGCTCATCCGGTGCAGTTCGATGCCTTGCGACGGGTCCGGCACCGTCTCCGGCTCCGGGAGCCGGATGCGCTCCAGGCGAGCACGCAGGTCGGCCAAATCCTCGTCGGGAACGTGGATCGTGAACGGCTCGATTTCAGTCATCGCGATGACCTCCTCCCGTCACGTGCGGAATGGAGATGTGCGATGTGGAACACCGCCCGATCGGCGGAAATGATTCGCGTGTACGGCACGGCCCCGAGCCTAGGGACGTCGTGACCGCGAAGCCCATGTGCGAGATTGCGGAGACAGCGGTCAGGAATTGCGGTACGCCGACGGCCGCATGCCGGTTTCACGCAGGAACGCCGCCGAGAGGGCCCCGGGACTGGCGAAGCCGCAGCGTGGCGCGATCTCGGCGATCGGCAGGTCGCTGTTCCGCAGCAGGCGCTGCGCCTCCTCGATGCGCAGCCGGGTCAGATATCGGTGCGGTGTCTCGCCCGTCGCCGCTTTGAAGACACGCACGAGGTGGTAAACGCTGAGGTAGACCTCGCCGGCGAGGTCGGCCAGGGTGAGCGGCTCGGCCAGCCGGTCGCGCATGAGCGCGATGACCGCCCGGACCCGCGTGTCGTCCCGTACCGGCACGCGCGGATCGGACCGCCCGCGATGATGCGTGAGAAGGCGGACGGCCAGAAAGGCAGCCGCGGACTCCGCGTAGAGATCCCCGACCTCGTCCGCCGTGCCCAGAGCGCGCATGATCTCGTCGATGAGCGGGTCACCCGCCGCCACGGACGCGGCCATGCTCTCGTAGTCCACCGCATGCCCGCCCAGTTGCGCCGCGGTCCGTTCGACGGTGCCCCACGGGATATGGACCTGCACACTTCGCATCGGCCCGTCCGCCCGATAGCGGCGAAGCGCGGGCCGGCCGGGAACGCTCAGCTCAAGCCGCCCCGGGGACCAGGTGTGACGACTCCAACGGCCGCCGGTCCGCGTCTCCATCTCCGCGTGGCCTGCTTCGGCCAATACCAGGTGCAGGTCCGCCGTGCCCGGCAATTCCAAGTCCTCGACCACGGGAGCGTGGTCGAACCGCTGAACGAGCAACGACCGCCAGCCGACGTCCCAGCTGCAACGCGTCCGCCGCACATAGCGATCCATGTCGATACCGGCATACGGCTGGAAGTCGAAATGAACGGAGTCGAACACCATGCACCCGAGCGTAGAGCCGGCTCTGAACTCCAGAACGAACAAAGACCGTCCCTGCCCGGCTGCCCCCCGGCGAATGACGAACGGCACCGTCTGGTGCCGCGAACTCTTCAGCGGGCCCCCCGTCGCGATCCCCGCTCCGGCCGTCATCCGGATCTGGCACGCCGCCCCCTTTCGCCGAGTTCGGTGGCCCGGCGACAGGCCCATCGAAGATCCGTGACCTGCCAGACGCCTGTTGTTCCCGTGGATGCAGGCGGCCCACTCCGCGGGGTCAGTTCGAGGACGAGCCCATGCCGTGATGCCAGCGGGAGCCACCGCTGAAGGGCTGGCCCGACAGACATCGATGCCACCGCGTGCGGCGCCCGATGATCGGATTTCGGCTCCGCCGGAGGGCGCGCGGCCGGTTCCTGGAACTGCTGGCCGAGGGGGGAAGGCCCTGAATCCGTCCTCAACCCCGCATGAGAAACCCCGACGGCCCGAGGCCGACGCGCGGTTCACCGACCGGCCTCCGCCCTCGGCTGTACAAACCCGCCTGCCTGCGCATGGCGGCACGGCGGCCGCCGCAGATCTTCGCTCGGGAGCAACACCGCCGCCCTCGGGAAGCCTGTGCCGGGTCCCATCCTGCTGGAGCCGCGGCCCGACGACGTGACCGCCGAGGCGACCGGTTCGGCGGCAGGCCGCGAAGCCGACGTTCGTCGCGCCCTGCCGCCGATCATGCTCTCAGCGACACCGCGGTGGCCGTCTCAACCGGTGACCGATCTGACGAGTGTCGCGGAGTGACGATGGGTGTCTAGCCTTCCGGGAAGAAGAGGAACAGCGTGCAGCCCGTCGTCGTCTGCGGGACATGTGAAGAACCCGCGGGGGCGTGGATGAAGGACCCGGCCGGGTAGTCCCGCTCCCCGTCGTTGAAGACGCCGGAGACCACGAAGACCTCCTCGGGACCCGGCTCATGGACGTCGACTCCCTGCCAGCACGTATTCGCGTCCATCTGGAGCACGAAGGCCTTCGCGCCGTTGTCCCCCTGCCACAGCGGCCGCAGACGGATGCCTGGGAACAGTTCGCGGACCGGCGCGTCCTCGACGGTGGACCACACATAGCCAGACGTGTTCTGTTCTGTCGCCATGGGGCCAGCCTGGCGGCCGGCCGTCGCGCCGCCGAGTGTCAGGAAAGACATCATCCGGTACTTTTCTGCCATGCATCGGGTGACGGCGCTCGTCCGCCCCTCGCAATCGACCTTCGAACTCGCCTGCGCGGCCCAGGTGTTCGGCATCGAGCGGCCAGGACTTCCCGTGCGGTACGCCTTCAACGTGTGCACGGAGCGCCCTGGCCCGGTCGCGACGCGCGCCGGGTACGACATGCTCGTGACCGACGGGCTGGACGCACTCGACCGGGCGGACACCGTGGTCATCCCGGGTTGGCTGCCGCCCGAGGAGCCCCCCTCACCTGCGGTCATGCAGGCCCTGCGCCGCGCGCACGCTCGCGGAGCGCGGTTGGTCAGCATCTGCTCCGGCGCCTTCGCGCTGGCGCACGCCGGTCTGCTGGACGGACGGCGGGCGACCACCCACTGGGCACTGGCGGACGAGCTTGCCACGTGCTTCCCGCACATCCAGGTCGACCCGGACGTGTTGTACGTGGACCACGGTGACGTGGCCACCAGCGCCGGAGCCGGGGCCGGCATCGACCTGTGCATGCACCTGGTCCGCAGCGACCAGGGCGCCCGGTACGCCGCGCATATCGCCCGGACGATGGTCATGCCGCCCCACCGCGAGGGCGGTCAGCTCCAGTACTCGGCGCCGCCACACCCCGCCCAGATCGACGGCACCCTCGCGCCTTTGCTGGAGTGGATCACCCGGAGACTCAGCGAACCGATCACCATCGAGAGCATGGCCGCGCAGGCGGGCGTGTCGGCGCGTACCCTCGCCCGCCGGTTCGCCGACCAGCTCGGCACCAGCCCCGGGCAGTGGCTGCTCGCCCAGCGGATCGCCGCCGCCCAGGACCTGCTGGAGTCCACCGACCTCCCCTTGGACGCCATCGCCCGCCGCGTCGGTCTCTCCTCGGCCACCAACCTCCGCAGGCGCTTCCTCAACACCCTCGGCACAACCCCAGGCGCCTACCGCCGAGCCTTCCGAACCAAGCCCCAATGACAACCCGCCGGTTCAACGCCCCAGGGTGCTGTCCTCGGCTCGTCCAATATCGACGCACGCGCTGAGGGACTAGTTGTCCCTGGCCACGCGTCGATTTCGTGCTTGCGAACCTTCCGAACGAAGACGGCCCACTCGCCGCGGCTGAACTCAAGCACAGGACCGGTGCCGTGCTGCTTGGTGTCCCGGACGCCGACGATGCCGTCGTCGGCCCGTCCGACCTCGACACATTCGCCGTTGGGTTCGTTGTGACGTGACTGCAGCAGGCCGATGGTGCGCTCGACGACGTAGGGACTGGTTCAGCCGCCTGTGTATCCGCTGGAAGATCAGCGACGACATCCACGAGGCGTTCATGACCCTCGCTGCAGCGATTATCTGCTGGCGGCGCCTCGTCCGCTGATTCTGTTAGAACCTCTCAGGGCCCACGCAGATGGGTGGTCATCATCGGCGGCGTGGGGGGCGAGCGTCCCAGCGGTGGGTGGTCCAGGCACAGCGGATCAGGCTACGGACGGTGATGATGGTGTCGGCGAGATCGAAGAAGGCTTCGACGACGATCTCGCGGCGTTCGTAACAGCGGGCGAGCCGGGCGAAGGCGTTGTGTCAGGCGGTGGTCCGCTCGACATGCCGGCGCTGGGCGGCTTGGATACGAATCCGGCCTGCCACGGCGGCGGGTCGGTGCCCGTCCCAGGACATCCACGCCCCCGCCCGCGGTCCCGGGCCCGATGAGTTTTCCTCGTCCCCAGGGTCAAGAGATCACACCCCCATGGAGCAAGCCATGGGGCGGACTGAACGAGGGGGCAGCGAGCGTGGGTGACGAGCGCCTGGTGACGGTGAACGGAGTGGAGCTGTGCACGGAGACGTTCGGGGAGCCGGACGCGCCACCCGTGCTGCTGATCGGCAACTCGATGCTCTCCTGGCCGGACGCGCTGTGCGAGCAACTGGCCGGGACGCCGCGACATGTGATCCGGTACGACCTGCGTGATACGGGCCGGTCCACCACGGTCGACCCGGATGCCCCCGAGTACACCCTTCGCGACCTGGTCGCCGACGCGGCCGGTCTGCTGGACGCGTTCGGCCTGCCGCCCGCACACGTGGCGGGTTTCGGCGTCGGCGGCTGGATCGCGCAGCTCCTGGCCCTCGACCACGCCGACCGGGTGGCCGCGCTCACCCTGATCGCGACCAGGCCTAACGCTCCGGGGCCGGTGGACTCCGACCTGCCCGAGCACGACGCGGAGCTGATGAAGTTCCTCATGTCGGCCCCGAAGCCCGACTGGTCCGACCGTGCGTCGGTGCAGGCGGCCATGGTGGAACTCGCGCGGCACAAGGCCGGCTCGGCGGGGTTCGACGAGGCCGCGGCACGCGATCTGGCGGGCCGGATCTTCGACCGCGCGGTGGTGCCGGAGAACGCGGACGCCGCGAAGGTGCACCGATCGAACCAGACCGGGTCCGTGTTCGCGGCGCTGGACTCCCGCCCCCGGTGGCGCGAGCGGCTGGGCGAGATCGGCGTGCCGACGGTGGTCGTCCACGGGGAGGACGACCCGTTCTTCCCGATCGGCAACGGCGAGGCGCTGGCCCGCGAGATCCGCGGGGCCGAACTGATCCGGCTCCCGGGCACGGGCCATGAACTGCCACCCCGGGACTGGGACGTGGTCGTCACCACGCTGGCCCGTGCCTGAAGATCGGGCCAGAGCTCACCCTGGCCTGTTCCGGGATATGCAGGACGCATGACGAGATCGGTCGTGTTGGTGCAGCCGGAAGGCGCCGAGATCGCAGACGCGGAGTAAGGCAGCCTGACGGACTCGGGGGCCGCCATTGCGGTGATCCGCTGCCCTAGCGGCTGGAGTACGAGCTGACCACCGGTGCCGGGTACGTGACCTCCCGGCTGCTGGTGGAGGCGTACGGCACCGATCCGAAGACCGGACCGTGGCGGCGACCGCCAAGCCAACGCAGCCCTCTACCGCGTCGTCGTCACACGCCTAAGGTGCGCTACACGCACCCGCGAATACCTCGACCGACGCATTTCGAAGGCAAGACCAAACGCGAGGCCATGCGCTGCCTCAAACGCAACATCGCCCACCCGGTTGATGCCGCTGCTGGAAGCGGTGCCGCCCGTCCGAGGCCGGGTCGGACGCCTCCGCCGCCGGCCCAGGCGCCTGCTGGCCGACCGCGCCTACGACCACGACAAATACCGGCGGCTGGTACGGGCCAAGGGCATCAGACCGGTCATAGCCCGCCGTGGCGCCCCGCACGGATAGGCCTCGGCGGTCACCGCTACGTCGTCGAACGCACCATCGGCCTGCTGCACTGGTTCCGCCGCCTACGCATCCGCTGGGAGATCCGCGACGACATCCACGAGGCGTTCATGACCCTCGCCGCAGCCATCATCTGCCGGCGACGCCTCGTCCGCTGAATCTGTTAGGACCCCTAAAGGGCCTCCGTGAGGCGCTGTGCGCCACCTACAAGTTGTCCCTGGTCACGCGTCGATTTCGTGCTGACGGATCCTGCGGACGAAGGCGGCCCACTCAGCGGGGGTGAATTCGAGGGTGGGGCCGGTGCCGTGCTGCTTGGTGTCGCGGATGCCGATGGTGCCGTCGTCGGCCCGTCCGACCTCGACGCAGTGGCCGTTGGGCTCGCTGTGGCGTGACTTGCGCCAGTGGGTGTATTGCCTGGTCATGTGTCGAGTTGTTGGGTGCGGATCTTGTGGACGAGGGTGGCCCACTGGGTGGGGGTGAGTTCGAGGGTGTGGCCGGTGCCGTGTTGTTTGGTGTCGCGGACGCCGATGGTGCCGTTGTCGGCTCGTCCGACCTCGACACAGCCCGCGTCTGGGGCGCTGTGGCGTGACTTGCGCCAGCCGATATATCGCCTGGTCATACGTACCGCCGTTGTGAACCGTTGGGGTGAGGGCAGCTTGTGAGCGCAGGACCGTCAGCCACGGGGCGGGATTGCCGAACGCGGGATCGGGAACCCGTAACGTTCTGAGATCTCCACCAACGCGCGCTCGCACGCGGACTGAACCGGCGCGTAGTCGGCGTACTGAAGCTTGACGCTGGCGAATGGGGGGTTGGGGCATGTCCCGCGCTGCTGTGTTTGACCATGCCAACCACACTCGCCACGGCGCCCGGCCGTGTCCGCCTGGTGATGGCCAGGATCGAAGGGCTTCACCCACAGCACGCGCCCGTCACTCGCCATGGGCTTTAGCGTAGGCTCGCGCGCCCGAAGCTTTAAGGCCGGGAAGGTGCTCTTTTCCTTCCTGGCCAAGCCCTTCAACCTCGCGGCCCCATGCCGTACTCTGCGGCTCGCAGATGCCGATGGTGTGGTCCGTCACCCGCCCAACCTTTATGCACGCACCGTCGGGATTGGTGACACTGGCTTGCATCACCGGTAATGCCTGGTCAGCCGTTGATTCCCGCCTTTCGGATCTTGCGGACGAAGGCGGCCCACTCGGCGGGGTTGAACTCAAGTACGGGACCGGTGCCGTGCTGCTTGGTGTCGCGGATGCCGATGGTGCCGTCGTCGGCTCGTCCAACCTCCACGCAGTGGCTGTCCGGATCGCTGTGGGGAGACTTACGCCAGTTGGTATATCTCTCGGCCATGCTCTGACCTGCCATGTGTTCGTCTCTGGGCGGAAGTGCCCCGCACCGGCTGGGTGGGCCTCTGCACGAGTCCGGGACGTGCTGCCAGGTGTCGCGTTCACCGATGGTTCCGTCATCGGCTCGTCCGACCTGGACGCACGCGCTGAGAGGGGCTCGTTGAGGCTGGCTTGCGTCACCGGATGCAGTGCCTGGTCAGGCGTTGATGTCGTGCTTTCGGATTTTGCGGACGAAGGCGGCCCACTCAGTGGGGGTGAGTTCGAGGGTGGGGCCGGTGCCGTGCTGCTTGGTGTCGCGGATGCCGATGGTGCCGTCGTCGGCTCGTCCCAGCTCGACACATTCGCCGTTGGGCTCGCTGTGACGTGACTTGCGCCAGTGGGTGTATTGCCTGGTCATGTGTTGAGTTGGTGAGTGCGGATCCTGTGGACGAGGGTGGCCCACTCGGCCTGGGTGAACTCCAGGATGGGGCCGGTGCCGTGTTGTTTGGTGTCGCGGATGCCGATGGTGCCGTCGTCGGCCCGTCCGATCTCAACGCAGTTGCCGTTGGGCTGGCTGTGGCGTGACTTGCGCCAGTTGGTGTAGTGCCTGCTCATGCTGTGAGTTTCCTCTCGTCGGTTAGCCGGTCGGCCACCTCGTTTAGATGCGCGAGGCTGCGCTCCCTGGATAGTGCGGCATCTCGAAGTCGGTTGTACATCCCGGTATACCGTGCTACCTCCCGACGTTGGGTGAGAACGAGATCTGTGGTGACGGTTTCGACCACCGCCATCGGCGGGTCCCCTGGGTCAGGGAACGTGTAGAGCGAGAACGAGGCTAGGGGCAGGAGACCGCCGGGGATCAGAACGTTGTTGGGGAGTATGCGGACGATGATGCGTTCCTCGGCTGTGACCACGTCCACCATGTGGCGCAGTTGGGCGGCCATGACCGGGCGCGGGACGGCCAAGCGGTGCATGACGTACTCGTCCACGATGGCCTCGTAGGTGGGGCCGTCCTCCTTCAGTAGGTGGTTCTGGCGCTGCTTGCGGGCCTCGGCCATCCGTTCGGGGCGGTAGTCGAGCGAGCCTTGGCAGCGATCGAGTTCCACCAGTGCGTCGACGAACTCGGGGGTCTGGAGAACGGCAGGTATCGCCGTCTGGTTGTACTCGCGGATCGTGTCGGCACCGGATTCGAGGTCTGCGTAGAGGCGTTGCCGGGGCCCCATGGCATTGCCATAGCGGTCCCACCAGTGCTTCTCGCCAGCGTCGCGGGCAAGTCGGATGATCTTTTCTTGCTGGGTTCCGGTGACCTCCAGCCGGTCGAGCATGTTCATCAGGTCGTAGAGGTCGACGCGGAGTGTCCCGTTCTCCAACCGGATGATCTTGGAGCGGGACTGGTAGACGAGTCGGGCGAACTCGTCAGTCGTCAGGTCACGACTCTCGCGCAGTTTGCGGATCTCTGCGGCGAGAAGTAGGCGGCGAACGTAGGGACTCGGCATGGCCTTCCTCCCTCAGCTTGGTCACACAGAGTACGGAGCACTAACGATGCGCAATCATCCGGTCGCGCGCAATCGGGTTGCCTGTTTTCGGTGGAGGTAGGTGGCGATCCCGAAGGTAGGAGAGGTGGGGCAGCGGAATCTGGTCTGTGCGAGTTCCGCACATGCGAGTCGTGCACGTTCGGGAGTTGCACGTTCGACAGTTGGACGTGCAGACCGTGATCAGTGCTGATCATGTAGCTCGATGACTTTGCTGGTGGGTTCATCGTGTGCGGGTGGCCACGGGGGGTGACGATGTGGTGGTGAGCGGGCCGGGGGGCCGCTTGATCCGACTTCGTCCATTCCCGAGGTGTGCGATGTGCGTTTCGATCTTCTTCGCGAGCGAGCCGGCGGGCGGGATGCGCTGGCGGCGGTCCTTTCCGGGGCAGGCGCGGTACGCGGCGGCCGCGCGGCGGTTCGTGGCGGCGCTGCTGGACGACTGTCCCTTCCTTGACGAGGTGACGCTGGCCGCCGACGAACTGGTGGTGAACGCGCTGAGGCACACCAGGTCGGGCGGGCCCGGCGGGACGTTCGCGGTCGACGTCGGCCGCTGGGACGCGCTCGTCGCCGTCGCGGTCAGCGACCAGGGCGGGCCGAACGAGCCGGCCGTCGTGGACGCCGGTGAGCTCGCGGAGTGCGGGCGCGGGCTGCGGACGATCTCGGCGATGGCGGCGGGATGGGGCTGGTTCGGCAACGAGCAGGCCCGGACGGTCACGGCCGTGTTCGCGTCGTCCGGCGTGTCCTGGGTGGCGGCCGCATGAACGGGCGGGTGGTGCGCGAGCAGACCGTCGACCAGGTGTGCTCCGCGCTGGGAACGGCCATGCGCGCCGACCCGGACGCCATCGCCTCGCTCGTGGAGTCGGCCGGGCTGGACGACTTCACCGCGGCCTTCCTCCGCGAGGCGCGGTCACTGGCGCTGGGCCTGGCGGCGGCGCTCAACACCGTCCTCGGCATCCACCGTCACGGTCGGGACCCCCACGACCGGGACGTGTGCATGTCGTGCGGCACGGCGAAATGCCGCACGGTGCGCGGCGTGGCCGAGGCGCTGTCCGCGTACAGGGTGCGATTCAGTGGTGTCGACCGTGCCGAGGCGTGGCGCCGGGCCGAAGGCTGGTTCGCCCATCAGGCGGGACGTGCGGTGGCGGTGGCAGTCGAAGAGTTCGACGCGGGATTCATCGTCCGATCCGCACCTGGGGAGACGGTGGTGGTCGTCGATCGCCGTACCGGTGCACTCACTCAGTGGCCCGACCTCCCCACGGGCGCCCTCAGCGAGCACTACCGTCGCTATGCACAAGGTTCCCTTGGATAGGAGGCGCCTGGCGCACGCCCCGGCGCCGCGGCCTACTGCTGGCCGTGGGTGGGGACGATGTCGAGTTCGCGCATTCGGCGGGTGCCCCATTCGCCCAGGGCGCTGAGCGCCGCGTAGAGGGCGACGCCTTCGTCGGTCAGTTCGTACTGGACCCGGGGCGGCGTCTCGTTGAACACGGTTCGCCTGACGATGCCGTCCGCCTCAAGTTCGCGGAGTTGCTGGGTGAGCACCTTCTCGCTGATGCCTGGGAGGCTCCGGCGCAACTCGCCGAATCGATGGATCCGCTCGTCCAGCGCCCACAGGATCAGCGCTTTCCACTTGCCCCCGACGACATCCATCGCGGCGTCGAGGGCGCAGATGTAGGGCGGGTTGCGCACCTGCCTCATGGTAGCCGGGACGGCCCGCCCTACTCGCGGACGGACTCAGCCGGCGGTGGCGACGGCCCGTCGCATCCGCCACAGTGAGGCGCGCAGGTGTCCGGCCAGGTCCGCGGGCACGCCCGCTTCCCCGGACGCGGCGAGGATGTTCTCCAGGCCGACCGCCTGCATCTCGGGGTTGTACTCGTCCGGAACGGTGTCACTCACGTCGGCGCCGGCGACGAAGATCGGGAGCATCTGCTCCAGCCAGGGCCGCAGCACCTCGCGCTTGAACGTCTCCACGTCGCCGCCTTCCGCGTGGAGCATCCTCACGGCGTGGTCCACCCCGGCCCCTATGCCGTACATACCGCTCAGTGCTGCCATGTCGTACAGCGCCGCGAACCCCGGGTCCTCGCCCACCCAGTGAGGACGGCCCAGAGGGCTGAGCGCGGGAGCGACACGGTCGAACAGGTCACGCGCACCGCTGTAGAGGATGAACGCTCCCTCCGTCCCCACCGTCGGCGGTACGGCCATGATCCCGCCCGCGAGGAAACGCACCCCGTACTCCTTGAGCCACCGGTCGAGCTCCCGCGCCTGCCGCACGGAGCCGCTGGTGAGGTTGACGAGCGTCCTGTCGGCCAGCTTCTGCACCACCGGGGCGAGCGTCTCGCGGACGCTGGCGTCATCCAGCAGGCACGCGACCGTCAGGTCGCTCGCATCGATCGCCCCTTCCACACTCGACACCTCCCGCGCGCCGCGTGCGACAAGGTCGCCCGCCTTTCCGGGAGTGCGGTTCCAGACCGTCACCTCGCGACCGGCTGCGAGGAGCGCGCCCGCGAGCGCGCGCCCCATGGCGCCCAGACCGAGGATGCTGATTCGTTCATGCTGCTCGCTCATGCGGAACACTTTTCACCGGCAGCGGTTCGTGCCACAAGAACGCACTTTGAAGTGCGTGGTTACCTGAAGGTTAGTTGTCGCGGAGTGCGGGCCTGCGGAAGGGAAGGGCTCGAACGAAAGGCATTTCCACGGGAGGTGACGCACGCCTCTCCTGGGAGCCGAAGGCGGCCGGGTTACGGTTGGGTGGGTGGGGTGCCTCTGTGGGAGGGGGCTTGATGGGCCGTTCCGGGTGGTCGGTGGGGCGGCGGTGGGCCGGGGTGCTGGCGGCGGGCTTGGCGGTGCTCGGACTGTCGGGATTCATGGCGGCGTGGCCTGGGGCGGGGCGCGATCCGACGTTGCGGGTGATGACCTACAACGTGCGGGGTGTGGCCGATCCGCCGCCTCGGGACTGGCGGACGCGGTTGCCGCTGGTGAAGCGGTTGCTGCGCAAGCACGATCCGGATCTGCTCGGCGTGCAGGAGGCCAAGTGGCCGCAGATGCGGGATCTGGAACGAGCGCTGCCCGGTCACCGGTGGGTCGGCATGGGGTTACGGGGTGACACTCGGGATCAGTTTCTGGCCATTTTCTACCGTGCCGAGCGGTTCGATGTTCTGGATTCCGGCCACTTCTGGCTGTCGGGCACGCCTGACGTCATCGGCTCGGCGACCTGGGGAAACAGGTACGTCCGGATGGTGACGTGGGTGAAACTGCGCGACCGGCGGACCGGTGTCGTCTTCTACCAGCTCAATACCCACTTCGATCACGAGTCGGAGAATTCGCGGGTGAAGAGTGCCGAGCTTGTGCTCAAGAAGGTGCGTGAATTCGAGGCCGGCGTTCCGGTGCTCGCCGCCGGCGATTTCAATGCCGCTGCGGGGAATTCGCGGCCGTACTCGATGCTGACCGGGACGGACGCGTTCCAGGACACCTGGGTGACGGCTCGGCGGCGTGGCGCCCAGTACAAGACCGACGCTCGCTGGCAGGCGCCGGTGCCGGGCGGGAGAAGGGTCGACTGGATCCTGTCACGTGGGGCCGTGGAGACGCTGTGGAGCGAGATCGATCCATGGCAGGTCGGCGGCGTCTACCCGTCGGACCATTTCCCCGTGATCGCGCATCTGCGGCTTGACGTGCGCGCGGCGTCGTGAACCCCCGATGGTCGGCGGCGCTAGGCGTCGTCGGAGGGGCCGGCCAGGGTGCGGGCGGCGGACTCCTCCTCGGGGGTGAGGCCCCAGTGGCCGCCGTCGGGGTCGCGGCGGGCCTGCTCGTCGATCCAGCGGTGGTGCGCCTCCCAGGCGGCCTGCTTGCTGGAGCCAAGGGCAGCGCCGATCTGCGACCAGGACGCACCGGCCGCGCGCGCCGACCGGACCACCAGCTGGCGGCCGTAGGCGGCCTTGCGGGCGATCACTTCTCCCAGGGCGAGGAGTTCCAGGGACTCCTCGCGGGTGAGGGCGGGCGTCGCGGCCTCGGCGGCCTCCGGGCCGGTGACGGCCAGTGCGTGCCGAGTGGCGAGTTCGTCGTAGCGGGCGACGGCGGTGCGGAGGGTGAATTCTCGTTCGAGCGCCTCGGGTGTGGACATGATCCGAGCCTGCCGTCAAGGCAGCTTGACGTCAAGCCGGCCTGACGGCGTCAGCGCGTGCGCAGGGCGTTCAGGAAGTCGTCCAGGAGGGTGCGCTGACGATCGGGTGGGAAGCGGTCCGGGTCGAAGAGGGCCTGGACGACCAGGCCGTGGGTGAAGGCGGCGACCGTGGCGACGGTGTCGTCCACGTCGGCCGAGGCCGGCAGTTCGCCGCGGTCGCGGGCGGCGGCCACGTGGACGCACAGGCGGGCGCGCCAGCGGTCGTAGCGGCGGCGTTCGCGGTCGGCCAGGTCGGGGTCGCCGAGGGAGCCGTCCCAGGACCCCACCCACACGCGGTTCATCACGGCGGCGCCGGGCGTGAGGGGGAGGACGTCCAGCAGGGCGGCGCGCAGGGCGGCCAGGCCCTCGTCGGACGGGACGCGGCGGGCGCGGCCTTCGGTGCGCTCGTCGGCCACGTCCAGGGCGTGCGCGATCAGCGCCTTCTTGTTCGGGAAGTAGTGGGTGAGCAGGCCCGTCGAGGCGCCCATCTCCGCCGCCACCGCGCGCAGCGTCAGCCCCGCGAAGCCGCGTTCGGACAGGACGCGCCACACCGCCTCGGACACGTCACGTCGCCGGGCGTCATGGTCACCTCGTGCGGGCATGCGCCATAGAGTACGTAACAAACGTTGGGTACGCACTCTGGAGGTCAGCGTGTTCGGTGTCGACCTGGGGGACGGGGCGCGGCTGCGTCCGCTGGAGCCGTGGCAGGCGGAGGAGTTCCTGGCCCACGGCGAGCGTGCGCGCCCGCACATCGCCAACTGGATCCCTTGGGCCACGACGGTGACGGACGTAGAAAAGGCCCGGACGCTCCTGCGCGACTACGCCGACCGGCAGGCCGCCGACACCGGCCGCATCTACGGGATCTGGGTGGACGGTGTGCTCCGGGGCGGCACCGTGTTCCGGACGTTCGACACCGCGGTGGGCGTCTGCGAGGTCGGAGTCTGGCTGGAGGCTGAGGCGGAGGGGCGCGGGCTGGTCACCCGTGCGGTCCGCCACATGATCGACTGGGCGGTCGGCGAACGCGGCATGGTGCGCGTGGAGTGGCGGTGCGCGCCGGACAACCTGCGCAGCCAGGCCGTCGCCAAGCGGCTCGGCATGCGGCTCGACGGGACGCTGCGGCAGTCCTACGTGTTCCACGGCGAGCGCCGGGACGAGCAGATCTGGTCGCTGCTGGCCGACGAGTGGCGCTGACCGCGAGGCTTCGTCAGGGAACGGGCGGCACGGGCAGGGGGTGCTCCAGGGCCGTGAGGGTCAGTAGCACCAGGGACGCCGTCCAGCCCAGGGGCGCCACACCGGCGGGGCGGCCCTTGGCGTCCACCTTCTCCGGCAGGGCGCCCAGGGACGTGCGGTGCCGGGCCAGCCAGTCCAGGCGTGCCCGCGCCTCCTGAACTCGGCCCGACGAGGCGGCGGTCAACGCGAACATCGCCATCTCCGGGGTCCACGCCACGGTCCGGTTGCCCGCCCACTTCTCGCCGGGCAGCACCCCGCCGTTCGGCAGCGTGAGCCGTTCGGCCGCGTTCAGCACCGCCGCGCTCACCCCCCAGTCCTGCGGGGCGAACGGGGGAGCGACGAACGTCACAGAGGTGTCCATGCGGCCGCCCCGTACCGGAGAACGCGGGTAGCCGTAAGGGGCGAAATGCCGCGCCACCGCGTTCGACAGCCGCAGCGAGGCGTTCTGCCAGTGCGACGACCGCGCCAGGTCGCCGCGGTCGCGCGCCAGGGCGGCCGCCGCGCGCAGGCCCGCCAGCACCGGCCCCACGACGCCCAGGGTGGGACGGTCCGGGTCCTGCTCGGTGCCGGGTGAACGCTCGAAGTAGTCCGACGACGGCGGCGGCAGCCCCTCGGAGTCGAGCGAGGAGGCCAGCTGGTCCGCGGCGCGCACCACCATCGGCCACAGCTCCGGCAGCCGTCCCGCTCCCGCCGGATCGTGCGTGTGGACGAGCCAGCTCGCCCACACCACCCAGCCCAGCGAGTCGAGCTGCGGGTCGCGGCCGTCGATCACCGCGCTGCCGTCGGGGTGGTACCGGGCCGCCCACCGGCCCTCGTCCGTCTGCACCCGCTCCAGGAACCGCAGCACCCGCCGTGCCTCCGGCGTGTGCCCGGTGACGGCGAACGCCGCCGCCGCGAACGCCGCGTCCCGAGGCCAGGCGTACCGCCAGGCCCCGTACCACGACGCCAGCGACGCCCCGTTGGGACGGGTCAGCAGACGCAGGTCGAGCAGGGCCCTTTCGGCCATCTCCCGTTCGGTCGCGGTCTGTCCCGGAACCGTGCCCCGCGTCAGCCACAGGCTGTCGGACCGCACCGCCTGCCGCACCCGCGGATCGGACGCCGGAACTGTGATCGCCGTCTCGGCGCCGAACGGCACCAGCCGCACCCGCCCGTCGCGCAGCCGCACCACCGAGCTGCCCGGCAGATACGCGGCGCCGTCCTCCTCCTCGGCGTCCAGCGGCACCCCGGCGAACGGCCAGCCACCGCCGCCCACCAGCCCCGGGCTGTCCCACCCGGGCCCGCCTCCGCTGGGCATGCGCGCCCCGCACGTGGCCGCCAGACCGGCGACGAGCAGCAACGCCACAGCGCGCCGCACCCTGCGCGGACCGCCGTCGCGCGCGGCCCCCACCCGGTCCTCGGCCACCGGCCCTTCTCCCCTTCTTCACCCCGCATTACCGCAAGGCGAAGACAAGTACATCAAAGGGTGTGCCGCGGTTTCTCCTCCTGCAGGTCAAACACGACATCCTTCTCAGGTGCCATATCGGTACCGTCGGCGACGCCGGTCACATCCCGGGGCCGGTGAGACCGGACATCCTTCCCTGACGTCACACCGGGGCCGAGAACCCCGCGCCGAGCCTTCCCCCTGGCGTCCGGTCACTCCTGGTAAGGGGCTAGGCTGCATCGACGGAGCGGACCGCAGGGTGTGGCGGCCCCACGGACCCCCGTGTTGCACACCCCCCACTCGCGCGGTCATCAGCTGTCGATCCGTTACAAGGGACGCCTCGTGGACCTGTTCGAACATCAGGCGAAGGAACTCTTCGCCGAGTACGGGGTACCGGTGCCTACCGGCAAGGTCGCCCATACTCCCCAGGAAGCCCGGGCCGCCGCGGAGGAGCTGTTCGCCGCGGGAAGCTCGAAGGTCGTCGTCAAGGCCCAGGTCAAGACCGGCGGCCGCGGCAAGGCCGGCGGCGTGAAGCTCGCCGACAACGCCGACGAGGCCGAAGCCCTGGCCGGCCAGATCCTCGGCATGGACATCAAGGGCCACACGGTCCACAAGGTCCTGGTCGAGGAGGGCAGCGCGATCGCGCAGGAGTACTACTTCTCCTTCCTGCTCGACCGGGCCAACCGCACCTTCCTGTCGATCTGCTCCGCCGAGGGCGGCATGGAGATCGAGGAGGTCGCCGCGACCAACCCCGACGCCGTGGCCAAGGTGCCGGTGTCGGCGCTGGACGGCGTCGACCGCGCCAAGGCGCTGGAGATCGCCCAGGCGGGCAAGCTGCCGGCCGAGGCCCAGGAGGGCGCCGCCACCCTCATCGAGCGGCTGTGGGCGGTGTTCACCGACGAGGACGCCACCCTGGTCGAGGTCAACCCGATGATCCTCACCACCGACGGCCAGGTGAAGGCGCTCGACGGCAAGGTCACCCTGGACGACAACGCCGGGTTCCGGCAGGCCGAGCACGAGGCCCTGGAGGACAAGGCCGCCGCCGACCCGCTGGAGGCGCGCGCCAAGGCCAAGGACCTCAACTACGTCAAGCTGGACGGCACCGTCGGCATCATCGGCAACGGCGCCGGCCTGGTCATGTCCACGCTGGACGTCGTCGCCTACGCGGGCGAGGAGTTCGGCGGGCAGAAGCCGGCCAACTTCCTGGACATCGGCGGCGGCGCCTCCGCCGAGGTCATGGCCAACGGCCTGGAGATCGTGCTGTCGGACGCCGACGTCAAGGCCGTCTTCGTGAACGTGTTCGGCGGCATCACCGCGTGCGACGCCGTCGCCAACGGCATCGTGTCCGCCTACAAGCTGCTGTCCGAGCGGGGCGAGAACGTCGACCGGCCGCTGGTGGTCCGGCTCGACGGCAACAACGCCGAGCTCGGCCGCAAGATCCTGAGCGACGCGGCGCTGCCCGGCGTCGAGCAGGTCGAGACCATGGACGACGCGGCCCGGCGCGCCGCGGAACTCGCTGCGGCAGGTGCATGAGCATGGCCATCTGGTTGACCGAGAACAGCAAGATCATCGTGCAGGGCATGACCGGCTCGGAGGGCATGAAGCACTCCCGCCGCATGCTCGCCGCGGGCGCCCAGGTCGTCGGCGGCGTCAACGCCCGCAAGGCCGGGCAGAGCGTCGACTTCGACGGCACCACGCTGCCGGTGTTCGGCACCGTGCGCGAGGCCATGGCCGAGACCGGCGCCGATGTGTCGGTGGTGTTCGTCCCGCCGAAGTTCACCAAGGACGCCGTGGTCGAGGCGATCGACGCCGAGATCCCGCTGTGCGTGGTGATCACCGAGGGCATCCCGGTGCACGACACCGCCTACTTCTGGGGCCACGCCGAGGCCAAGGGCAACAAGACCCGGATCATCGGCCCCAACTGCCCGGGCATCGCCTCCCCCGGCAAGTCCAACGCGGGCATCATCCCCGCCGACATCACCTCGCCCGGCCGGATCGGGCTGGTGTCCAAGTCGGGCACGCTGACGTACCAGATGATGTACGAGCTGCGCGACATCGGCTTCTCCACCTGCGTCGGCATCGGCGGTGACCCGGTCATCGGCACCACCCACATCGACGCGCTGCAGGCGTTCCAGGACGACCCCGACACCGCCGCCATCGTGATGATCGGCGAGATCGGCGGGGACGCCGAGGAGCGCGCCGCCGCCTACATCGAGCAGCACATCACCAAGCCGGTCGTCGGCTACGTCGCCGGGTTCACCGCGCCCGAGGGCAAGACGATGGGCCACGCCGGTGCGATCGTGTCCGGCTCGGCGGGCACCGCGCAGGCCAAGAAGGAGGCGCTGGAGAAGGTCGGCGTCCGCGTCGGCAAGACCCCCAGCGAGACCGCCCGCCTCATGCGCGAGATCATGCAGAACCTCTGACGCGGACCCTGTGACGGGGAACGTCTGACGAGGAACCTCTGACGAGGCGCGTCGCAGTTCCGGAAAGACGCCCGAGCCGCCCGTCCCGGCGGCCCGGGCGTCTTTCGTTCTCCGGTCCACTCTCCGGCGGCCTCGCGGCGGTTCTGTCGGTGGCGGCTGGCAGGGTGCGTGCCGTGAACCGAGACGACTTCTGGCGGCTCATCTTCGAACCCATGTGGGACTTCGAGGAGGACAAGGCCGAGACCCGGCGCCGCCTGCCCCGCGTCTGGGCCCTGTACGAACACCACTACGCCTGACGTCCGCCCGTCACCAATCCGCAGCAAGGCGACACGCCGGGCGGGTGAGAGGCCCCGGCTGCGCGGGCCCCGGGTGCCAGCATGGACGCCGTGAGCGATGTGAGCCCGGAGACCAGCGTGACCTCACCGCCCCCCGAGCAGCCGAGGGCGGCGTCGGCGTCCGGCAGGGCGGCCCCGCAGGCCGCCGCCGCGGTGTCGCGTCCCCTGTACGTGACGGGGCTGGTCGGGGCGCTGTGGTGCATCGGCATCGGGCTCGCCGTGCTCACCACCATCACCCTCGTCGGCTGGATCGCCGCACCGCGCACGGCGCTGGGCGCGGGCATGCCCGGGGTGTTCCGGACGGCGGTCACGTTCTGGCTGGTGTCCCACCACGCCGGATTCACCGTCGAGCACGGCCGCGTCGGGCTGCTGCCGCTCGGCCTGCTCGTCATCCCGGGCGCGCTGCTGTACCGCAGCGGCGGCTGGATGATCCGGGTCGGCGGCGTGCGCCGCCGACCGCGCGTCGCCGTGGCGCACGTCGCGGTGGCGCTGGCCGTTCCCTACGCCCTGCTGGCGGGACTGCTCGCCCTGGCCGCCAGCTCGCCGGTGACCCGCCCGTCCGCCTGGCAGGCGCTGGTCGCCTGCTTCGTCGTCGCCGTGATCGCGGGCGGGCTGGGCGCGGCGCGGGCCGTCGTCGCCCACGTCGCCGCCGGCCGCCGGGTGCGCTCCGGGCTCGGCGCGTTGCTGCGGCTGCTGCCGGAACGGCCCCGCTCGCTGGTGGTCGGCATCGCCGGCGCCCTCGCCGTCCTGCTGGCCGCCGGGGCCGTGCTGGTCGGCGCGTCCCTCGCCGTGCACCTGAACGAGGCGACCCAGCTGTATGACATGCTCGCCCCGGGCATCGTCGGCGGGGCCCTGCTGCTGCTGATCGAGCTGGCGTTCCTGCCGAACGCGGTGATCTGGGGCATGTCCTACGCCGTCGGCCCGGGCTTCTCCGTCGGGGCGGGCACCAGCGTGTCGCCGACCGGGGTGTTCCTGGACGTCATGCCCGCCTTCCCGCCGCTGGCCGCGCTGCCCGAGCCCGGGCCGGCGCCGCTGGTGTCCCTGGTGGCGCTGGCCGCCCCGTTCGCCGCGGGCGCCGTCGGCGGGGTGCTCACGGTGCGGTCCATGCCGAGCCGGTCCTACGAGGCGGCGCCGCTGTGGGGGTTCCTGACCGGGGCGCTGGCGGGCCTGGTCGCGGCGCTGCTGGCGGCGCTGTCGGGCGGCCCGATCGGCGGCGGCCGGATGGCCACCGTCGGGCCGTCGCCCTGGCAGGTCGGCCTGCTGGCGGCCCTGGAGATCGGCATCTCGGCGGCCATCGCGGCGTGGACGGCGAACTGGCTGATCCTGCGCCGTCCCGGCGAGGCGTCGTCCGAACGCGCCGAGCGGCGCCGCAAGATCCGCGGCACCAAGCGGCCCCGGCGGCCCAAGCGGGCGAAGCGGCACCAGCCCGAGCCCGCCGCCGGCCCCGCGACGCCGGAGACACCGGAGGCGCACCCCGTGCCGGTGCCGTCCGCGGAGGCGCCGCGGCCCGTCGCCGCGCCTGAGCCTCCGCAGTCGCCGTACGCCGCCGACCCCCTCGAATTCGAGGAGGCCGAACCCGTCCTCGCGCCGCGCCGCACCGCGCGGAACAGGCCGCGCACCACCGATCCGCTGCCCGACCTGGCCGACGGGCCCGACCG
This sequence comes from Actinomadura miaoliensis, assembly GCF_039536785.1. NCBI lineage: Bacteria > Bacillati > Actinomycetota > Actinomycetes > Streptosporangiales > Thermomonosporaceae > Actinomadura > Actinomadura miaoliensis. The sequence continues at coordinate 178,628 of NZ_BAAAZG010000019.1, forward strand.
GCCCGGCGCCGGCGCGCCGCCGTCCGCCGCCCGCGCCCGGCACGACGACGGGCACGACGACGGGCTGGTAGACGGGCACAAGGACGGGCACGCCGCCGAGCCCTACGCGCCCGAGCCGAGAGCCCCGGAGCCCGAGGAGGCCGAGCGGCGGCCGTCCCACGACGACGCGGCCGGACCCGAACCGCGCGAACGCACCGAGAACCGCGGTGGCGCCATCTACGTCCTGAAGGACGAAGGGGACCGCTAGGGGAGAACGGTGCCGGACATGCTGCCCTTGGGCAGGTTCAGCTTCTCCTCGATCCTCGGGATGTACTTGTCACGGCACGCGTCCTCGTCGATCTTGGTGTTGGCCGTGTCCATGCACTTGGTGTAGCCGTTCATCTCCGGCCCGATCAGCACCGACACCGCGGCCGCCGCCACGGCCATGGCCAGCCCCACCGCGCCGAGCACCATGCCGGGGCCGGCGCCGGGCGCGAGCACGTTGTGCCGGCGCGCGCGCCGCTGGGCCTTGACGCCCACGACGAGCGAGGCCACGCCCAGCACCAGCGCCAGCGGGAAAAGGGGCCACGCCAGCGCCAGCGCGCCGACGCCCAGCCACAGGGCCCGCCAGCCGGTGCGGTCCTCGGGGCCGTTCGTCGGGGGGCGCCCCGCGGGCGGCGGCCCCGCTGGACCGCCGGGGGCGGTGTCGTCGCCGGGGGTCCGGCCGGTGTCCTGGCGAGGGGCGGTGCCGCCGTCGCCCTGGCCCGGCTGCTCACTCACGTTCATTCCTCCTGGCCGCTGGGGTCGGATGCGCTTTGGGGCGCGCCGAGCACGGCCGATAGGCTTCGTGCTGGGCGGTCAGTGCCCCGGACACTGCCGCGCAGGTCCGTTAACCCCAACGTCCACCAGGGAGTCATGGTGTCCGCCCGGCTCGTCGTCCTCGTCTCCGGCGCGGGGACCAACCTACAGGCGCTGCTCGACGCGTGCGCGGATCCAGCCTACGGTGCGCAGGTGGTGGCCGTGGGCGCCGACCGCGACGGCACCGGCGGCGTGGAGCGCGCCGAACGCGCCGGACTGCCGACGTTCACCGTCCGCGTGCCCGACTTCCCCGACCGCGCGCGATGGGACGCCGCCCTCGCCGACGCCGTCGCCGAGCACAAGCCGGACCTCGTCGTCTCCGCCGGGTTCATGAAGATCTTCGGCCCGCGGTTCCTGGAGCGGTTCGGCGGCCGCACCATCAACACCCATCCCGCGCTGCTGCCCTCCTTCCCCGGGGCGCACGCCGTCCGCCAAGCCCTGGCCTACGGGGTGAAGGTGACGGGCTGTACCGTTCACTTCGTCGACGAAGGCGTGGACACCGGACCCGTCATCGCCCAGGAGACCGTCCGGGTCGGCTGGCATGACGACGAGGACTCCCTGCACGAGCGCATCAAGCAGGTGGAGCGCCGGCTGCTGGTCGAGGTCGTGGGCCGCCTGGCCCGCGACGGCTGGACCCAGAAGGGCAGACGGGTCTCCATGAAGTGCGGGACCTGCAACACGTCCGTAGACGGAGACGATGAGGGGAGCTCGGCCGGTGAGTCGGGTGACGATTAAGCGCGCGCTGATCAGCGTGTACGACAAGACGGGGCTGGAGGAACTGGCCCGCGGCCTGCACGAGGCCGGGGTGGAGATCGTCTCCACCGGCTCCACGGCGGCGCGGATCGCCGCCGCCGGGGTGCCCGTCATGAAGGTCGAGAAGCTCACCGGGTTCCCCGAGTGCCTGGACGGGCGGGTCAAGACCCTGCACCCCAAGGTGCACGCCGGGCTGCTGGCCGACCGCCGCAAGGACGACCACGTCCAGCAGCTCGAGGACCTGGGCGTCGAGCCGTTCGACCTGGCCGTGGTGAACCTGTACCCGTTCGCCGCCACCGTCGCGTCGGGCGCCAAGCCGGACGAGTGCGTCGAGCAGATCGACATCGGCGGCCCCACGATGGTGCGCGCCGCCGCCAAGAACCACGCCAGCCTCGCCGTCGTCGTCGACCCGTCGGCCTACGGCCAGGTGCTGGAGGCCGTGGCGGCGGGCGGCTTCACGCTGGAGGAGCGGCGCCGCCTGGCCGCGCGCGCGTTCGCGCACACCGCCGCCTACGACGTGGCGGTCGCGTCGTGGTTCGCCGGTCCGTACGCGGCCGACGCCGACGCCGAGGAGTCGGGCTGGCCGGACTTCCTCGGCGCCGCCTGGGAGCGCAAGGCCGTCCTGCGGTACGGCGAGAACCCGCACCAGCGCGCCGCGCTCTACACCGCGCAGGACGGCCCGGCGGGGCTGGCGGGCGCCGAGCAGCTGCACGGCAAGGAGATGTCGTACAACAACTACGTCGACGCCGACGCCGCCCGCCGCGCCGCCTACGACTTCGCCGAGGCCGCCGTGGCGATCATCAAGCACGCCAACCCGTGCGGCATCGCGGTCGGCGCGGACGTGGCCGAGGCGCACCGCAAGGCGCACGCCTGCGACCCGGTGTCGGCCTACGGCGGCGTCATCGCGGTCAACCGTCCGGTGACCGCGGCGATGGCCGAGCAGGTCGCCGACGTGTTCACCGAGGTCATCGTGGCGCCCGGCTTCGACGACGACGCCCTGGAGATCCTCACCCGCAAGAAGAACATCCGGCTGCTGCGCTGCCCCGAGGGGCCGGCGAGCGCCGAGGAGTACCGGCGCATCGACGGCGGCGTGCTGCTGCAGAGCGTCGACAAGGTGGACGCCCCCGGCGACGACCCGGCGAACTGGGAGCTGAAGACCGGCGCCCCCGCCGACGAGGCCACGCTGCGCGACCTGGCGTTCGCGTGGAAGGCGTGCCGCTCGGTCAAGTCCAACGCGATCCTGCTGGCCGCCGACGGCGCCACCGTCGGCGTCGGCATGGGCCAGGTCAACCGGGTCGACTCGGCGCGGCTGGCGGTGTCGCGGGCGGGCGACCGGGCCGCCTCGGCGGTCGGCGCGTCCGACGCCTACTTCCCGTTCCCCGACGGCCTGCAGGTGCTCACCGAGGCGGGCGTGCGGGCGATCGTCGAGCCGGGCGGGTCCATCCGCGACGAGGAAGTGATCGCCGCCGCCAAGGACGCGGGCATCACGCTCTACTTCACCGGCGTGCGCCACTTCTTCCACTGACGCCGCCGACGTTCGGCCGCCGACGTTCCACCGGCCCGGTGCGTCGCACCGGGCCGGTGGCGTTCGCGCCGCCTGTGGTCGTTTGGGCGATTTCATTCCCGTGGGCTTGGTAGCCTCGCCGTCGGTCGCGTCCGCACACCCCCCGTGACGTCCGGCGCGCCCGAAGCCTGGCCCGTGCTCGCGGCAGGCGACCACCGTTGAGCCTTTGGAGGCGCGATGGACTTCGTTGTGTCCCTGCTGGTGGGAATGGTCATGCAGACCACCTCCCTGCTCCTGGAGTCGCGGCAGCTGATCGGCCTGGCCGCCGCCGTCCTGGCCGCGATCCTGGCCGCCCAGCTCGGCTGGCACGGCACCGACCGCCTGATCGCCTGGCGCGGACGCCCCGACGAGGAGTGATCCGGCCGGCCGCGCCGCCGCCCGGCCCCGGCCGATAGCATGGCGGGGACGCGACTGGCGCGGACAAGGTGGATTCACCACCGGGGAGCGAAGGACATCCGGACACCGCGCGCCTGGGTGTACGGGACGGCAGCCGGGGAACCCGCGACGAGCCCGTCCACACAGGACCCCGGCCACGACAGCGCGGAGGTGCGTATGACTGCACGGATCCTGGACGGCAAGGCCACGGCCGCGGAGATCAGGGCCGACCTGAAGAAGCGGGTCGACGCGCTGCGCGAACGCGGTGTCGGCGTGGGCCTCGGCACCGTGCTGGTCGGCGACGACCCCGGCAGCCACGCCTACGTCAACATGAAGCACCGCGACTGCGCCGAGGTGGGCATCGAGAGCATCCGCCGCGACCTGCCCGCCGACGCCTCCCAGGAGGACGTCGAACGCGCCGTCGCCGAGCTGAACGCCGACCCCGCCTGCACCGGCTACATCGTCCAGCTCCCCCTGCCCAAGGGCCTCGACGAGCACCGCGTGCTGGAGCTGATCGACCCGGCCAAGGACGCCGACGGGCTGCACCCGGTCAACCTGGGACGGCTGGTCCTCATGCAGCCCGCCCCGCTGCCGTGCACCCCCAAGGGCATCCTGGAGCTGCTGCGCCGCTACGACGTGCCGCTGCGCGGCGCCGAGGTCACCGTCGTCGGCCGCGGCCTCACCGTCGGCCGCTCGCTCGGCCTGCTGCTCACCCGCCGCTCCGAGAACGCCACCGTGACGTCCTGCCACACCGCCACCCGCGACCTGGCCGCGCACACCCGCCAGGCCGACATCGTCGTGGCCGCCGCCGGCGTCCCCGGCCTGATCACCGCGGACATGGTGAAGCCCGGCGCCGCCGTGCTGGACGTGGGCGTGTCCCGGGTGGACGGCAAGCTCACCGGCGACGTCGCCCCGGACGTCCGCGAGGTGGCGGGCTGGGTCGCCCCCAACCCCGGCGGTGTCGGCCCCATGACGCGCGCCATGCTGCTGGCCAACGTCGTCGAGGCCGCCGAGGCCGCGGCCGGCGCCTGAGCGTGGTCGTGACCGCGTGACCCTCGGTCGATGCGGCTGAGCCGACAGGGGGTTCACCCGTACGGGACCGTGGCCCTCGGCGCATGGCCCCGTACGGGCGAACCTTGCGCACCGCTCCCCGTTTGCGCTGCCGTGGGAGCGGCCGCAAGCTCAGTGCGTCAGGTCAGCTCGCCCTCCGTCCCGCCGTGCCCGCCGGGGGACGGCCGGGCGCGCCGATGCGGCCCGGTGGATGGCTCGGGGCGTGACCGGGACGGCGGACCTCCGTGGTGCGGGCGTCCATCGGCGTCCGGTTCTGCTGCTGCGGCACGTGCACCGGCGGCAGAGGGCGGACGAGCCCCATCGCGATGACCTCGTTGGCGAGACGGGTGCGCCGGTTGGCGCCCTCGGGGATCCGGAACTTCTGGTAGAGCCGCAGCAGGTGCTGCTTGACCGCGGCCTCGGTGACGACCAGGTCGGCGGCGATCTCACGGGCGGTGGCGGGCGCGACGAACGCCTCGTCCGACAGGGCGGGCCGGCACAGCGAGGTCAGCACGTCGACCTCCCGGCGGGTGAGCTCGGGGGCCACGGCGCGCCGCAGCTCGACGTCCGGATCGACCTCCTCCCGGGGGATGCCCCCCATCCGGCAGCGCGCCGTGCCGAAGCTCACGACGTCGCCGTCCTCCAGTACGCGGCGGGCGATCGGGCGGCCGTTGACCCGGGTCCCGTTACGGGACAGGCCCATGTCGACGACATAGACGTACGGGCCGCGCCGAACGATCTCTGCGTGCAATCGGGACACACTCGGGTCGTCGAGGCGGATGTCGACTCCGCGCCCTCGCCCGACCGTCGTGACGTCGGGGCGCAGCGGCATCACCAGGCCGCTGTCCTCGATCCGCATGAACGGCCCCTCCACGGCAGTCCTCCCAGCTAGTTAGCGACCCCTGTCTGCCGGGTTACCCGGACCCGGTAGCGCCACACCCTCCTACTGGTGAGTAGGACCCGTGACACAAGGCGTCCGGCGTCCCAGTGCGTTCGCGAAACCCCAGGTGTCCCGCCCAGACGGCCGTCAATTTTCAACCTCGGTCCTGCAAAGCGGTGGAAAATGCCTTCGTAGTCGACGTTACATCCGGAAGGCGTCCGGAGGGTCCGCTGCGGGCCCCGGGCGGAAATTCCAACCGCTACGGTTGGTGTGTCAGACCTTTCGGTGAGGTCGGTGAGGGAAACACACATGAGCGCGGAGCTGGGTCGGCGGCGGAGGCGGGCCCCGGGAGCGGGCGGCGCGCGGGCCAACCGGCTGAGCCGGCTGCCCTATCTGCTGGTGCTGTGCGGCGTGGCCGGCGGGCTGGTGCTGTGCTCGATGGCCTACTTCCGCAAGGGTTCGATGCTGATCGCCGCCGCGCTGCTGTTCGGCGCGCTGGCCCGGGCGCTGCTGCCGGAGTCCCAGCTCGGGCTGCTGGCGGTGCGCAGCCGTTCGCTGGACTGCTGGACGCTGGTCGTCCTCGGCGAGCTGACCGCCTTCGCCGCCCTCAGCATCCCCCCGATGAACAAGGCGGGCCTGGCCGTGGCCGCCGCCTTCGGCGTGCTGGTCGGGCTGGCCGGGCTGCTGCGCGTCCTGCGGTACGTGCTCTTCGAACGGCGCGGCGCGCACCGGCGCGGGGCCGACGATGCCGGGGGTGTGCCGGTTCACCCCTTGTGATGGGAATTGTGAGGTAAGGGGCAGGTCTAGACCGGTACGGGCGGTCGGCTAGCCTACACAGTTGAGCCTTACAAGGACTGCCGGCCGGTGTAGGAAGAGGGACAGCAACAGCATGCCCAAGATCAAAGTAGCGGGCCCGGTCGTCGAACTCGACGGCGACGAGATGACGAGGATCATCTGGCAATTCATCAAGGACCAGCTGATCCTGCCCTACCTGGACGTGGACCTGAAGTACTACGACCTGGGTATCGAGCACCGGGACGCCACCGACGACCAGGTGACGATCGACGCCGCCAACGCCATCAAGGAGCACGGCGTCGGCGTCAAGTGTGCGACGATCACCCCGGACGAGGCCCGCGTCGAGGAGTTCGGCCTCAAGAAGATGTGGCGGTCGCCCAATGGAACGATCCGCAACATCCTGGGCGGCGTGGTCTTCCGTGAGCCGATCGTGGTGTCGAACATCCCGCGCCTGGTGCCCGGCTGGACCAAGCCGATCATCATCGGCCGTCACGCCCACGGCGACCAGTACCGCGCCTCCGACTTCGTCGTCCCCGGCCCCGGCACGGTGACGATCTCCTACGTCCCCGAGGACGGCGGCGAGCCCATCGAGATGGAGATCGCCAAGTTCACCGGCGGCGGCGTCGCGCTGGGCATGTACAACTTCGACGACTCGATCCGGGACTTCGCCCGCGCGACCATGCGCTACGCGCTCGACCGCGGCTTCCCGCTGTACATGTCGACCAAGAACACGATCCTCAAGGCCTACGACGGCCGGTTCAAGGACCTGTTCGCCGAGGTCTACGAGACCGAGTTCAAGGCCGACTTCGAGGCCGCGGGCCTCACCTACGAGCACCGGCTGATCGACGACATGGTCGCCCAGGCCCTCAAGTGGGACGGCGGCTTCGTCTGGGCCTGCAAGAACTACGACGGCGACGTCCAGTCCGACGTGGTGGCGCAGGGCTTCGGCTCGCTCGGCCTGATGACCTCCGTGCTGATGACCCCCGACGGCCGCACCGTCGAGGCCGAGGCCGCGCACGGCACCGTCACCCGGCACTACCGGCAGCACCAGCAGGGCAAGCCGACCTCCACCAACCCGATCGCGTCCATCTTCGCCTGGACGCGCGGTCTGGCCCACCGCGGCAAGCTGGACAACACGCCAGAGGTCGCGCAGTTCGCCCACACGCTGGAGCAGGTCTGCATCGAGACCGTCGAGAACGGCCAGATGACCAAGGACCTCGCCCTGCTGGTCGGCAACGAGAGCTGGCTGACCACGCAGGAGTTCCTGGAGGCGCTCGACGTCAACCTCCAGAAGAAGGTCGCCAGGTGAGGTAACCCCTCCTGATTCGTGGTCCGCCTTCGCGGGCAACGCTACGTGAGGTGACATAGATTCTCCGCATCTGCCCTGCGGATGCGGGGATGGTCCCGACCTGGCCCTGCTCGTCGGGGGCGACACAACGTGCTCCCCGCGCACGCGGGGATGGGCATCTGAAGGCCGTCTCGGTGATCCCGGGGCGGCCTTCGGCGTGTTCGGGCGTATGTGTGCTTCTTCGGGGTACGCGAGCAGCGACACCTGGCGGAAGCCGTCGCGTCGGCGCGCGATAGCCTGGCGGGCGGTATCTCGACAACGAGACAAACCGCGCGGCGGCCCGCCCCCGGGCGTCCGCGCCGGAGATCCACCGGCGGCCGACCGGCCCCGTCAGGTCACAGCAGGAGATGAGCGCATGACTCGCACCCCAGTCAACGTCACCGTCACCGGCGCCGCGGGCCAGATCGGCTACGCGCTGCTGTTCCGCATCGCGTCGGGGCAGCTGCTCGGCGCGGACGTCCCGGTACGCCTGCGGCTGCTGGAGATCCCGCAGGCGGTCAAGGCGGCCGAGGGCACCGCCATGGAGCTGGACGACTGCGCCTTCCCGCTGCTGGCCGGGATCGACATCTTCGACGACCCGACGCCCGCGTTCGAGGGCGCCAACGTCGCGCTGCTGGTCGGGGCGCGGCCGCGGACCAAGGGCATGGAGCGCGGCGACCTGCTGGAGGCCAACGGCGGGATCTTCAAGCCGCAGGGGCAGGCCATCAACGCCGGCGCCGCCGACGACATCAAGGTGCTGGTCGTCGGCAACCCGGCCAACACCAACGCGCTGATCGCCCAGCGGAACGCCCCGGACGTGCCCGCCGAGCGGTTCACCGCGATGACCCGCCTGGACCACAACCGCGCCCTGGCGCAGCTGTCGAAGAAGGCGGGCGTGTCCGTCGCCGACATCAAGAAGATGACGATCTGGGGCAACCACTCGGCCACCCAGTACCCGGACATCTTCCACGCCGAGATCGGCGGCAAGAACGCGGCCGAGACGGTCAACGACCGCGAGTGGCTGGAGAACGACTTCATCCCGACGGTCGCCAAGCGCGGCGCGGCGATCATCGAGGCGCGCGGGGCGTCCAGCGCCGCGTCCGCCGCCGGTGCGGCCATCGACCACGTGTACACGTGGGTGAACGGAACGCCGGAGGGCGACTGGACGTCCATGGCCGTGCCGTCGGACGGCTCCTACGGGGTGCCCGAGGGCCTGATCTCCTCGTTCCCGGTGACCTGCAAGGACGGCCGCTGGGAGATCGTCCAGGGGCTGGAGATCGACGACTTCTCGCGGGCCCGCATCGACGCCTCGGTCAACGAGCTGGCGGAGGAGCGGGACGCCGTGCGCAAGCTCGGCCTGGTCTGACCGCGCCGACCTGCGGGGCCCCGGACC
>NZ_BAAAZG010000019.1:187634-201889 GCF_039536785.1 Actinomadura miaoliensis
ACGGCCGGTGAGAAATGTCGGAGGTGGACGCTTTTCTGTCGCTAAGGTGGCTGACCAGCCGCCGGACGACGACGGTGGCCGAGCGGCCGAGGGGCAGGAGGGCATACGGGGTGGAGCAGGCGTTTCAAGTAGATCTTCGGGGCGTGGTCGACCTGCTCAGCCGCCATCTCTACTCCAGCCCTCGGGTGTACCTGCGGGAGCTGCTGCAGAACGCGGTCGACGCGATCACGGCGCGGGGCGGCGCGGGCGGCACGGTGCGGATCGAGACCGGCGGCGGACGGCTGCGCGTGCACGACGACGGCGTCGGGCTGACCGAGGACGAGGTGCACCGGCTGCTGGCCACGATCGGGCGGTCGTCCAAGCGGGACGAGCTGGGCTTCGCCCGCCACGACTTCCTGGGGCAGTTCGGCATCGGGTTGCTGTCGGCGTTCCTGGTGGCCGACGAGATCGAGGTGGAGACCCGGTCGGCGAGGTCGGCCGACGCGGCGGCGGTGCGGTGGACGGGCCTGGCCGACGGCCGGTACCGCGTGGAGCCGGGCGGGCGGGACGAGCCGGGCACGACGGTGACGCTGCGGCCCCGTCCCGGATCGGCCGAGCTGTTGGAGCCGGCGGTGGTGGGCGAGCTGGCCCGGGCGTACGGGTCGCTGCTGCCGGTCACCGTGACGGTCGACGGCGTGGAGATCACCGGGGACGGCGCGCCGTGGCTGGCGGCGCATCCGGATCCGGCGCGGCGCCGGCGCGCGCTGGACGCCTACTGCCGCGAGCTGTTCGGGTTCGAGCCCTACGACGTGATCGACCTGGACGTGCCCGAGGCGGGGCTGACGGGTGTGGCGTTCGTGCTGCCGCACGCGGTGTCGCCGACCGCCCGGGGCGCGCACCGGGTGTATCTCAAGCGGATGCTGCTGGCCGAGAGCGTCGAGGGGCTGCTGCCGGACTGGGCGTTCTTCGTCCGGTGCGTGGTGGACGCGGGTGAGCTGCGTCCCACCGCGAGCCGGGAGGCGCTGTACGAGGACGAGCTGCTGGAGTCGGCCCGGCGGGCGCTGGGCGAGCGGCTGCGGCAGTGGCTGGTGCGGCTGGCCGAGACCGACCCGGTGCGGTTGCGCGGTTTCCTGCGGCTGCACCGGCTGGGCGTCAAGGCGATGGCGCTGCATGACGACGAGATGCTGCGGATCGTCGACCGCTGGCTGGAGTTCGAGACGTCGGCCGGCCCGATGACGCTGGCCGAGTTCCGCAGGCGGCACGCCGAGGTCCGCTACACCGCCAGCGTGGAGGAGTTCCGGCGGCTGTCGGCGGTGGCGGGCGCGCAGGGCGTGGGGCTGGTCAACGGCGGCTACGTGCACGACACCGAGATCATCGAACGGCTGCCGGACATCGACCCGGACGTGGTGCCGCGCCGCCTGGAGCCGGCCGAGCTGACCACCCACTTCGGCGTGGTGGACCCGGCTGCCGAGCTGGCGCTGCGGCCGTTCCTGGCGGCGGCGCAGCGCGCTGTGGAGCGGCTGGGCTGCGAGGTGGTGATCCGCGACTTCGACCCGGCGTCGCTGCCCGCGCTGTACCTGACCAGCCGTGCCGCGCAGCACCAGCAGGAGCTGTCGCAGGCCAGGGAGATGGCCGACGACCTGTGGTCGGACGTGCTCGGCGCGCTGAACAGCGCCGTCGAGTCGGACCGGCCGCAGCTCGTCCTCAACCATCGCAACCCGCTGACCCGGCGCGTCACGGCACTGACCGAGGACGGCCTCATTGAGCTGGCCGTCCAGGGTCTGTACGGGCAGGCGCTGCTGCTGGGGCAGCATCCGCTGCGCGCCGCCGACACCGCCGTTCTCAACCGTTCGTTCCTCGGCCTGCTCGACTGGGCCGTGCACAACCCGGAGGCCGGAAGTTGAGCACCGATGACGTCTACGAGCTGATGGCGCGGTCGGAGGAGCTGCCGTACGGCGAGGCCAAGACGGTGCTGGTGGAGGACGCGCTGCGGCGCGCCGAGGCGGCGGGCGACGACCACCTGGCGTTCCGGGTGCGGATGTCGCTGACCACCGCCTACCAGTACGGCGGCGAGCCGGCCAAGGCGTTCACCACGTTCAGCCGGTGCCTGGCCGACCACGACCGCGACCCGGGCCGCTTCGACGCGGAGGAGCGGCTGCTGTGGCACTTCAAGTGGATCGTCAACTCGCTGACGCTGTTCCCCGAGGTGCCGCTCGACCGCACGTACGCGGTGCTGGACGACATGGAGCGCCGGTACCGGGCCGGCGGGCACAGCCCGCAGGCGGTGTACCACTACCGCAACGCCGTGGCTAGGCACGTGGGCGACCACGACGCCGCCGACGAGTGGTACGCCAGGTGGCACGCGGCGCCGCGCGACGGGTTGTCGGACTGCGAGGGCTGCGACCCGACGGGCATGGTGCGGCACCTGGAGGCCCGGGGGCGTGACGAGGAGGCGCTGGCCGTCGCGGCGCCGGTGCTGAGCGACGAGCTGAACTGCAGCGAGCAGCCGCAGGGCATCCTGACCGCGCTGCTGCCGGTCTACCTGCGGGCGGGCCGGCTGGAGGAGGCGCGCGACGCGCACCGCCGCGCGTACCGGCTCGTGCGGTCCAACGTGGCGGACCTGTCGGAGATCGGCGAGCACGTGTGGTTCTGCGCGGTGACGGGCAACGAGCCGCGCGGGTTCGAGATCCTTCAGCGGCACCTGGGGTGGCTGGACCGGGCGCCGAGCCCGTACGACGCCATGCGGTTCGCCGCGGCGGCCGCGCTGCTGCTGCGCCGGATGGAGGAGGCGGGCGCCGGGGACGTGACGCTGCGCCGTCCGGGCGGGGCCGGTGAGGTGAGCGCGGCGGAGCTGCGGGTGGAGCTGGCGGGACGCGCCCGCGAGGTCGCGGCCCGCTTCGACGCCCGCAACGGCACCTCCTACCAGGGTGAGCGGATCGAGCGGCTGCTCGCGGACGAGCCGGTCGTCGAGCACCTGCCGCTGACCGCCCACGACCGCCGGCGTCCCGCCGCGGCGCCGGTCCGGCCGGAGCCGGAGCCGCCGCGGGGCCGTGACCTGTCCGGCGTGACCGACCTGGACGCGCTGCTCGACGCGGCCGAGGAGGACCGGTCGGCGGACGACGTGGACGGGGCGCTGGCGGCGTGGCGGCGGTTCGACGAGGTGGCGGGCGACGGTCCGCTCACCACGTCGCAGGCGGCGCGGCGTGCCGACGGCCGCGGCCTGGAGCTGCTGCTGAACGGCGACCACGAGGCCGGGCTGGCGGAGTGGCGGCGGGCGGTGTCGCTGTTCGCCGAGGCGGGCGACCGGGTGCGCGAGCAGAGCGGGCTGAGCCGGATCGGCGCGATCCTGTTCGGGACGGGCGAGCAGGACGAGGGCATGGCGCTGATGCGGGCCGCCGCCGCCTTCCTCGACGAGCACGACGCGGGGTCGCCGCGCGCGTTCGGCGCCCGCATGCGGTTGGCCGACGCCCTGTTGCAGAGCGACCGTCCGGAGGAGAGCCTGGCCGCGCTGGACGGTCTGGCGCCGTCCCGTCCGCGGGACGCCGGGGAGGTGGAGCTGCACCGGGGCCGCGTGTTCGGCGTCCTCGGCCGCGGCGCGGAGGCCGTCGCCGCGTTGCGCCCGGCCTGCGCCGCCTTCCGGGAGGCCGGGCAGCCGGGCCGTCTGGCCGAGGCGGCGTTCCTGCTGGGCCGGGTGCTGGCGTACGGCGACGAGCGGGACCCGGACGCCGCTCTGGAGGCGTTCGACGAGGCCGTCGCCAACGCGGCCGCGGGCCCGCCCGGGCTGGTGCCGGCCGCGCACGCCGAACGCGGCTCCCTGCTGCTGGCGTGCGACCGCGCCGCCGACGCGGTCCCCGACATGGTGGAGGCGGTGGCCGAGTTCACGGCGCTCGGCGGCCAGTCGCAGGCCGCCTACGCCCGTGTCGACCTGGCCGCCGCGTACCTGACCACGGGACGGCACTTCGAGGCGGCGGAGGTCGCCGAGGAGGCCGCGCCCGTGCTGGCCCGGATGGACGACCCGGGCGCCGAACGCCGCTGCCGGTTCATCCTGGGGCACGCCCAGCGCGGGCTCGGCGAGGAGCAGGCCGCGGAGATCTTCACGGGGCTGGCCGAGGAGGAGGACGACCCCGGCGCGGCCGCGCGGCTGCTGGAGACGGCCGCCGACGTGCTCACCGACCTGGACAAGGACGCCCTGGCGGCCGACGGGTTCGTCCGGGCCGCGGAGGCGTTCGCCAAGGCCGGTGACCCGTTCGGGGTGGTGCGCTGCCGCCGTCGCGGCGCGCTGTGCCGCGCGTGGGGCGGCAACGGCGGCCGTGCCCTGGAGGAGATGGAGGTCGCCCGAGAGGCGCTCGGCGAGCTGCCGTCGGAGGGGTACGAGGCCGAGGTGGTCTGGGAGACGTCGGCGCTGGGCTACGACGAGGCCCGCATGCTGGCGAACCTGGGCCGGCTCGCCGACGCCCTGGAGCCGGCGGCGCGGGCCGCCGACGGGTTCGCCGCGATCGGCGCGGACGACGCCGCGCAGGCCGCCGCCCGCCTGCGCGACGAGATCCGCGAGCGGCTCTAGAGGAGGCGGCGGGCGCCGTCGGCGGCGACGGCGGTGAGGAACCGCGGCTCCTCCCATCCGCGCCGCTCGTAGGCGGCGCGGATCGCCTCGCTCACCCGGTCGACGCGGTCGGCCGGGGTGAGCACGATGGCCGAGCCGCCGAATCCGCCGCCGACCATGCGTCCGCCGCGCGCGCCGGCCCGCTGCGCCTCCTCGACCGCGACGTCCGCGCCCGGCCAGGAGATCTCGAACTGGTCGCGCAGCGACAGGTGGGAGGCGGTGAGCATGGCGCCGAGCTCGGCCGTCGCGCCCGCCCGCAGCAGCCCGACGGCCGCCTCCACGCGGTGGTTCTCGGTCACCACGTGCTGGACGCGGCGGCGCAGCACGGGATCGTTCAGGGCCTTCAGCGCGGCGGGCAGGTCCTTGACGTCGCGCAGCGCGGCGACGCCGAGCAGTTCGGCGGCCCGCTCGCATTCGGCGCGGCGGCGCCCGTAGTCGCCATCGACCAGCTCGTGGTGCATGCGGGTGTCGACGACGAGCAGGCGCAGGCCGCTGTCCTCCAGGGGGAGGGGGACCTGCGTGGACAGGCCGCTGCGGCAGTCGAGCATCAGCGCGTGGCCCGCCGTGCACAGCAGGGACGCCGACTGGTCCATGATGCCGCAGGGCATGCCGACGTACTCGTGCTCGGCCCGCTGAGCCAGCCGGGCCAGCTCCCGCCGGCCCGCCGGAGCCAGAAGGTCGGCAGCGCCGTACAGCTCGCACAGCGCCAGCGCGGTGGCGCACTCCAGCGCCGCCGACGACGACAGGCCCGCGCCCTGCAGCAGGTCCGCGTCGATCAGCAGGGACGCCCCGCCGATCGGCGCGGACGTGACGTGCTCGCGCAGCACCCAGGCCGTCCCGGCCGGGTAGGCGGCCCAGCGTTCCCGCTGCGGCGCCGTGTCGCGCCAGCGCCGCGCCTCGGGCGCGTGCGGGTCGACCGGCACGGTGACGACGGTGTCGGCGGCCTGCAGGGACCGCACCTCCAGCACGCCGTCGTCGCGGCGCGCCGCCGCCACCGACACGCCCTGGGGCAGCGCGAACGGCAGCACGAACCCGTCGTTGTAGTCGGTGTGCTCGCCGATCACGTTGACGCGGCCGGGGGCGCGCCACACGCCCTCCGGTGCGCGCCGGTACGCCTCGGTGAACGCGGCGGCCAGCGCGCGCGGGTCGGAGGCCGTCATCGAGCCCGCTGGGCGAACGCCCACGCGTCGGCGACCATGGCCCGCAGGTCCCGCTCGGGCTTCCAGCCCAGCGCCGACCTGATCTTGTCCGACGAGGCCACCAGCACGGCGGGGTCGCCGGAACGGCGCGGATGCGGCTCGGCCGGGATCGCGTGGCCGGTGACCTCCCGGCACACCTCGATCACCTCGCGGACCGAGAACCCGTTGCCGTTGCCCAGGTTGAAGATCTGGTGGACGCCCGGCTCGCACGCCTCCAGCGCCAGCTGGTGCGCCACGCCCAGGTCGACGACGTGGATGTAGTCGCGCACGCAGGTGCCGTCGGGCGTGGGGTAGTCCTCGCCGAACACCATGACCTTCTCGCGCTCGCCGAGCGCGACCTTCAGCACGTTGGGGATCAGGTGCGTCTCGACGGTGTGCCGTTCGCCCTGCACCCGCCCGCCTTCGAGCAGCGCGCCCGCGACGTTGAAGTAGCGCAGCGAGACCCCGCCGAGGCCGTGCAGCCGCGCGTACTCGGCCAGCGCGGTGTCGATGGCCAGCTTGGACGCCCCGTACGGGTTGGTCGGCCGGGTGGGGTCGGTCTCCAGGATCGGCGTGGACTCCGGCTCGCCGTAGGTGGCCGCCGTGGAGGAGAACACGATCCGGTTCACCCCGGCGCGGCGCATCGCGTCCAGCAGCGCCAGCGACTCGCCCAGGTTCTTGTCCCAGTACAGGCCCGGCTTCTCCACCGACTCGCCGACCAGCGACCTGGCCGCGAAGTGCAGCACCGCGTCGAAGCCCGCGCCGTCCAGCACGCCGAAGGCGGCCTCGCGCAGCGTGCCCCGCACCAGCCGGGCGCCCTCGGGGACGGCGTCGGCGTGCCCGGTGGACAGGTCGTCCAGCACGACGACCTCGTGCCCGGCGTCCAGCAGCTGGGCGGCCACGACCCCGCCGACGTAGCCGGCGCCCCCGGTGACGAGCAGCTTCACGTGTCGTTACCTCCAAGTTCGACGGATCCGCCCCGGCTGGTCGGCCGACGCGAGTGATCGGCTGCTCAAGGCTATCCGCGCCGCCCGAACCGATCCTGGGAAGACTCGCAACGATAGCCTGGCGACGCGGGCCGGTGGCGGACCTTCGGCGCGGGTACGTCCTGCGGAGGATCTCCGGCTCGAAGGGCGGACGGACAACCGACATGGACGATCGCAGCAGCGCCCCGCCGCCGCGCAGGCCCCGCGTCCGCCCGGACGCGGCCGCGGACTCCGCGTTCGGGAGCGGGTCCGAGCCGCGCCGCCCGCCTCCCGCGACCGCGCCGCCGGCGCCCGGGACGGCGGATCCGCAGCCGCGCGCCGAACCCGACGTGCTCCCGCCGTCCGCCGCCAGGCCGCGCGGCGCGGCCGTGGCGGACCGGCCGCGGCAGCCGCGCAAACCGGCCCGTCCCCTGGTGTGGCTGCTGTCGCGCTCCACCGACCTGGTCGTCCGGCTGGCGGGGGGCGATCCGGACGCCGTCCGGGAGGAGATCACCGCCGACCGGATGCGGGCCCTGGTGGCGGCCAACACCGAGCTCACCGACGACGAGCGGGCGCTGATCGAGGAGGTGTTCGTCGCGGGGGAGCGGCCGCTGCGCGAGGTTCTGGTGCCGCGCACGGAGGTGGTGTTCCTGGACGCGGCGCTGCCGCTGTCGAGCGCGGCCCGGATCGCGGCGGCCAGCCCGCACTCGCGGTTCCCGGTGTGCCGCGACTCCCACGACGAGGTGATCGGGTTCGTCCATCTGCGGGACCTGCTGGTGCCGGAGGTCGCCGACCGCTCGGTGCCGGTGGGGGAGCTGGTGCGTCCGGTGAAGTTCCTGCCCGCCTCGCAGCGGGTGCTGCCGGTGCTGTCGGAGATGCGGCGCGAGGGCCACCACCTGGCGATCGTGGTGGACGAGTACGGCGGCACCGCCGGGATCGTCACGCTGGAGGACCTGGTCGAGGAGCTGATCGGGGACATCCGCGATGAATATGATGTGCAGGACGCGCAGGCGCGCCGGCTGCACGGCGGGGTGGTCGAGGTGGACGGCCTGCTCAACCTGGACCAGTTCGCCGCGGCGACCGGCATCCGGCTGCCCGCGGGCCCCTACGAGACGGTCGCGGGCCACATCATGGCGGTCCTGGGACGCGTGCCCGCCGAGGGCGACGCGGTGGAGGCCGCCGGTCACCGGCTCGCGGTCGCCCGCATGGACGGCCGCCGGGTGGCCCGCGTGCGCGTCACGCCGGTGGCCCCTGCGGCACCGGCGGTCCCGTCAGCTCCGCACACCCCCGCGCGCGGGGGCGTCCCGCTCACCGGCGACCCCGAGGGGACTCCGGAACGTCCCGGACGTCCGGACGATCGTGAAAACCCGACGGCCGCCCCCGGTGACGACGACCCCCCGAGCCGGGTCTGAGAGAATCGGTCTGTGCATATGTCCGTAGCGCCCACTTCCGAAGGCACCGGCGCCGGGGCTGTGTCCGCCCCGGCGGTCCCGCGCGTGCTGTCCGGCATCCAGCCCACCGCCGACTCGTTCCATCTCGGCAACTACCTGGGGGCGCTGCGGCAGTGGGTGGCGATGCAGGAGACCCACCAGACCTTCTACTGCGTGGTCGACCTGCACGCCATCACGGTGAAGCACGACCCGGCGCTGCTGCGCCGCCGCACCAAGGTCGCGGCCGCCCAGTTGCTGGCCATGGGCGTCGACCCCGAGCGGGCCACCCTGTTCGTGCAGAGCCACGTCCCCGAGCACGCCGAGCTGAGCTGGATCCTGGGCTGCCTCACCGGGTTCGGCGAGGCCGGGCGGATGACCCAGTTCAAGGACAAGTCCGCCAAGCAGGGCACCGCCGGCACCACGGTCGGGCTGTTCACCTACCCGGTGCTGCAGGCCGCCGACATCCTGCTCTACACCCCCGGCCCCGGCGAGGGCGCGGCCGAGCGGGTGCTGCGGGTGCCGGTCGGCGAGGACCAGCGCCAGCACCTGGAGCTGACCCGCACCCTGGCGCAGCGCTTCAACCAGCGGTTCGGCGAGACGTTCGCGGTGCCCGAGGCCTACATCCCCGAGGGCGCCGCCAAGATCACCGACCTGCAGGAGCCGACCGCCAAGATGAGCAAGTCGGCGTCCTCGCCGCAGGGCATCATCGACGTGCTGGAGGAGCCGGGCCCGATGCGCAAGAAGATCATGCGCGCGGTCACCGACACCGGCACCGAGGTCCGCTACGACGAGGAGAACAAGGCCGGCGTCACCAACCTGCTGCGGATCTACTCCGCGCTGGCCGGCACGCCCGTGCCCGAGCTGGAGGAGCGGTACGCGGGCAGCGGCTACGGCCAGTTCAAGAAGGACCTGGCCCAGCTCGTGGTGGACACCTTCACCCCGATCCGTGAGCGCACGCACAAGCTGCTGGACGACGAGGACCAGCTCGACCGCATCCTGGCCGACGGCGCCGCCCGCGCCGGGGAGGCCGCCGCGCGCACGATGGAGGTCGTGCGCGACCGCGTTGGATTCGTGGGACGTGGCCACTAGCTCCCAGCCGACGGGGGGTGTGGGGGGTCGCCCGAGGAGCGGTCCCCCCGCAGGGAGAACACAGGGCGCAGGGGGCCACGAGACGCACGGCACGCGCACGATAGGGGTCGCGATCCCGATTCCGCACCCCTACGGGCGCGAGCTGCAGCGTGTCCGCGAGTCGTTCGGCGACCGTCTGGCGCCCGGCATTCCCACGCACATCACGCTGCTGCCGCCCACGCAGGTCGACGCCGCCGAACTCGGCGCCGTCGAGGAGCATCTGGCGGGGGTGGCGCGCACCGAGCGTCCGTTCAGGATCCGCTTGCGCGGTACGGGAACGTTCCGTCCCGTCTCACCGGTGGTGTTCGTGGCGCTGGCCGAGGGAAAGGACGGCTGCGCGCGCCTGCACACGAAGGTGCTGGCGGGCCCGCCGGGTCAGCGGCCGCAGTTCCCGTACCACCCGCACGTCACCGTGGCGCACCACCTGTCCGACGAGCAGATGGACCGCGCCGCCAAGGAGCTGGCCGACTACGAGGCCGCCTTCCAGGTGTGGGGGTTCTCCCTGTACGAGCACGGAGCCGACGGGGTGTGGCGGCCCCGCCGGCACTTCCTGTTCGGCTCCGGGGCCGCCGACTAGCCCGCCGAGCTGGGCGTTCGGAAGGGCCGTGCATCGAGGGGCAGCGGCCGGGTACGGTGCGTGCATGCGGCAGGCGATCAACGCGACGGTCGGCCTGGCCGCGGACCTGCGCGACCGGGCCGTGCGCCTGCTGAACGCCGCACGCGCCCGCTGGCGGTGGTTCGACCACCTGGGCCGGGCGTTCCAGCGCTACCAGGAGCGCCGGGGCGACCGGCTGGCGGCCGCCCTCACCTGCTACGCCTTCCTGTCGTTCTTCCCGCTGCTGGCGTTGGCGTACGCGCTGCTGGGCTACCTGCTGGGGATCAGCGAACAGGCCCGCGACTACTTCGTGCAGGCGGTCCGGTCGCTGCTGCCGGGGCTGGCCGACGAGCTGCACGTGGAGCAGATCGCCCAGTCCAAGACCGCCGCCGGGCTGATCGGCCTGGCCAGCCTTCTGGTCGTCGGGCTGGGCCTGGTGACCGTGCTGCGCGAGTCGCTGCGTGACATCTGGGGCAACAAGCCCGACCCGGACGCCAACATCGTCGTCCGCAAGCTCTGGGACGCCGGGGTGCTGGTGTACCTGGGCTGCATGCTGATCCTGGGCATGGTCCTGTCGACGGTCGCGGTGTCGGCCTCCAGCACGGTGCTGGGCTGGCTCGGCCTGGCGCACGTGCCCGGCGCGGGCACCGCGCTGTGGCTGCTGTCGGTGGCCGTGGCGATCGCGTCCAACACGGTGATCTTCCTGGTGCTGTTCTCCAGGCTCTCGGGCACCCGGGCGCCGTGGCGGACCATGCTGCGCGGCGCGCTGGTGGGCGCGGTGGGCTTCGAGGTGCTCAAGCAGGCCGCCTCGCTGCTGCTCGGGCACACCACCGGCAACCCGGTGTACGCCTCGTTCGCCGTCCTCGTCGGGCTCATCGTGTGGATCAACATCGTGGCCCGGTACGTCCTGTACGTCGCCGCGTGGACCGCCACCCGCACCGCCGTCCTGCACGCCGACCGCCGTGCCGACGAGGCCGCAGCCGCTGATAGGCAGGCCGCCGCCGGGGACGAGCCGGCGGAGAGCGAGAAGGCCGCCGCCGACGGGCCGGTGCCCGGCGGCAAGGAGCCCGCGGCGAGCGGCGAGGAGGCCGGGGGCGCCGCGGAGGAGCCCGCAGGCGCGCCCGACCGGGACGGGTCCGAGGCGGGCCGGGTCGGGTCCGTGGGGTCGCGCGAAACCGCGTCCTGAACTGCCTTAGCCGCGTCGGCGCCGGACGGCGACGAACACGAGCCCGGCCGCCAGCACCGCGCCGCCGGCGGTGCCCGCCATCAGGCCCCAGCCGCCCGCCGAGTCGCCGCCGCCCAGCGGCGTGTCGGCGAGCATCCCGCCGCTGCCGGCGTCCGCCTTCTTCGGCGTCAGGTCGCCGGGCGGCACCAGCGCGCCCACCGGCTTGACCTTGCCGCGCGCCTTGAACCCCCAGTCCAGCAGCTCGGTGGCGTACTCGGACGGCGGCTGGTCGGCCCCCATGAGCGAGATGTAGATCGTGTGGCCGTCGCGGCGGGCCGCCGCCACGAACGTCTGCTTGGCGGCGATGGTGTAGCCGTTCTTGCCGCCGAGCATGCCCCGGTAGGCGTGCGCCTGGCCCGGCAGCATCCGGTTGTGGGTGTGGATCGGGTAGCCGCCGACCTTCTTGCCCTTCTTGCGCTCCTTCTTGGTCGGCGGCGCGGGGAAGTGGTGGTCGATGGTCTCGACGTAGCGGCGGAAGTCGGGGTGGCGCATCGCCTCGCGCAGGATCAGCACCAGGTCGTAGGCGGAGGTGTGCTGCGTCTTCACGCTGAGGCCGAGGTCGCGGTCGAGGCCGTTGGGGGAGCCGGCGCGGGTGTCGCGGGCGTTGATCCGCCTGGCCTCGGCGTTCATGTCGGCCAGGGTCCGGTCCATCCCGCCGTTGGCCTCGGCCAGCGTCACCGCCGCGTCGTTGGCCGACATCATCATCAGCGCGTAGAACAGGTCGGACACCTTGTAGCTCATCTTCGGCGTCATGCCGACCTTGGTGCCCTCGACGTCGCACGCCTTCTGCGAGGGGCGCACCGTCTGGTCCGGCTTGAGCCTGGGGATCAGCGTCAGCGCGGTGAGGGTCTTGAGGGTGCTGGCGGGCAGGTAGCGGCCGTGCGGGTCCTTGGCGGCCAGCACCTCGCCGGTGTCGCCGTCGGCGACCAGGTACGACGCCGCCTTGATCTTCGGCGCCGCCGGGACGCCCGCGGCCGGGTTGACGATCGTGCCCTTGCCGCCGAGCTGCGCCCCGCCCAGCGGCCCCGCGGGGGCGGCCGTCGCCGCGCCGGACTGGACGGGGGGCGCCACGGGTTCGGCGGCGGCCGGGGGCGCGGCCAGGGCGGGGACGAGGAGGAGGGAGGCCGCGACGGGCGGCACGGCGATCGCGGAGACGGCGCGCGGTGGTCTTCTCATGGCTCCCCGATGGCGTTGTGTCCGAGTACGGTCCGCGGTTTCCGTGGACGGCGCTCCTGCGGTCCCGGGGGCGGTCCCCGTGACTTCACGAAGATTAAGCCACGATCGCGCGGCGTGTCCGGGAAGAGAATCACCGTCGTCGCACGCGTGTTCACGGTGGCGTGATACGGGCGTTCGCCGGCGCGTCGCCGGACCGTCCGCCGGGGCCGCCCGAACACAGGCGATCACGCATCGTCACCAGGTAGATTTAAGGTTGGACTAGTTCGTTCGGAGGGTGCTCTCCCGAACTGGCGTGACCGAAACGGGTCACAGATCGTGTCCGGTTGTCGTCCTCGTGGATCAAATGATCGGCGCCGGGCACGGAGCCCTGCGGCTCTTCGGCACCCGGCGCCATGATGGAGGGCAGTCCCGGCCTGGACCGACGCCTGGACCGGCGTTTGTCCAGGCTTAGTGACCCGCTGGCCGAATTGCGCCACGTGCCACGCATCGACCTGCAAGGATTGTGGACGGAGGTTGGCCGTGGCCATTGACTTCAACCCGTCCCGCGGCCCGACGCTGGGCGTCGAGTGGGAGATCCAGCTCGTGGACGCGGAGACCAGGCACCTGCGGCAGGACGCGCGTGAGGTGCTGGCCGCGCTGCCGTCGCTCAGCGAGGGCGGCGACGTCCACAAGGTCCGGCACGAGCTGATGGAGTCGACCGTCGAGGTCGTGACGGACGTGTGCCACACCGTGGGAGAGGCCAAGGACGACCTGGCCGCCACGGTGGCCGCGCTGCGGTCGGCGGCCGCCGACCGCGGCATCGCGCTGGCCTGCACGGGGACGCATCCGATCAGCGACTGGCGGGACGCGGTCATGGCGCCGGTGCAGCGCTACGCCGACCTCATCGAGCAGATGCAGTGGCTGGCCCGCCGGATCCAGACGTTCGGCGTGCACGTCCACGTCGGCGTCAGCGACGCCGACCGGGTGATCCCGATCGTCAACGCCCTGTCGGCCTACCTGCCGCATTTCCTCGCTCTCACCGCCTCCAGCCCGTTCTGGAGCGGCCACGACACCGGGCTGGCGTCCAGCCGCGCGGTGGTCTTCGGCCAGCTGCCCACGGCCGGACCCCCGCATCTGCTGGACGACTGGGCGGCATTCGAGGATTACATGGCGACCCTGCTGCGTGCCGGTACGATCCGCAGCATCAAGGAGGTGTGGTGGGACATCCGGCCGCACCCGGACTTCGGCACCGTCGAGATCCGGATGTTCGACGGCATTCCCACCCTGCGGGAACTGGGCATGGCGGCCGCGCTCTGCCAGAGCCTGGTGACGCTGTTCGACCAGCAGCTGGACCGCGGCTACACGCTGCCGCGTCCGGCGGCCTGGGTGGTGCGCGACAACAAGTGGCGCGCCACCCGCCACGGTCTCGACGCCATCGTCATCACCGATGACACCGGGAATACCACGCCGCTTCGCGACGATCTCTACGAACTGGTACGCGAACTCGAACCCGTCGCCGACCGGTTGGGCTGTACGGAGGAGCTCAAGGTCGCGGCGGAGGTCCTGGAACACGGGGCGTCGTACGAACGCCAGCGCGCGATCCGCGCCGAGGGCGGCACCCTGGAGAACGTGGTCGACGCCGCGATCGCCGAGTTCGCCGAGGACAGGTTCGTCACATTCGGGGAGGTTGCACATGTCGGGAACTGAGGGGCCCGCCGACCCGGCGGGCCGCGCCGGACCCGACGACGCGACCGGCCACGACCCGGACCGCGGGGTCTCGCGGGCGCGTCACGCGCCCGGGGCGAGCCCACCCAACACCGGACAGACCACCGGGCGGACGCCGTTCGGCTCCGCCATCGCGCAGGGGGCGCACATGACTCAACCGGGACCCGGGGTGATGCCCGGCCTTGAACCAGCGGCCGCCGCGGGGGCGGCGGGCGCGGGCGGCGGCGACGAGGCGCGGACCGCGCCGGGAGCGGCCGGGACCGCACCGCGCGGCG
>NZ_BAAAZG010000020.1:0-186999 GCF_039536785.1 Actinomadura miaoliensis
GGCCGGCCCGCCGGGGGCGGGCGGACGCTCGGCCGGCGGGGCGGCGCTCCCGGCCGGCAGATGGGCGAGCCGTTCGGCCAGCCGGTGCAGACCCCGGTACGCGGCGGTGCGGACCGCGCCGGGCCGCTTGCCCAGCACCCGTCCCGCCTCCTTGGCGTCCAGGCCCACCACCACGCGCAGCAGCACCGCCTCGGCCTGGTCCTGCGGCAGCCCCGCGATCAGCGCGACCGCCGCGTCCGTGGACAACCGCGCCAGGGCGTCGCGTTCGGTGTCGTCGCCGCCCACCAGATCGCCCAGCTCGTCGATCTGCGCGCTGGTGTCGGGACGGCGGCTGACCCGGCGCAGGTGGTCCAGCGCCCGGTGCCGCGCCACGGTCGACGCCCACCCCCGGAACCGGTCGTAGTCGCCCTCGAACGAGCCGATGTCGCGCGCGATCTGCAGCCAGGCGTCCGCGGCCACGTCCTCGGCCTCCACCCCGACCAGCGCCCGCAGGTAGCGCAGCAGCCGGGGCTGCAGGTCCCGGTAGAGCATCCGGAACCCCGCCTCGTCCCCGGCCTGCGCGGCGCGCAGCGCGGCCTCCAGCCCCTGGTCGTGCGGGTCGACGCGGCGGGTCCTCCCACGTCTGCTCATGGGCGACCGGGAGGCCGGGCCCAGGTGTTCACCAAGGCATCCTCGGAATGGGGGTTCGGGGTCGGTCGGGCACGACGTGCGGCGGTCCGCCCTCATCGCGGGGAAAGGACCACTTCACGTCGAGCACCCAAGTCTCCGGATAGGGCCGCTATGTTGCAAGGACCACCGACTAAAGCAACGCCACCGTGACGTGGGCGTACGCTCCCACGACGCTCCGTCCACGGGCCGAGGGCGGGGGCTCGGGACGGCCCCGCAGGCCAGGGGCGGCCGTGCCGCGCCGGCCGGGCAGGAGCCGGCCGTTCACCCGATACCCTGATAACCGATCCCAGAAGCTTCCAAGGACGGGTCCAGACGTGTTCGAGACGCTCTCCGACCGGTTGACGACGGTCTTCTCGTCGCTGCGCAGCAAGGGCAGGCTCTCCGAGGCCGACATCAACGCGACGGCCCGCGAGATCCGTGTCGCGCTGCTGGAGGCCGACGTTGCCCTGCCCGTGGTGAAGGACTTCATCGCGCGGGTCAAGGAACGGGCCCGGGGCGCGGAGGTCTCCCAGGCGCTGAACCCCGCCCAGCAGGTCGTCAAGATCGTCAACGAGGAGCTCATCGAGATCCTCGGCGGCGAGACCCGCCGGATCCGCTTCGCCAAGAACCCGCCCACCGTGATCATGCTGGCGGGTCTGCAGGGTTCGGGTAAGACCACGCTGGCCGGCAAGCTGGCCCGCTGGCTGAAGCAGGAGGGGCACGCGCCGCTGCTGGTCGCGGCCGACCTGCAGCGTCCCAACGCCGTCCAGCAGCTGCAGGTGGTCGGCGAGCGCGCCGGGGCGGCGGTGTACGCGCCCGAGCCCGGCAACGGCGTCGGCGACCCGGTCGACGTGGCGCGCCGCTCGCTCGACCACGCCCGGCACGCCCAGCACGACGTCGTCGTCATCGACACCGCCGGACGGCTCGGCATCGACGCCGAGATGATGCAGCAGGCCGCCGACATCCGCGACGTCGTCCGTCCGGACGAGATCCTCTTCGTCGTCGACGCGATGATCGGCCAGGACGCGGTGACCACCGCCCAGGCGTTCCTCGACGGCGTCGGCTTCGACGGGGTCGTGCTCACCAAGCTCGACGGCGACGCCCGCGGCGGCGCCGCCCTGTCGGTGCGGCACGTCACCGGCCGCCCGATCATGTTCGCCTCCACCGGCGAGAAGCTGGAGGACTTCAACGTCTTCCACCCGGACCGGATGGCCGGCCGCATCCTCGACATGGGCGACATCCTCACCCTGATCGAGCAGGCCGAGCAGGCGTTCGACGCCGCCCAGACCGAGCGGATGACCACGAAGTTCGCCTCGGGCGAGGACTTCACCCTCGAGGACTTCCTCGAGCAGATGATGATGATCCGCAAGCTCGGGCCGATCGGCAACCTGCTCGGCATGATGCCGGGCATGGGGCAGGTCCGCGACCAGATCAGCCAGATCGACGACCGCGACCTGGACCGGGTCGCCGCCATCATCCGCTCCATGACCCCGCAGGAGCGCGCCAACCCCAAGATCATCAACGGCTCCCGCCGGGCCCGCATCGCCCGCGGCTCGGGCGTCACGGTCGGCGAGGTCAGCAGCCTGGTGACCCGCTTCTTCGACGCCCAGAAGATGGTCCGCCAGATGGCGGGCGGCATGGGCTTCCCCGGCATGCCCGGCCGCCGCAAGGCCGCCAAGGCGGCCAAGGCCAAGAACAAGAAGGGCAAGCAGCGCAGCGGCGACCCGCGCAAGCGCGCCGCCGCCGGCCGCGGCCCCAAGGAACCCACCGCCCCCACCCCGGACGGCAACGTCTCCCAGGGCCTGCCCCCCGGCCTGGGCGGCCCCGGCGCCCTGCCCCCGGGTCTGGGCGGCCAGCTGCCCCCCGGCTTCCAGATGCCGGACCTGGGCAAACTCCAAAACCGCAAAAAGAAGTAACCCCCGGCAGCGCAACCCCTCCCGTAACCACCACGGGTCCACCGCCAGAGGCCAACAACCCAGCAGCCAGACGCGGCCAGGCACCCCACCGGCGCCCAACAGCCCCGCTACGAGCCCAGGCAGGGACGCGGAACGGACGGCGCAGCCCCCTCACGAGGGCGCGCCGTAACGACCCGGCCAGCGGCCTGGTACACGCCGCAAGGAGCCGCACGGCACAGGTGGATGCGGCCTGTGCCGGGTGTAAGAGCTACGCGACCGCCTGACGGTCCGGTGCGTTGCGAGACGTGGCGGTTACCGGCACGCGGTCGCCGGAGGCGCTGTACAGGACGATGGCGCGCGGGACGCTGCCTGCCCCGTCGCCTTGCGAGAGTTGGGGGACCAGCGCGCGGCTACCACGCGCCGTCCGGGACGATGGCGTGCGGGATGGTGCGTTCTTCGTCGTCTTGTGAAAGCTGGGGTTGGCGCGTGGCTACTACGCGCTGATCGGCGTTTCCGGGACTGACTCGCGACCCCCGCGACGACTGCAACCACCCCGTCCTGTCCCGCACGGTGATGTGCGGCCGCCACTCCCGGGCTGGAAGAGCTGCGCGGCCGACTGCGGGCGGTTCGGGGCGCGTTGTGAGACGTGGCGGTTACCGGGACGTGGTCGCCGGGGGCCGCCGTCCGGGACGGCGGTGCGCGGGATGGTGCGTTTTCGTCGTCTTGCGAGAGCTGGTGCTGGCGCGTGGCTACTTCGCGCTGATCGGTGTTTCCGGGGCTGACCAGCGACCCCCGGCGACGACTTCGACCACCGTGTCCTGCCCCCGCACGGTCATGCGCGGCTGCCACTCCCGGGCTGGGGGAGCTGGCTGGGGCGATGGGTGGTGGCGCGGTCTGATGCTGCGCGGGGTGCCGGACGCCGGCATCAACCGGCATTGGAGTCGATTCGTTGATCGCTGGCCCCATGGGGTAGGCGGTGTGCGAGGGAGTTGCGGCGGCTGCGGCAGGCGCTGCGACCTCTGCGGGCTGTGGGGGCGGCGGCGGGACAGTGTGGTCTGCGGCCAAATCCTGAAACTGTCGGATGACAGCGAAATGGTGCGGGCTGGGCGGTAAGGCGGCGGTAGGGATGTGGTCCGAGAGGGAGAAGTGGCGGGGTGGGCGGCGTGTCATGGCGCGATTGGGTTATCGGGGCGATCGTCTGGCAGAATGGCAGGCTGGAAACCCGGATACGCGCAGGCGCCCTCTCTCGTCCTGGGCGGCCGGAGTCCATGGAGCGGCCGGTAGCCGGTATCCCCACCTGGTGAGGCCCGCTCGGCCCTGTATGAAGTCTGGAGAACACCACACCCGTGGCAGTCAAGATCAAGCTCAAGCGTCTGGGGAAGATCCGGAACCCGCAGTACCGGATCGTCGTCGCCGATGCCCGTACCAAGCGTGACGGCCGGGCCATCGAGGAGATCGGCCTGTACCAGCCCAAGCAGGAGCCCTCGCTCATCCGGGTGAACTCCGAGCGGGTGCAGTACTGGCTGGGCGTCGGCGCGCAGCCGACCGAGCCGGTGCTCAACCTCCTCAAGATCACCGGCGACTGGCAGAAGTTCAAGGGCGAGCCCGGCGCCGAGGGCACGCTCAAGCAGGCCGAGCCGAAGCCCGACAAGAAGGCCCTGTTCGAGGCCGCCGTCAAGGAGTCGCTCGGCGAGGAGGAGGCCGCCGCGACGACGGCGCGGTCCCGGAAGAAGTCCGAGCCCAAGAAGGGCAAGGGCGAGGACCGGGCCGAGGACGCCGCGGCCAAGGCCGAGGACAACACCGAAGCTAAGAGCGAGGGCTAAACGTGCTCGAAGAAGCGCTCGAGCACCTGGTGCGCGGGATCGTCGAGCATCCGGACGACGTCCGGGTGAAGGCCCGCAGGATCAGGGGCGGCCGGGTTCTGGAGGTGCGGGTGCACCCCGACGACCTGGGCAAGGTCATCGGCCGCAGCGGTCGTACCGCCAAGGCCCTGCGCACCGTGATCGGCGCCCTGTCCGGGGGCCGGCACGTGCGGGTGGACCTGCTCGACCTGCACGAGGTCCGCTGACGATGCGACCCCGCGCCGGCCGCGCCCCAGGGGCGGCGGCGCCTGCTCGGCGCCCCGCGGGCGGCTTCGCTCGGGCCCGCGGTGCCGGCTCCGGGGCGGCCGGTCCGGGCACCGAGCCGGCCGACCAGCTGGTCATCGGCCGGGTCGGTCGTCCGCACGGGGTTCGCGGCGAGCTCACCATCGACGTGCGCACCGACGATCCCGATCGCCGGTTCGCACCGGGTACCGAGCTGGCCACCGACCCCGCGGCCGCCGGTCCGCTGACCGTCGAGCACGCCAGATGGCACTCGGGTCGGCTGCTCGTGCGCTTCTCCGGGGTCGACGACCGGGACGCCGCAGACGAACTGCGCGGCACCTGGCTCGTCGTCGATCCCTCTGACATCCCCTCCTCGGCCGATCCCGACGAGTTCCACGACCAGGAGCTCATCGGGCTGGCCGTGGTCACCGTCGACGGCACCGAGGTCGGCACCGTCGCCGAGGTGCGGCACCACGGGCAGGATCTGCTCGTGGTGCGGCGGACCGGCGGAGGCGAGGCGCTGGTGCCCTTCGTCGCCGCCCTGGTTCCGGAGGTGGACGTTCCCGGGGGGCGGTTGCGCATCGACCCGCCCCCCGGCCTCCTCGACTGAGCGGCTCGGCCCGCCGCCGTCGGCCACCGGCCGCGCGGCGTCCCACCGAGAGGCAGCCCCGACAGAGCCACCATCGAACTGAGCACCAAGGGTCCGCCCGCCGATCAAGGGCCCGCCGACGTAGGACGACACATCCGATTCCGGGGCGAAGAGCGGTCGGGACCCCGTGAACCGGCACGACCGAAAAGCCTGATGAAGCTCGACATCGTCACGATCTTTCCGGAGTACTTCGCTCCGCTGGACGTCTCCCTCCTGGGCAAGGCGCGCCGTACCGGCCTGCTCGACGTGCACGTGCACGACCTCCGGCAGTGGACCCACGACCGGCACCGCACCGTCGACGACACCCCATACGGCGGCGGGCCCGGCATGGTGATGAAACCCGAACCGTGGGGAGAGGCGCTGGACACCATCGCGCCCCCCGGCGGCCCCGCCCCCCGGCTGATCGTCCCCACGCCGAGCGGCCGTCCGTTCACCCAGGCGATGGCCGCCGAACTGGCCGCCGAGCCCTGGCTGCTGTTCGCGTGCGGCCGGTACGAGGGCATCGACTCGCGTGTGGTGGACGAGGCCCGCACCCGCATGCCGGTGGACGAGGTCAGCCTGGGCGACTTCGTGCTGGCCGGCGGCGAGGTCGCGGTGCTGGTGATCGTCGAGGCCGTCGGCCGGCTGCTGCCCGGCGTGCTCGGCAACGCCGACTCGGTGGCCGACGACTCGTTCGCCCCGGGGGCGATGGAGTCGCTGCTGGAGGGCCCCGTCTACACCAAGCCACCGGTCTGGCGCGGCCGCTCCGTACCGGACGTCCTGCTGTCGGGCCACCACGGTGCGATCGCCCGCTGGCGCCGCGACGAGGCGCTGCGGCGCACCGTGCGCAACCGTCCGGAACTGGCCGCGCGGCTGGACCCCGCGACACTTGACGCGCACGACCGCCGGGTGCTGGCGGAGGCCGGTTTTCCGGTGAACGACGAAGATATGGCACACTGAATCGTCGCCGTGCGCGCGCACGCGTCCGGCACACAGACTCCCATCAAGATCCATTTCGCGCGGCGCGACGCCCCCACCTCACCTCCGGGGCCTCTCGGACGGCCGCGTATGACCATGAGGAACCGCTGTCATGCACACCCTGATCCGTGAGATCGAGCAGGCCACGCTGCGCACCGACCACCCGGCGTTCCGTCCGGGCGACACGGTGAAGGTGCACGCGCGCATCACCGAGGGCAAGGTCACCCGGATCCAGGTCTTCGAGGGCGTGGTGATCCGCCGGCAGGGCGGCGGCGCCCGCGAGACCTTCACCGTGCGTAAGGTGAGCAAGGGCGGGTACGGTGTCGAGCGCACCTGGCCGATCAACAGCCCGCACATCGAGAAGCTGGAAGTCGTCACCCGCGGTGACGTCCGCCGGGCCAAGCTGTACTACCTGCGCAACCTGCGCGGCAAGGCGGCCCGCATCAAGGAGAAGCGCGACTTCTGATCGCCTCCGCGACTTCCCGGCGCCTCGGACCGCGGTCCGGGGCGCCGACCTGTTTCCTCCGGCATTTTCCTCTCAATTCCGGGTAATCGCTTTGAATTCGCCTTGTGGCGGGGCGTCGTTTCAGGAACCCTTCGAGGTGAACGGAGCGTTGCCCGCTTGGGCGGCGAACTCGGTGTCGGGTCCGGCCGTGCCGGGCGCGACACGGTCGTGCGCGCGGGGTGCGACGGCGTCCGCGCCGATAGGCTTGCGCTGGGATGAGTGACGAGGACGATCGGAGAGACGTGCGATCGGAAGCCGAGGGCGCGGTGCCCGACGACAAGCAGACCGTGACCTCCGGTGCGCAGGACGCTGGCGAGACGTCCTCGGACGAGGGGGAGAGCGGCGGCCGCAAGGAACGCAAGCAGGGCTCCTTCTGGAAGGAACTGCCGATCCTCATCGGGGTGGCACTGGTCCTCGCCCTGATCATCAAGGCGTTCGCGGTCCAGGCGTTCTACATCCCGTCGGCGTCGATGGAGAACACCCTGCAGATCGGCGACCGCGTCCTCGTCAACAAGATCGTCTACCACACCCGGGACATCGAGCGCGGCGACATCGTCGTCTTCAACGGCCTGGACTCCTGGGATCCCGAGGTGCAGGTGCAGGAGCCGGGCAACCCGGTCTCCAGGGCGCTGCGCGGCATCGGCCGCACCTTCGGCATGGTGCCCGGCGAGAAGGACTACATCAAGCGCGTCATCGGGACGCCCGGCGACCACGTCAAGTGCTGTGACGCCCAGGGACGCATCACCGTCAACGGCACGCCGCTGGACGAGCGCTCCTACCTGTACACCGACCCGGTCACGGGCGAGCAGAACAAGCCGTCCAACGAGCCGTTCGACCACGTGGTGCAGCCCGGCCAGCTGTGGGTGATGGGCGATCATCGTGAAGTCTCCTCCGACTCGCGGGCGCACCGCGGCGACCCCGGCGGCGGCACCATCCCGACCAACCGCGTCATCGGCCGCGCGTTCGTCATCGTCTGGCCTTTCGGGCACATCGGCAGCCTCCCGATCCCGAAGACCTTCGAGCAACCGGCCCTGCACGCCGCCGCGGCCGTCGTTCCCGCGACCCCGATCGCCCTGGGCTTCGCAGGTGCCGTCCCCATCACCTACCTCCGCCGCCGCCACCGCCTACGCCGCCGCTGACCTCCTCTCCACCACACCCACAGGCACCACCAGGTTCCGCACGCCCAGACCCTGATCGCCTCACCTCCCAGGGAGGCACAGACGACCTGCGCTGCCCGCTGGCACAGGCTCGTGAGTTCCATGCCAGGAACGTGCTGGCGTCGCTGAACGGCTGCTGCAAGGCACAGCGACCCCAGCCCGCCCGCGTACTCAACTCCGGCAGCGCCACCGCCAACGCCCCCGCTGGCGGGCACGCGTGCCGCAGTTCCGGCAGCGCCGGCAAGCGCGATACCCGCCGTCGGCTCGCACGCGTCATTGCAGTTCCGGCCGCTGTCAACGCTCCCGCCGGCGGGCACGCGTGCTGCAGTTCTGGCAGTGCCGCCGGACGCACACCCGCCGTCGGCTCCGCGGAGCCGCTGGCCGGTCAGGCTGGGCTTCCCCGTCGGCGAGGAGGGTGGCGTTGCTGGAGGGGGCGCTCGCCAAGTGAGTGGTGTGAATCCGGCAAGTCGCGACGTGAAGGGGGGACGGGTGGGGGTCTGAGTCGTATTCCGGGCGCAGCGGTGGGCGCGGGCGACGTACGCTGCGGACCATGAGAGGTCGTCCACTCCGCTTCACACCGCGCCGGGACGCCGGGTTGTACGGCTACGAACGGGCGCTGGAGCACGCGGGTTTCAGCCCGGTGGCCGGTGTCGACGAGGCGGGCCGCGGTGCGTGCGCGGGGCCGCTGGTGGTCGGCGCGGTGATCCTGCCGGGCGGGCGACGCGGACGGATCGAGGGGCTGACCGACTCCAAGCTGCTCACCCCGGCGCGACGCGAGGAACTGTACGCCGAGATCGTCGAACGGGCCGTGGCGTGGAGCGCTCTGATCGTCCCATGTCACGACGTCGACCGGCTGGGACTGCACCGGTGCAACGTGACGGGGATGCGGCGCGCGCTGGCGGCCCTGGAGCGGCGGCCCGCGTACGTGCTGAGCGACGGGTTCGCCGTGCCCGGTCTGGACGTCCCCGGGCTGGCGGTGATCAAGGGGGACCAGGTTGCGGCGTGCGTGGCGGCGGCCTCCATCGTGGCCAAGGTCACCCGGGACCGCATCATGATCGACCTGCACGAGCGCTATCCCCTGTACGGCTTCGACGTGCACAAGGGGTACGTGACTCGTGATCACTCCGCTGCGCTGGCCAGGTACGGGCCGTGTCCGGAGCATCGGTTCTCCTTCGTGAACGTTGGGCGGGCAGTGCGTAACAATGGTGGGGAGGCCATGGGGGAGGAGGCCGGGTACGGCCCCGTGGGGGAGATTCCCGGCGAAGGCCGGACGGAAGGGGCACGAGCGTGAGCGCCGAGGATCTCGAGAAGTACGAGACCGAGATGGAGCTGCAGCTCTATCGCGAGTACCGCGACGTCGTCGGCCTGTTCGCCTACGTGGTGGAGACCGAGCGCAGGTTCTACCTCACCAACTCGGTCGACCTGCAGGTGCGCAGCTCCGAGAACGGAGAGGTCTTCTTCGAGGTCACCATGCAGGACGCCTGGGTGTGGGACATGTATCGACCTGCCCGCTTCGTCAAGAACGTCAGGGTCGTCACTTTCAAGGACGTCAACATCGAAGAACTCGCCAAGAGCGACTTCGAACTGCCCGCCAACCACTAGCCGTGCCGACCGCGGGGATCGGGGATGCGGCGGACAGGCTCAGGTGATCTCGGAGTGAGTCAGGGGCTTCAGGGGCGGTGTGGATTGCGACATCTGCACCCGGCCCCAGGAGGCCCTCACGGCTAATCCTGAGGCGCCGCGGACTGAGGCCGGTGGGCTTGCCTGCCCCGCCTGCCGAGGACGGGTGGCCGCCGGGGTGGCGGCCGAACGCTTCCAGGTCTCGGTCAGAACCGCACAACGGTGGGCTACCCGCGGTCGGCAGTACGGCGCGGTGGGCATGACCGAGTCGGGGTACGGGCCGTTGGTGCCCGATCCCAAGGGCGTGCTTGACCTGTGTCGGAGGCCTCGGCGATGACCGGGGGCAGGCCGCGGCGCGCAGGCGTGGGTGGCGGCCAGCCCGGACTGGGGCCCTGCAGCCGCTCCCTCGGGTGACTCCGGCCGTCGGGCCGGGCGGTGCTCGAAGCTGATTTCCCGTGAGGTGGTTTCGTCCGTCCTCTCGTTGGTGCTTGTCAGATGGCCTGCTCCACGGGCTTGGGCGTCGCGGGGGCTGGGCGTTCTCTCGGCGCACCGCTCATCGGGCATTGGGATCGCTCCTGTTGGGCAGAGGGGGTTGTCTGCGGGCGGCGTTACGGCCGGGCGATGGTCATTTGGGTTTTTTGGCGGACTTGGTGAGGCGCCAGCCGGCGGCGCAGCGTTCGACGAAGCCCGCGGCGGCCAGGAGGCCGAGCTTGCCGTTGACCGTGGCCAGATCGACGCCCGCCTTGACGGCGATCTGCGCGGGGCCCGCGGCGCCTCTGCCGGGGAGGGCTTCCAGGACGGCGCGGGCGGTCGGCTCCAGGCGGTCGCGGGGCAGCACGGGGCCGGACGGGACGGGGGCCAGGTCGTCGCCGATACGGCCCACCGCCTCGACGACCTCTTCGGGGCGGGTGACCAAGGAGGCGGACGGGTCCTCCCGGAGCAGCCTGTGGCAGCCCACCGACGTCCGCGAGTCGACCGGGCCGGGCACCGCCATGAGGACGCGGCCCAGCTTGCGGGTCCAGGCGGCGGTACTGAGGGCCCCGCTGCGCGCCTCCGCCTCGACGACCACCGTGCCCCTGCACAGCGCGGCGATCACCCGGTTGCGGACGAGGAAGCGCAGGCGGTGCGGTTCCACCCCCGGAGGCGACTCGCTGACCAGCACCGCGCGCCGGGCGATCTCGGCGAACAGCCCGTCGTTGGACGCCGGATACGGCATGTCGACGCCGTTTGCCAGGACCGCGACCGTCGGGCCGTCGGCCGCCAGGGCGCCCCGGTGCGCGGCCGCGTCGATGCCGAGCGCGCCGCCCGAGACCACCGCCCAGCCGCGTTCGGCCAGGTCGGCGGCGAACTCGGCGGCCACGCGCAGGCCGTAGGAGGACGCCGCGCGGGATCCGACCATGGCCACCGAGCGCAGGCAGGCGTTGCGCAGGTCGCCGGGGCCGCGCAGCCACAGCGCGTACGGGCGCTCTCCGCCGAGATCGTCAAGCGTGGTGGGCCATTCGGGGTCGCCGGGACATATCAGGCGTCCGCCCAGCCGTTCGCAGATCTCCAGATCGCGTTCGGGTTCCGCGGCGGCCGACCGGATCCGCCAGTGCTGGAGGCAGCGCGCGAGGCGCTCGGACAGCAGGTCGTCGGGGACGTCGCCGGTGCGGATCGCCTCGACGGCCTCGACCGGGCCGAGGCGGTCGACGATGCGGTTCAGCAGCGCGTCGCCGGGCTCGGCGGTGGCGGTCAGGGCGGCCCTGGCCAGGCGTTCGCCGGTCACGACCGCTTCCCCGTCCACAAGGCGAGGGCGCCGCCGATGTCGTCCTCGGAGGGCTGGTCGCGGCCGGCCAGGTCGGCGATCGTCCAGGCGACCCGCAGGACGCGGTCGAGACCGCGGGCGCTGAGCGTGCCGTTCTGCAGGGCCTCGTCGGCGGCGCGCATCGCCTCCGGTGCGGGCGTGAAGCGTCGGCGCAGGTCAGGGCCGGGGATCTCGGCGTTGGACCGCCAGGGGGTGTCGGCCAGGCGTTTGAGCGTCCGGTCGCGGGCCTCCTGGACGCGCTCGGCGACGACCTGGCTGGACTCGGCGAACTCCAGGTCGTACCGTAGCTCGGCGCGGCTGGCGGGGACCAGTTCCAGTTTCAGGTCGATGCGGTCGAGCAGCGGCCCTGAGATCTTGGAAAGGTACTTGCGCCGGATGCCGGGCGCACAGGAGCAGTCGATCGGCTTCGCCGCCGCGCACGGGCACGGGTTGGCGGCCAGCACGAGCGTGAACCGGGCGGGGAAGCTCGCCGCCCCCTCCGTGCGGGAGATCCGTACGGAGCCCTCCTCCAGCGGCTGCCGCAGCGCGTCCAGAACCCCGCTCAAGAACTCGGGCGCCTCGTCCAGGAACAGGATGCCGCGGTGGGCCAGGGACACCGCGCCGGGTTGCAGCGTCCGGCCGGAACCGCCGCCGACCATGGCCGAGCGGGTGGCGGTGTGGTGGGGCGCGTAGAACGGGGGGCGTGTGATCAGTGGCTGGTCCGGCGGCAGGGTTCCGGCGACGGAGTGGAGCGCCGTGACCTCCAGCGCCGCCTCCGGTTCCAGTGGGGGCATCAGGGTGGGGAGACGTTCGGCGAGCATGGTCTTGCCGCAACCCGGAGGGCCGCAGAAGTAGAGATGGTGGCCGCCGGCCGCGCTGATCTCCAGGGCACGGCGGGCCTCGGCCTGGCCGCGCACGTCCGCCAGGTCGAGCCCGGTGCGGGTCGTCTGGCCGCCGATGGTCAGCCCTTCCGGAGCGGTACGAAGGGGGAGCGGGTCGTCGTCCTCCTCGATCGGCGGCGGCTCGTCGCGGAGCAGGCACAGCAGCCCGCGCAGCGTCCGCGCCGGTATCACCTGCAGGTCGGGGACGAGTTCCGCCTCGGCGGCGTTGGCCTGCGGGACGACCACGGTGCGGCAGCCGGCGTTCGCGGCGGCCAGAGCCGCGGGCAGCACACCCGGGATGGAGCGGACCCGGCCGTCCAGCCCGAGTTCCCCGACCATCACCAGCCCCGCGCAGGACCGCGGCGGTACGGCCTCGGCCGCCGCCAGCAGGGCGATCGCGATGGCCAGGTCGAAGGTCGAGCCGCGTTTCGGCAGGCTGGCCGGGAAGAGGGACACCGTGACGTGCCGGTTGGGCCAATCCTCGCCGGAATTGAAGATCGCCGCCCGCACGCGGTCGCGTGCCTCGTTGAGCGCGGCGTCCGGCAGGCCGACCAGGTGCAGGCCGGGAACGCCGCTGGTGATGGCCGCCTCGACGTCGATGACGAAGCCGTCCACTCCGACCAGGGATACGGATCGGGTTCTGGCGAGCGTCAACTCAGCACACCCCCCGAACGTGTTCGACGGAGAACCCGCAGCTCTCGGCGTAGTGGCCGCCGCCGGGGAGAGGGTTGGCCGTTCGTCTGTGGCGTGCGTTGTACTTGCCGGCTCTGGCGGCGGGCCGGCGCTTCCTGGACGCCCCTCTGACGATCCAGGAGACGCCCCTGCCGCCGGCCTCCACGGGGGACGGCGCCGCACAGGGAATCAGGCCGAGGACGTCGATGCGGACGTCGGCGCTGCGGATCCGGTGCGCGGCCGCCCACCGGCCGGCCAGTCGCCGCAACCGGGCGGCCTTGTCGGGCGTGATCGCCTCCAGCGGCGCACCGTAGGCCGCCGTGCTGCGGGTCTTCACCTCGCAGACGACGGGGCGCCTGCCGTCATGGGCGATGATGTCCAGCTCGCCCTCCGGGCACCGCCAGTTGCGGTCGAGGATCGTCCAGCCCAGCCCGACCAGGTAGGCGGCCGCCGCCTGCTCGCCGCGGCGTCCGAGACTCGCGTTGTCGTTCATGGTTCACCTCCGTGCATCAACGGTGACGGGGCGTCACTACGGGCAAAAGATGAACGGGATTCTGTGGATAACCCGGAACTGTGATCTTCGGAGCACCGGCGGATGCTTGCCTTCACGGCCTCCTTGGCGCAGCGTGGCGGCTGTGAACGCCGACGACGCCCCCGAATCGCCCGCCGTCCCACGAGAGGTGCTGGCGGAGTTCGAGCGGCATCTGCGCGCCGAACGAGGAGTGTCGCCGCACACGTTGCGCGCCTACCTCGGCGACATCCAGGACCTTTGCCGTTACGCCACCGAGGTCGGGGTGTCCGGGGTGGAGGCGCTCGACGTCGCCGTCCTGCGCGCCTGGCTGGCCAGGCAGCACTCTGTCGGCCGCTCCAGGGCGACCTTGGCCCGCCGCACCGCCGCCGCGCGCACCTTCACCGCCTACCTGTTTCGGCGGGGCCTCATACCGGACGACCCGGGGCTGCTCCTCGGCACACCCCAACGGCTACGCGACCTTCCCGCTGTGCTGGCGCAGGACCAGGTCGCCCGTCTGCTGGACGACATGACCGCAGAGGGGCCCCTGGGGCTGCGCGACCGTGCCGTACTGGAGGTGCTGTACGCCACGGGCGTGCGCGTCAGCGAGCTGTGCGGCCTCGACGTCGACGACCTGGACACCGAACGCCAGACCGTGCGCGTCCTGGGCAAGGGCAGCAAGGAGCGCACGGTGCCGATGGGCGACCCGGCGGCACGCGCCGTACAGGACTGGCTCCGGTACGGCCGCCCGGAGCTGGCGACGGAGCACAGCGGCCCGGCGCTTTTCCTCGGCGCACGCGGGGGCCGCCTGCATCCCACCAGCGCACGACGGATCGTCCACACGCGCATCGCCGAGGTGGGCGACATGCCGGATCTCAGCCCCCACGGCCTTCGCCACAGCGCCGCCACACACCTGCTGGAAGGCGGCGCCGACCTGCGCAGCGTCCAGGAAATGCTCGGACACGCCTCCCTGCAGACGACCCAGATCTACACCCAGGTCTCCGTCGAACGCCTCAAACAGGTCCACCGCCAGGCCCACCCCCGAGGCGCCGAATAGCGGCTGGCGCCAAGGATTCCCCGCGCGTACGGTACCGACCGCCCGCACGCATTTGATGTGGCTGACTGGGATGCGGCCGGGAGAACAGTGATGAGCCGTCGCGGCGCAACCCTTGGCAACAGACATCGGCGCCATAACGCCCCTCGGAGCGGGTTGCGACACCCCACGAGAGAGCCGTCCTGTGCCAGATGGGGCGCTCCGGCCACACCTCCGCCTGTCTCGTGGCTACCCATGCCTCTACGTCGCTGTGCTTTCCGTGGGGCGGCGACGCAGGTGGCACGGTCTGCCGCGTTGCCGCCGCTCGTACCGACGTGCCCGCCTGGTGCCGCAGGTCAGCGGGCGCGGCGTTGGCGGCGTTCTCTGGTCAGGTCTATGACGCCCGGGGGTGGGCGGCGCGTGGACGAACGGGAGCGGCCGTGGCGCCAGGCCAGGCTCAGGAGGAAGGCCAGCAGCATCCCTACCAGCGCTCCACCGCCTGCCGTTGTGGCGTCCCGTAGGTCCATGCCCGGGGAGGCGGTCGTTCGCGGTGGGGGCGACGGTTTCGGCTGGGGACGCGGCTCCCAGTAGGGCAGGAGGCGGACCTTCGGCCGAACCAGGCGAAGCGGGTCGAGGTAGACCGAGCCGTGGATCAGGCCCCAGTGCAGGCATGTGGTCGGGCAGTGCGGCCAGGTGGCCTCCACGGTGCCTATGCGGGTGCCGGGGTTCACTTGGCGTCCTCGACGGACGGCGGGGCGTACCGGCAGATACGTGGTGCGCAGCGCACCATGGGTGACAGCCACGATGCCCTGGCCCGCGAGGCGTCCCGCATAGGAAACGTGCCCTGCGGCGGACGCGTACACCGGTTCGCCCGGACGGGCCGCCAGGTCGACGCCCCGATGACCGGCTCCCCACGGGGAAGCCGGCGGAGAGAACAACCGCAGCACCTTAGGAGCGGGCGGCCCTAACGGCCAACGCCAGTGGCCTGACGGCTCGGAGGGGCCGCCTTGTGAAGGCGCCGGCGCCGAGAGGAGGGGGCGTGGCGGTGAGGCCAGGGAGCCGGCCGCGACAGGACGGCCCGAGACAGGCGGGGCGGCAGGGCCCAGCGACGCCGCCGAGGGCCTCGGGCGGCCTGGGGCGGTTGAGGTGAACACGCTGGTCGGAGACGGGGTGGCGGGAGGCAGGACAGCCGCCAGGGTGGTGCATGTGAGGAGGATGGTGAGTAGGCTCATGTCCGGCAGCCTGCTCCCTCTCGTCTGAAGGTCGCCAGACCCGGTAACGCATGTGGATAACCGCCGCGAGCCGAGGGCCGCCGGTGCGGCCCGTTCCACCCGTGCGCTGGACATCCCGTAGACTTGGGCAACGGTCGTGTGGGTGCTCACCCAGACGGCCGAATTCACGCGCTCGCCAGCCACCTGGCCTGGTCGCCGGTGGGGCACAGCCGCTCGGTCCGTCACTCGTTGACGGCGCGGCCGTGTCGCGGGCGCAGGCGGACAACCGAGACGTGGCCCGGATAACGACCGGGCCGGACAGGAGATCACGGGCCATGGCACCCGTCGTCACCATGCGGCAGCTGCTCGAGAGCGGCGTTCACTTCGGCCACCAGACCCGCCGGTGGAACCCGAAGATGAAGCGCTTCATCTTCACCGAGCGCAACGGCATCTACATCATCGACCTGCAGCAGTCGCTGTCGTACATCGACCGCGCCTACGAGTTCGTCAAGGCGACGGTCGCGCACGGCGGCACGATCCTGTTCGTCGGCACCAAGAAGCAGGCCCAGGAGGCCATCGCCGAGCAGGCCACGCGGGTCGGCATGCCCTACGTCAACCAGCGGTGGCTGGGCGGCATGCTCACCAACTTCTCCACCGTCCACAAGCGGCTCACCCGGCTCAAGGAGCTGGAGGAGATCAACTACGACGACGTGGCCGGCTCCGGCATGACCAAGAAGGAGCTGCTGGGCCTGCGTCGCGAGAAGGACAAGCTGGAGCGCACGCTCGGCGGTATCCGCGACATGGCCAAGGTGCCCAGCGCCGTGTGGATCGTGGACACCAAGAAGGAGCACATCGCCGTCAACGAGGCCAAGAAGCTCGGCATCCCGGTGGTGGCGATCCTCGACACCAACTGCGACCCCGACGAGGTCGACTACCCGATCCCCGGCAACGACGACGCCATCCGCAGCGTCAGCCTGCTGACCCGCGTCGTCGCCGACGCGGTCGCCGACGGGCTCATGGCGCGCGCCGGGGCCGCCTCCGGCGGGGACGAGAAGCCGGCCGAGGGCGGCGCCGCCGCCGAGCCGCTGGCCGAATGGGAGCGCGAGCTGCTGCAGAGCGGCCAGACCCCGGCCGCCGAGGCCGCGCCCAAGGAGGGCGAGCCCGCCGCCGAGCCCGCCGCCGAGGCCGCCCAGGCCGCCCAGGCCGCCGAGGCCGCTCCTGCCGCCGACGCCGCCCCCGCCGAGGACAAGGACGGCGGGGCCGCGGGAGCCTGACGACCGGGGGCTCCGGGGCCGCCCCTGACGGCGGCCCCGGAGCCCGGTCTCCACCCAAGCCTTACGTCCCACGACGACAGAGACGAAGAGAGCGATGGCGAACTTCACCGCCGCTGACGTCAAGCGGCTCCGCGAGCTGACCGGCTCGGGCATGATGGCCTGTAAGAACGCCCTGACCGAGGCCGAGGGCGACTTCGACAAGGCCGTGGAGATCCTGCGGCTCAAGGGCGCCAAGGACGTCGGCAAGCGCGCCGAGCGCACCGCCGCCAACGGCCTGATCGCCGAGTACTTCAACGGCACCGGCGACGGCGCGATCCTCGAACTGAAGTGCGAGACCGACTTCGTCGCCAAGAACGCCGAGTTCATCGAGCTGGCGAACCGCATCGTCGAGTTCGCCGCGGGCAGCGACGTCACCGACACCGCGGGCCTGCTGGCGGCCGAGATCGAGCCGGGCAAGACCGTGGAGGCGCTGATCCAGGAGGCCAGCGCCAAGATCGGCGAGAAGCTGGAGCTGGGCCGCTACGCCCACTTCACCGGCGCCTACGTGGCCAGCTACCTGCACAAGTCCGACCCGTCGCTGCCGCCGACCACCGGCGTGCTGGTCGAGCTGGACACCGAGAACGCCGAGGTCGCCAAGGACATCGCCCAGCAGATCGCGGCGATGGCGCCCAAGTACCTCACCCGCGACGACATCCCGGCCGACGTGATCGCCAAGGAGCGGGAGCTGGCGGAGCGGCTGACCCGCGAGGAGGGCAAGCCCGAGCAGGCCATCCCGAAGATCGTCGAGGGCCGGGTCAACGCCTACTTCCGCGACTTCGTCCTGGTGGAGCAGGCGTTCGTCAAGGAGAACAAGAAGACCATCGCCAAGGTCCTCGACGAGGCCGGGGTCAAGGTCAAGCGGTTCGCCCGCTTCAAGGTCGGACAGGCCTGACACCCGCCTCGACGAGGCCGGAACAACCGGTGACCCGGGGCCGGGCACGGAGGCACCCCCACGCGGCGCCGTCCGCGGCCGCCCGGCTCCCAGGTCCCACCACAGGCTCGGATCCGGCCGGACGAAAGGCAGCGCGTCCCGGCCCGGATCCGGTCAGCGGACCGGTCCGTCAGGACGGGCAACGGACGACCACAACGGACAGCGACAGACAGGGCGGCGGTCCTGAACGGGCCATGTCACCCGGAGCGTCGCCCGGCCCGAGCCGTGACCGGGCGTGCATCCTGGAGGCAGGGGCCTGCTCTTCCCGGGACGCCCCCCGCAAGGGCTACCGTGTGGGTCCAGGGACTACCGTGTGAGCCCGGAAGGACCCACGAGGGGGCTCGCGTGAGGGCCCGGAGCCTCGGGGAAAGCCCAGTGCGAACGGGGCGCCCGATCGCCGGGAAATCTCCCCGATTCCGGGAAGCCCTTGGGGGAAGCCCTGGAAGCATGCGAGGCAAGGCATGCCGACACAATCCAGCAGACGCCGTATCGAGGAGGCCGCCGACGTGCAGGAGACATCGACCACTGACACGACGGCGGCCTCGTCGTCCACGGCCCGCCCGCACCGCGCCGGGTGGAAGCGGGTGCTGCTGAAGCTGTCCGGCGAGGCGTTCGCCGGCGCCGACCCGCTCGGCATCGACCCCGTCGTCGTGCAGCACGTCGCCGAGGGCGTGGCCGAGGCGGTGCGCGAAGGCGTGCAGGTCGCCGTGGTGTGCGGCGGCGGCAACATGTTCCGCGGTGCCGCGCTGGCCGAGCGGGGCATGGACCGGGCGCGCGCCGACTACATGGGCATGATCGGCACGGTCATCAACTGCCTGGCCCTGCAGGACTTCCTGGAGAAGATCGGCCTGGACACCCGGGTGCAGACCGCGATCACCATGAGCCAGGTCGCCGAGCCGTACATCCCGCGGCGCGCCATCCGCCACCTGGAGAAGGGCCGCGTGGTCATCTTCGGTGCCGGGCTGGGCCAGCCGTTCTTCTCCACCGACACCACCGCCGCCCAGCGCGCGCTGGAGATCGGCGCCGACGCGGTGCTGAAGGCCACGCAGGTGGACGGCGTGTACGACGCCGACCCGCGCAAGAATCCGGACGCGGTCAAGTTCGACCGGCTGGACTACGGTGAGGTGCTGCAGCGGGGCCTGAAGGTCATGGACGCCACGGCCATCAGCCTCTGCATGGACAACACGCTGCCCATCGTGGTGTTCGACCTGATGGGCCAGGGCAACATCGTCCGGGCCGTCCGGGGTGAGAAGATCGGCACGCTGGTCTCCCGGGCGGACGGCTGACACGGCCGGGACGCGGCGCGCCGGGCGCCGGGCCGCCGGGTCGGTCCGTCCGCCGAGGCGCCGCTGCGGACCGGACGGCGGCGTCCGATTCCGGGAAAGCGGTGGATCCGTGGCCCCGGGGACCCGGGGATCAGGGGACAATGGCTAGGTGGCAAGGGCCGACTAGGTGACATGGGAGTCGAAGTGATCGACGAGACCCTCCTCGAAGCCGAGGAGAAGATGGAGAAGGCGGTCGCGGTCGCCAAGGAGGACTTCCAGGCCATCCGCACCGGCCGCGTCACTCCCGCCATGTTCAACAAGATCACCGCGGAGTACTACGGGACGCCGACGCCGATCAACCAGCTGGCGTCGTTCCGGCTGCCCGAACCCCGCATGGTCATCGTCGAGGTCTTCGACAGGAGCTCCATGGCCGCGGTGGAGAAGGCGATCCGGGACAGCGACCTCGGCGTCAACCCCACCAACGACGGCAAGGTCATCCGCGTGGTCTTCCCCGAGCTGTCGGAGGAGCGGCGGCGCGAGTTCATCAAGGTCGCCGGGACCAAGGCGGAGGAGGGCCGGGTGGCCATCCGCAACATCCGCCGCCGTGCCAAGGAGACCCTCGACAAGCTGGCCAAGGACGGCGAGGCGGGCGAGGACGAGGTCCGGCGCGCCGAGAAGGAGCTCGACGACGTCACGCACCGCTACGTGGCGCAGGTCGACGAGCTGCTTGAGCACAAGAAGGCGGAGCTGCTCGAAGTTTGATGGAGCTGGACGAGACCGGAGAGCCGTCGGGCTCACCGGCTGAGCCCCACGTGTCCTCCGGTCCCTCCGGTCCCGCGGAGGGCGCGCCCTCGCCGAGCCGCGCGGGGGACGCGCACTCCCCGGGGCCTCCGGGCGACGCGTCGTCCCCGGCTGCCCCGGACCCGGGTGACGCGCCCGCGCCCAAGAAGAAGCTGGGCCGCAACCTGCCCGTCGCCGTCGGCGTGGGCGTGTTGCTCGGCGGCCTGGTGCTGGTATCGCTGTACACGGTCAAGGAGATCTTCCTCGGCGTCCTGGCCGCCTTCCTGCTCATCGGGTTGCACGAGCTGAACGGGGCGTTCGCCACGCGCGGCATCCGCGGCCCGCTCATCCCGGTGGCCGCCGGGACGGTGGCCACCGCCGCCGCGTCGTACGCGTGGGGGCCGACGGGCCTGGTTGCCGCCGCCGCCCTGACCATCCTCGGCGTGCTCGTGTGGCGGATGCCCCAGGGCGCCGACGGTTACGTGCGCGACGCCACCGCCGGGCTCTTCCTGGTCGGCTACCTGGCGGTCATGGGCGGCATCGCCGCGCTGCTGCTGCGGCCGGACGACGGTGACGACCGCATCGTGGTGTTCGTCGCGGTCACCGTCGCCAGTGACATCGGCGGGTTCTTCGCGGGGTCGTTCTTCGGCAGGCACAAGCTGGCGCCGTCCATCAGCCCCAAGAAGACCTGGGAGGGCGTCACCGGCTCGGCCATCGCCTGCATGGCGGTGGGCGCGTGGCTGGTGTGGTGGCTGCTGGACGACGGGCACCTGTGGCAGGGGGCCGTCATCGGCGCCGCCGCCGTCGTCACCGCGACGGTGGGCGACCTCGTCGAATCGATGATCAAACGGGATCTCGGCATCAAGGACATGGGGACGCTGCTGCCCGAGCACGGCGGCGTCATGGACCGCCTCGACTCCCTGATCGCCACGCTTCCCGTGGTGTGGCTCCTGCTGGAACTCTTCGTCCCCGCCAAATAGGCCTGGCGCGGCCTAATAGGTCTGGCGCGCACCGGTGTGAACGCCCCGCAAGGCGCCCACCGGTGCGGACGCCTAGGAGACGACCCAGGAACGGCCTTGCTGCGCCAGACGGCGTACCAGGGCGTCAGAGCCCTCGTTCTTGGCGTAGCGGTGCTCCTCGGCGGTGATGGGCACGAGCCACAGCCACCGCACGTGGTCGCCGCCGATGGACAGGCCCGTCAGGCCGGGGGGCACCGGCCCTGCGAGACGGCTCGGGTCCTCCAGGAGCAGCACACCCTCCCACTGGGAGCCCTCGGTGTTGAGGGGGAACGTGTGCGCCTCGTGGTACCACTTCACCACGTCGCCGGGGGCGAACCACGTGACCGATCGCCACGGGTACTGGGACAGCCACGGGAAGATGCTGCCGGCGCGCTGACTGGGCAGGGTCGTGGCGACGGCCAGTTCGATGCGGCTGTGAGGCGAGACGTCGTCCTCGTACAGCTCGATGGTGGGCATCCGCTGGCGGCTCATGCCGACGGTGCTGAGCACGGTGAAATCCCGGCCCTCCTGGGCGGGCCGCTCGGAGACGCCGACGGTGGGCGCCACGCCGCTCTTACCCCCGGGATGCTGACGGCCGACATCGTGCCAGTAGTGACCGCCTGGGCCGAGA
The DNA here is from genome assembly GCF_039536785.1 of Actinomadura miaoliensis. Taxonomy (NCBI): domain Bacteria; kingdom Bacillati; phylum Actinomycetota; class Actinomycetes; order Streptosporangiales; family Thermomonosporaceae; genus Actinomadura; species Actinomadura miaoliensis. Next base: position 21,522 of record NZ_BAAAZG010000020.1, read on the forward strand.
CGTTGCAGCAGGTGCCCGAGGATCGACTGCTGGAAGTCCGCCCAGGAGCCGTCCTTGGCGCAGACCTCCCAGTGCTCCCGCGCGCGCTTGACGCGAGGCGTGAACTCGTCGATCTCGTCGTCGAGGGGGAAGGCGAAGGGGCTCTGCCGTTTCATGTCCCGGCTGTAGCCGGGGATGCCCCGGCTCATGTCGGACCAGCCGGGGATGACGCACAGTGGTTCCCCCGCCTCCAGGACGGCGACCCCGTCGCCCTCCTCGAACCACACGACTTCCAGTGAGTCGGCCTGCAGGGGCTTACGGCCCTCGGGGTGACGCACATGCGAGGCGGGCATGAGCGGCGCCAGCCCCGCGTCCACCCGGGCCCGATCCTGCTCGACGGGGGCCGCCTGATGGTTGGCGACCCACGCGGCCCCCACCACGTTGCCGCGGACGTCCTTCAGGTACGCGGCGGTGACCACCCCGTCGGACTCGATGACGAGCCGGCGGCTCCCGTAGGGGCTGACCTCGGACAGGACGGTCGTCGCGGCTGTAGAGGACCCCCTGCGCAATACCGACATGATCGAGACCTTAGCCGCACACAGGGCCGTGCGCAGGCATGTCGCGCCCATGGGCATCGGCGCGTTCCCGGCGTGACGGCGGTCGGGGCATGCGGCGGGGTTTGCGACACTGGGAACACCATGTCTGCCACCGCCGAACCAGCCACCACCGGGGCCGTCGAGAAGAAGACGCCGGCCAAGCTCGTCTTCGCGGCGCCCCGCAGGGCCAAGCCGCCGCGCCACCTGGCCGACCTCACCCCGGCCGAACGCCGGGAGGCGGTCGCCGCGCTGGGGGAGAAGCCCTTCCGGGCCGACCAGCTGTCCCGCCACTACTTCGCGCGTCTGGTCGACGACCCCGCGCAGATGACCGACCTGCCCGCGGCCGTACGCGAGCGGCTCACGGCGGAACTGCTGCCCACCCTGCTCACCCCCGTACGGGACCTGTCGTGCGACGGTGGCGCCACGTTGAAGACGGTGTGGCGGGCCTTCGACGGCGTGCTGTTCGAGTCCGTGCTGATGCGCTACCCCGACCGGGCCACCATGTGCGTGTCGTCCCAGGCGGGCTGCGGCATGAACTGCCCGTTCTGCGCCACCGGCCAGGCGGGGCTGACCCGTAACCTGTCCACGGCCGAAATCGTCGAGCAGGTCACGGCGGGCGCGCGCGCCATGGCCTCTGGGCGGGTCCCAGGGGGGCCGGGACGCGTCTCCAACATCGTCTTCATGGGCATGGGGGAACCCCTGGCCAACTACAAGGCGGTCCTGGGCGCCGTCCGGCGCATCACCGATCCCAGCCCACGCGGGCTGGGCATCTCCCAGCGCGCGGTCACCGTCTCCACGGTCGGGCTCGTCCCCGCCATCGAGAAACTGGCCGCCGAGGATCTGTCCGTACGGCTCGCGGTGTCGCTGCACGCGCCCGACGACGAGCTGCGCGACGAGCTCGTCCCCATCAACAACCGGTGGAAGGTGCAGGAGGTCCTGGACGCGGCGTGGGCGTACGCCGACCGCACCGGGCGCCGCGTCTCCATCGAGTACGCCCTGATCAAGGACGTCAACGACCAGGCGTGGCGGGCGGATCTTCTCGGCAGGCTCTTGCGCGGGCACCTCGTACACGTCAATCTGATCCCGTTGAACCCCACGCCGGGATCCAAGTGGACCGCCTCCCGGCCCCGCGACGAGCGCGAGTTCGTCCGCCGGCTGGAGGCGCACGGGGTGCCGGTCACGGTTCGCGACACTCGGGGGAGAGAGATCGACGGTGCCTGCGGCCAGCTGGCCGCGACCACCGCGAAGTAGCGGGCCGGAAGGGACGTTCTGCGTCGTCTCGGTCTCGGGCGAGGCGGGCGCCGGCCGCCCCGGACGGCACGCGCGGAACGCTGAGGAGTCCGGTGCCGTGAGGACGGGGACGCGCCTGCCGGTGGCGCTGCGCGGTTACGACCGCGCCCAGGTGGACGGGTTGCTGCGCAGGATCGGTGACGCGCTGCGGGGCGGCACCATGGTGACCGCCGACGAGGTGCGCCGGACCCGGTTCGACGTCGTCCTGCGCGGTTACGAGCCGCGCGCGGTGGACGAGCTGCTGCGCGAATGCGTCCTGGAACTGCAGGCCGCGGCGCCCCTCGGCCAGCGCCCCCGGCGGCCCCGGGTGCACCCCGGATGGCTGATCACCTGGATCCAGAACGCCCGGTTCTCCGGCTCGGGCGTGCGCGCGGGGTACGACGTGCGGGACGTGGACGCCTTCCTGGACCGCGTCGTCGACGGGTTGCGCGGCGCCGCCCCGCCGGTGACCGCCCGTGACGTCCGGGAGAGCGCGTTCCGCATCGTCCGCCTCGGGCCCGGCTACGACGAGCGCGAGGTCGACGAGTTCCTGATCCAGCTCGCCGGCGCGCTCGAACCCCGCTGACAGAGTTATCCACAGTTTCCGGTGGCTCTGGTCAACGGCTGCCGGACGCGCGACGCTCGTGACATGGATCACTTCACCGCGCAGCGTCAGCGGCTGCGCTCCATGTTCGGCGTCTTCTTCGCCCCCGAGGTCATCGCGGCGCTTCTGACACTGGTCCGGCCCGCCGTGCGGCTCGGCCCGGACGGCGAGGCCGCGGTGCGGTTCGGCGGCGCGCCCCTGCTCCCCGCCGGCGCACCGTGGCCGACCTGGAACGGCCGCCCCCTCGACTACCTCTGTACGGTCGACTTCACCCGGCTGGCCGCGGTGGTGGCGCTCCCCGGGCTTCCCACCGAGGGACAGGTCGCCTTCTACTACGCCAGCGCCATCCCACGCCCGTGGGGGGACGAGCCCGGCCAACGCGACGGCTGGAGGCTCCTCACCGGCGACCTGAAGGAGGCCGAGCCGCCGGAGGGAACGGTGACCTACCCGCCCTGCACCCTGCGCGCGGCTCCCCTCCTGTCCCTGCCGGCGCCCCAGGAGCCCGTCCTACGGCAGCTGGAGAACACCTACAGCGGCACGCTCCCGGTGTACGAGCAACTGCACGCGGCCTGGCTGCAGCACATCTGGCCGGACGACACGCCCGTCCACCAGATCGGCGGCTGGCCCGCCCTCGTCCAACGCCCCCTCGGCCCCGACTGCCAACGAGCCTCCGGCCAGAACCTCGGCACCCCGGTGTCCGAGGACAGTACCCAGAACTGCAACCTGCTGCTCCAACTCGACTCAGACCCCCGCCTCGACTGGCACTGGGGCGACCCCGGCCGCGTCTACTTCTGCACCCACCGAGACCAACCCCTCCACCACGCCTGGCTGACCCTCCAGGCGACATGACCACACGCGAACCCATACGGTCGCGGCCCTCAGTGAGGCTCAGACACGGTTGCGGGCGGTCGCCGCGTAGGCGATGCCCAACACGGCGGACCACAGCACCAGGTGGAGGGCCAGACCCGGGAAGGCCGAGACGAGGGCTTCGGGGCCGTCCTGCGCGGCCCTCAGCCACTCGACCATCGGGACGGCCGCCCACGACAGCGGGCTCAGGCTCAGCAGCAGCGCCGCCGTCACGCCTCCGAGGAGCATGAGCACCGAAAGGCCCGGGTCGGGAATGATCGCCCGGCTGGTCCAGACGCCGAGAACCGTCGCGGCGGCCGCCACCAGCGCGTTCAGCGCCACGCCCGTCACCACCGCCGTACCGCCGACCCCGGCCGCCAGTGCCTGGGCCACCGGCGCGACGAGGACCAGGCCGGCCAGGCAGAGGTTCACCGCGTACGCGGCCAGGGGCCCCGCCAGCACGAACACCGGCCGGTACCGCGCGGCCGTCGCCGAAAGTGCACGCTGCTCGTCGGGTTGAGTGTCCAGCAGCGCCCGGGCCGTCCACGCCCACACCGGAAAGGCGAACGCCGCCACGTCCCCGAAGGTGCCCGCGGCCAGCCTGCGCGCGTCATCCCCCGAGGGACCCTGCAGCAGCACCAGCGCCATGAACAGCAGAACGACGATCAACGGATGGAGCACGCGAAGCGACCGGACGTATCCGGACACCTGGAAGCGGACGAGTGCGATCACTGACCGGCCCTCCTACGTACCTGATGACCGTCCGCACGAAGCCTGGCCTCGACGGCGTCGACCTCGTCGGCCCGCACCACGACCTCCAACACGGCCCAAGCGACCCCCGAAGCCGCCTGGTCATGCCCGGCGACGTCACGCCCTGCCCCCTCAGCCCTCTCACCACCCGTTCCGACCACGCGGCCGACCACTGGCGTCGCACGCACCGCCGCCCCGCCATGCGGTGGGGAACCAACCTGGCCGCCGCCCGCTGCCGTTACGGTGCTGGGCTTCTCGGCCGGTGACGCGGCCGGTGTGTTCTGCGGTGGGGAGGCGACGTGGGTGGTGTCGCCTGCCCTGTGGTTGGTGTCGCCTGCCGTTGTGGTGTTGGGCTTGTTGGTTGGCGAGGGTGCAGGCTCGCCGTTAGGTGGGAAGCCGGCTTGGGCGGCGCTGCCCGCTGTCGTTATGGCGCTGGGCTTTTCGGTTGGTGATGCGGCCGGTGCGTTGTGCGGTGGGGAGCTGGCGTGGGTGGTGTCGCGTGCCGTTGTGGTGTTGGCGTCGTCGCCTGGCGAGGACGCTGGTTCGCCGTGGGGTGGGGAGCCGACCTGGGCGGCGCCGCCCGCTGTCGTTACGGTGCTGGGCTTTTCGGTTGGTGACGCGGCCGGTGCGTTGTGGGGTGGGGAGCTGGCGTGGGTGGTGTTGGCGTGGTTATTAGCGGTCTCGCGGGATGTGTGGGCTTGGCTTGGGGGCTCCTGGTCATTCGGGGCTGTGGTCGAAGAACTGTCGTCTGGCGAGAGGGGCGGTGGAGGGGACGCGGTCCGTGGGTGGGAGGGGGCCGGCTGGGCGACAGGCGAGGTCTGGGAGGCTTGATCGAGGTCCGTGTCATCAGGGGTGTGGGGGCGGACGGTGTTGTCCGCCACGTGGACTCGGTGAATGGCCGGGAGTCCGTCTAGGCAGCGCTGGTGGTCACTCAGGACCACGATGGCGCCTTCCGACGCCAGTTCGGCGAGCAGGGCCGGGAGGGTATCGCGGGTCTCGGTGTCCAGGCCGGCGAAGGGCTCGTCCAGCACGAGCAGCCCTGGTCCGGCGAGGAAGGCCTGCGTCAGGCCGACCTTGTGCGCGCTGCCCTTCGACAGTTCCGGCAACCGGACGCCGAGCAGGTGCCCAAAGCGCAGTCGTTCGGCCCACTCGTCGATGACCGAGAGCGTCACGCCCCGCACGGCCGCCATGTGCGACAGGTAGGACCGCACCGTGAACGGCTGGTCGGTGGGGAAACGCTCGGGCGCGTAACCGACGCGCTGCGGACGATCGATGACCGCGCCGCGCCGAGGCGGACGCAGACCGGCGACCAGGCGCAGCAGGGTGGATTTCCCGGCACCGTTTCGCCCGGTCACCTCGGTGATGCGACCGGGCGGCAGGGACAGGGAGACCGCCTGGAGTATCCAGGGGCCCTTCCTGCTGTAGCGGAACGCGACGTCGTCCAAGCGCATGGACGCCAGAGCGTAGTGTCGGCCCTGTAAGCGCGCCGTTAGCCTCCGCCGCGCGGCACAATGCCCGCATGGGAGAGTCCGTGTCCGCCAAGCCGTGCCTGTTCTGCGAGATCGTGAAAGGCGAGCGTCCAGCCCACCTTGTGCTGGAGAGCGCGGACGCGGTCGCGTTCCTGGACACCCGGCCGTTGTTCAAGGGACACACGCTGCTGGTCCCGCGCGAGCACATCGAGACGCTGCCGGACCTGCCGGAGCACATGCTCGGCACGTTCTTCGCGCACGCCAGGCTGCTGGCGTCGGCCATGGAGACGGCGCTGGGCGCCGCCGGGTCCTTCGTGGCCATGAACAACAAGGTGAGCCAGAGCGTCCCCCATCTCCACGTCCACGTGGTACCGCGCAACCGCAAGGACGGCCTGCGCGGCTTCTTCTGGCCGCGTCACAAGTACGCCTCCGACTCCGAGGCCGCCGACTACGCCGCCCGCCTCCGCGCCGCCCTGTAACCGCGCCCCGAGCCCGCTTCTGACGCCGCGTGGCCTGCTGTGGACGCCATGGCTTTGGGAGTGTGCGGCGGGTTGTGACGGCGGTGCGGCTGGGTGCCGAACGGACGGTTGTGAGCCGCTAGGGCGCCCTGGGGACGGGGTGTTGCTGCACTCCGGCTACGGTACGGCGTCGAGGACCACGCCTGCGTCGAGCACATCGGCGGCCGGCGCCCCCAGGACCGAAGGACCCCCGATGACCGAGACCAAGCACGCCGCGGCGCCCGCCGACGTCGGCGCCGCGCTCCCCGCGATCGAGCTGGCGGGGGTGGCCAAGGAGTACCACTCGCACGGCGAGACGGTGGCCGCGGTCCGGGGACTGGACCTGACGATCGCGCAGGGCGAGTTCTTCTCTCTACTCGGCCCGTCGGGCTGCGGCAAGACGACCACGCTGCGGATGGTCGCCGGGTTCGAGGAGCCGACGGCGGGCGAGGTGTACCTGCACGGCGCCGACGTCACCGGTGTCCCGCCCAACCGGCGCGACGTCAACACGGTGTTCCAGTCGTACGCGCTGTTCCCGCACATGAGCGTGTTCGAGAACGTGGCGTTCGGGCTGCGCCGCCGCCGCGTCCCCAAGCCGGAGATCAAGGCCAGGGTCGGCGAGATGCTGGAGATCGTCGACCTGACGGGGCTGGAGAGGCGGCGGCCCGGCGAGCTGTCGGGCGGGCAGCAGCAGCGGGTGGCGCTGGCCCGGGCGCTGGTCAACCGGCCGCGCGCGCTGCTGCTGGACGAGCCGCTCGGCGCGCTGGACCTGAAGCTGCGCCAGGCCATGCAGGTGGAGCTGAAACGCATCCAGCGCGAGGTCGGCATCACGTTCGTGTACGTCACGCACGACCAGGGTGAGGCGCTGACCATGTCCGACCGGATCGCGGTGATGAACGACGGGCGGATCGAGCAGCTCGGCACCCCGCGGGAGATCTACGAGCGTCCGGCGAGCCGGTTCGTGGCCGGGTTCATCGGCACGTCCAACCTGCTGGTGGGCGAGGTGGCGGGGACGGAGGACGGCCACGCGGTGATCTCCTACGGCCCGGACGGGCGGATCGAGGTGCCGCTGCGGCCGGGAGTGGCGGCGACGCCGGGGCAGCGGCTGGAGCTGACCGTGCGGCCCGAGAAGATCGGCATCGGGACGCGGCGGCCCGGCGGCGCGCTGTGCGCGGTCCGCGGCACCGTCACCGAGGTCGTCTACCTCGGCACGTCCACCAACTACAACGTCAGCACCGCGACCGGCGCGGAGATGGTGGTGTTCGCGCAGAACGCCACGTCGGCCGAGGACGTCGCGGGACGCGGGGACACCGTCTGGCTGTCGTGGGAGCCGCGACACTCGTACGCCATGGGAGCAGCGCAATGACCAGCCCGCACCGGCCGTCCGCCGGGAACGACCTCGATCCCTCGCTGCTGCGCGGGCTGACCCGGCCCCGCCGGGACGTCCTGCGGCTGCTGGGCGCCGCCGGGGCCGGGCTGACGCTGACGGCGTGCGGTGTGCGGGGGCAGGGCGGCAAGCAGAACGTCACCCGGTCGGAGGTGGCGGAGTACTGGGCGGGCAAGGCCAGGACCGGCAGGCTGAGCTGGGCGAACTGGCCCGGGTACATGGAGGACGACCGGGCGACGCTCAAGGCGTTCGAGAAGGCCACCGGCATCCGGGTCGACTACAAGGAGGTCATCCAGGAGACCGCGTCCTGGTTCGGCAGGATCCAGGCGCCGCTGGCGGCCGGGCAGTCGATCGGCTTCGACCTGATGGTCATGACCAACGGCATCCAGCTGGAGAAGCTCCGCCAGCTCGGCTACCTGGCGCCGCTCGACCACTCCCGGCTGAAGACGTTCGCCGCCAACGCCGGGCCCGGGTTCAGGAACCCGTCGTACGACCCCGGCAACATGTTCACCGTCCCCTACGTGTCGGGGATCACCGGGATCGCCTACAACACCAGGTACGTCAAGGAGGAGATCACCAGCATCGCCCAGCTGTTCGACACCCGGTACAAGGGGCGGGTCGGCATGATGGCCGACTCCCAGGAGCTCGGCAACTTCGGCCTGTTCCTGATCGGCGTCGACCCGGAGAAGTCGACCCCCGCCGACTGGGAGAAGGCCGCCGTGCGGCTCCGGCGGCAGCGCGACGCGGGGATCGTCCGCAAGTACTACGAGCAGGACTACATCGACGCCGTCAGCAAGGGCGACGTGTGGCTGACCATGGCGTGGTCGGGTGACGCCTACAGCCTGGCCGGGCCGGACGTGAAGTTCGTGGTGCCCGAGGAGGGCGGCACGATCTGGACCGACAACCTGTGCATCCCCAGGACCGCCGCCAACCCGGTCGACGCGATCACGATGATGGACTGGCTGTACGACCCGCAGAACAACGCGCCGCTGACCGAGTTCATCAACTACATCACGCCCGTCCCCGCCACCCGGGCGGTGATCGCCGAGCACGCCCGCACGGCCACCGGCGCTGAGAAGAAGGACCTGGAGCGGCTCGGCGCGAGCCCGCTGGTGTTCCCGGCCGCCGACGACATGGCCCGGCTGCGGCACTATCGGCGGCTCACCCAGGCCGAGGAGGCCCGGTACCAGAAGACCTTCGAGCCGATCACCAAGGGTTCGTGATGGCCGGTCCGGCACGGCGCGGCCTGGCGCCGTACCTGATGATCCTGCCGGCCGGGCTGTGGATGCTGGTGTTCTTCGTCGTCCCGCTCGTGCTGATGGTGTCGCTGTCGCTGCAGACCGGCAACCTCGTGGACGGGTTCCGGCAGACGTTCCACTGGCAGAACTACACCGACGGCCTGTCCACCTACGGCGACAAGTTCGCGCGGTCGCTGTGGTACGGGCTGCTGGCCACGCTGGCGTGCGTGGCGCTGTCCTACCCCGCCGCGTACTGGATCGCGTCGCGCGGCGGACGGCGCAAGTCGACGTACCTGTTCCTGCTCCTGCTGCCGTACTTCGTGTCGTTCGTGCTGCGGACGATCTCGTGGAAGCTGGTGCTGACCGACCACGGGCCGGTCCTCGGCCCGCTGCGCGACCTCGGCCTGCTGCCCGCCGGCGCGCACGTGCTGGACACCGGGTTCGCGGTGGTGTCCGGGCTGACCTACAACTTCCTGCCGTTCATGGTGCTGCCGATCTACGTGGCGCTGGAGCGGATCGACCCGCGCGTGGTGGAGGCCGCCCACGACCTGTACGCCTCGCGGTTCCAGGTGTTCCGCCGGGTGATCCTGCCGCTGTCGCTGCCGGGCGTGTTCGCCGGGGTGGTCATGACGTTCGTGCCGATCTGCTCCGACTACGTCAACGCCGAGGTGCTGGGCGGCCCGCGCAACACGATGATCGGCAACGTGATCCAGTCGCAGTACTTCGGCAACAGCGCCTACCCGCTGGCCTCGGCGCTGTCGTTCACGCTGATGGCGATCCTGCTGGTCGGGATCTTCGTCTACGCGCGCGCCCTGGGCACGCGGGACGTCCTGGAGGCGGCCCGCCGATGACCGCGACCCGCACCCCGCGCCGCCGGGCCCGGCGCCGCGCCGCGTCCTCGGGACACGTCCTGCACGTCTACACCGTCCTGCTGATCGCCTGGCTGCTGCTGCCGATCGCGGTGATGATCCTGTTCGGGTTCAACGACACCCACAGCAGGCAGAACTACCGCTGGGAGGGGTTCACGCTCCGCTGGTACCGGCACCTGTTCGACAAACCGGATCTGACCGCCGCGCTGGTCAACTCGCTGACGATCGCGCTGCTCAGCACGGCGATCACCACGGTGATCGGCACGCTGGCGGGCCTGGCGCTGGGGCGCCACCGGTTCCGCGGCAGGGGCGCGTCGAACCTGGTGCTGTTCATGGCGATCTCCTGTCCGGAGATCGTGATGGGCGCCTCGCTGCTGTCCATGTTCGTCACCTTCAACCTGCCGCGCGGCTATCCGACGATCCTGGCGGCGCACGTGATGTTCTCGATCGCGTTCGTGGCGGTGACGGTGCGCGCCCGCGTGGCGGGCCTCGACCCGGCCGTCGAGGAGGCCGCCCAGGACCTGGGGGCCGGCCCGTGGACGAGGTTCCGGCTGGTCACCCTGCCGATGATCATGCCGGGCGTGGTGTCGGGGGCGCTGCTGGCGTTCGTGCTGTCCATCGACGACTTCGTCATCACCGGCTTCACCGGCGGCGCCACCGTCACCTTCCCGCTGTGGGTCTACGGCTCCACCCGGACCGGCATGCCGCCGCAGGTCAACGTGATGGGGACGCTGATCTTCGCGGTCGGCGTGCTGGTGGCGGTGCTCTCCGCACGGCGGAACGTCCGCCGCCGATGACCTCCGCGCGCCGTACCGGACGCCACCGGTGACCTGCTGCCGGACGCCGCCGGAGGGTCAGTCGGCGACGGCCTGGTAGACGGACGTCCAGAAGTCCAGGTAGACCGGGTTGTGCGCCGGGAACTGCAGGCGCTGGGTCAGCAGGACGCCGATCAGGTTCTCGGCCGGGTCGGACCACCAGGACGTGCCCAGCCCGCCGTCCCAGCCGTACCGGCCCGGGGTCGCCCAGAGCTGGTCGCGCCGGGTGACGACCGAGACGCCGAAGCCCCACGAGCCCGCGTCCCCGAACGCCTCGGCCCGCTGCCGCGGCGTCAGCTGGTCGGACGTCATGAGCTCCACCGCCGGACGGGACAGGATACGTTCGCCCCCGTACACGCCGCCGTCCAGCAGCATGCGCGCGAACGCCAGGAAGTCGTCGAGCGTCGACACCAGTCCTGCCGCGCCGTCGGCGAACGCGGGCGGACGGCTCCACGCGCTGTCCTCCACCCCGTCGTACACGCTCAGCCCGCCGCCGGGGTCGACGGCGTAGGAGGTGGGGAGCCGGTGCAGTCCGGCGGCGGGGACGCTGAACGCGGTGTCCTTCATCCCGAGCGGGCCGAAGAGGCGTTCGCGCAGGAACGTCTCCAGCGGCTGCCCGCTGACGCGTTCGACCAGGACGCCCAGCACCAGCGAGCCGATGTTGTAGAGCCAGCGCTCACCCGGCTGGTACATCAGCGGCAGCGTGGCCAGCCGGCTCAGCCACTCGTCGGCGGTGTGCGGGACGTCCGGCCGGGGCGGGCCGAAGCCCGCGATGCCCAGCCCCTGGGCGGCCCGCGCGTACGGCGTGCCCCACCACGCCTCGTCCAGGGCCATGCCCATGCCGAGCCGGAAGGTGAGGAGGTCGCGCACGGTGATCGGGCGTTCGGCGGGCACGGTGTCGTCCAGCGGCCCGTCGGGACGGGCCAGGACGCGGCGGCCCGCCAGCTCGGGCAGCAGTTCGTCGACCGGTTCGTCCAGCCGCAGCCGGCATTCCTCCACCAGGATCAGCGCGGCCACGGCCGTGATCGGCTTGGTCATCGAGCTGATGCGGAACAGCGCGTCGCGGCCGAGCGGCGCGGACGTGCCGAACGCCGGGTGCCCCAGCGTCTCGACGTGCGCCTCGCCCCGCCGCCACACCGCCATGACCAGGCCGGGCACCCGGCCCTGCTCGACGTGCCCGGCCATGACGTCGCGCATCCGCGCCAGCCGGTGCCCGTCCAGTCCGCCGCCGTTCACCATGGGTCCTCCGCTCGCACACGTCTCGGAGGTACCGACCGGGGAAGGACGCGGAACTCATCGGTCCGGCCGGCGGAACGCGCGGATCAGTCCGGGGAGGGGTCCTCGGCGCCGAACACCTCCGTGGAGACCTCCAGGTACAGCTGCTCGGGGTAGGGCATGAAGCGGACGTTGCGCAGCGCCTGCTTCTGCCCGGCGGACTCGATGACGAACTCCCCGTACCCCAGCACGCGGCCGAGCATCGACCGTTCCAGCGCGATGTCCTCGACCTTGGCCAGCGGCATCATCGCCACCTGGCGGTTGAGCACGCCGCTGATGACCATGAGCCGGTGCTCGGTCACCAGGAAGTACCTCAGCGACCACGCGAGGACCTTCCACACCAGGTAGCCGAGGGTCGGCAGCCACAGCCACCAGACCCACATGATCCCGGTCACGGCGGCGGCCAGACCGCAGGCGATCAGCCCGCCCACCACCGCCAGCAGGGCGGGCAGCAGCACGGCCGGGTGCCCCCGCACCGCGATCACCCGCCCCTCGTGGGACATCAGGTACCGGCCAACGGTCCGCGACCCGGCCTCGTGGCGGAAGACCATCATGTCCTGGATGTTCATGCGGCGCCCTTGTCATGATCAGGGACTTCAAAGGTAGCCGAATCGGCGCGCGCGCCGCAGTGCCGCGCGGGGCGGCCTTTTCTCGCCCGGCCTCGCCGCCGACGTCGCGGGGCCGGACGTTCATGGACGGGTCCGGATACCGCCAACGTCTGGTGCGTCGTCTATACGGCCTCGCGAAAACGGAAACTTCCCCCATGACCGAGGTGACGTGGTTACGGGGGGAGTGTCATGGCCGAAACGGTGGCCGACTACGTGCTCAAGAGGCTGCGCGACTGGAACGTCGAACACGTCTTCTGCTATCCGGGCGACGGCATCAACGGCCTGGTCGCGGCGCTCGGCCGGGCGGGCGCGCCCAAGGTGGTGCAGCCGCGGCACGAGGAGATGGGCGCGTTCGAGGCGGTCGGCTACGCCAAGTTCGGCGGCGGTGTCGGCGTGTGCATGGCGACCAGCGGGCCGGGCGCGATCCACCTGCTGAACGGGCTGTACGACGCCAAGCTCGACCACGTTCCGGTGGTGGCGATCGTCGGCCAGGTGGCGCGCAGCGCGATGGGCGGCAGCTACCAGCAGGAGGTCGACCTGCAGACCCTGTTCAAGGACGTGGCCTCCGACTACGTGCACACGGTCACCGTCCCCGAGCAGCTGCCGAACGTGCTGGACCGGGCCATGCGCACCGCCCTGGACCGGCGCGCCCCCACCTGCGTGATCATTCCGTCCGACCTGCAGGAGGTCGAGTACGAGGCGCCGGCGCACGCCTTCAAGCAGGTGCCCTCCAGCGTGCCGGGGTACGCGGTGCCCGAGACGCGCGCGCCCGAGACCGAGATCGCCCGCGCCGCCGAGGTGATCAACGCGGGCGAGAAGGTGGCGATCCTGGTCGGGCAGGGCGCCCGGTCGGCCGCCGCCGAGGTGATGGAGCTGGCCGAGGTGACCGGCGGCGGCATCGCCAAGGCGCTGCTCGGCAAGGACGTCGTCTCCGACGAGCCGGCCTGCGTCACCGGCGCGATCGGGCTGCTGGGCACCCGGCCCAGCTACGAGATGATGCGCGACTGCGACACCCTGGTGATCGTCGGGTCCAGCTTCCCCTACAGCCAGTTCCTGCCCGAGTACGGCAAGGCCCGCGCCGTGCAGATCGACATCGCGGGGCACATGATCGGGATGCGCTACCCCACCGAGGTCAACCTGGTCGGGGACGCCAGGGCCACGCTGCAGGCGCTGCTGCCGCGGCTGCGCCGCAAGGAGCACGGCTCCTGGCGCCGCACGATCGAGCAGAACGTGGAGCGCTGGTGGCAGACGATGGAGATGCAGGCCAAGGTGGCCGCCGACCCGGTCAACCCGATGCTGGTGTGCCACGAGCTGTCGTCCCGGCTGCCCGACGACGCGATCGTCACCTGCGACTCGGGGTCGGCGGCCAACTGGTACGCGCGGCTGCTGCGGTTCCGCGGCCGGATGCGCGGGTCGCTGTCGGGGACGCTGGCGACCATGGGCCCGGCCGTTCCGTACGCGATCGGCGCCAAGTTCGCCCACCCGGGCCGGCCCGCGATCGCGCTGACCGGCGACGGGGCGATGCAGATGAACGGCATGGCCGAGATGATCACCGCGTGCCGGTACTGGCGGAGCTGGTCGGACCCGCGGCTGATCGTGGCGGTGCTGCACAACAACGACCTCAACCAGGTCACCTGGGAGCTGCGTGCGATGGGCGGCTCGCCGCGCGTCCCGGAGACCCAGGACCTGCCGGACGTGTCGTACGCGGGTTTCGCGCGCTCGCTGGACCTGGAGGGCATCGAGGTCGACAAGCCGGAGCTGCTCGGCTCGGCGTGGGACCAGGCGCTCGGCTCCGACCGCCCGGTGGTGCTGGACGTGCGGTGCAGCGCCGACATGCCGCCCATCCCGCCGCACGCCGAGTTCGACCAGATGAAGAACACGATGGAGGCGCTGCTGAAGGGCGACAAGGACGCCTGGAGCATCGTCAACGAGGGGGTGCGCGCCAAGCTGCGGGAGGCCCTTCCGCGCCGGGGGAAGTAGTGACCTTCTTGCCCATCGGCGGGCACGTCCGGAAGATGGGTTCATGGTCACCCCTGAGGAGTCCCCTCCCGGCTCGTCCCGGGGGCCCCGCGCCGACGCGGACGTCACGGGGCGGCCGGTGTGGCGGCTGCTGCTGCGCGGGCTGGGCGTGTACCTGCCGGGCTGGCGGGCGCCGCAGGGGGTGACGGGCGTCCGCGACGGCGCGTCCGGTCCGGGCGCGCCGTCCGGGTTCGGGCCGCCGGGGTACGTCGACGGCGACACCGGCTTCGGCCTGCATCTGGCGGACCGGGCGCGCGGCCTCGAACCCGACCGCGAGATCTACGTGCGCGGACGGCAGGACCCCAGCTTCGGCATCGTCATCGCGGGACCGTCGGCGGCGATCGGCACCCGGGTCGTGGACGCGGCCGGGCTGGTGCGGTACGCGCGCCGCCTCACCTTCGAGGAGCTGTACGACACCGCCGACGCGGGCTCGGTGCCCTACGCGGTGCGCGCCGCGCGGGCCGTGCAGAACGTGGTGTTCCTGGACCGCGCGGCGGGCGTGGGGCTGTGCGCCGAGGTGGACCCGGTGACGGGGGAGGTCGCGTGCCCGCTGTTCGTGCGGCTGCGCGCGTCCGACCGCACCGTGCGCGCCTACGGCCTCGGCTCGGCCGTCACGACCCCGCGGCCCACAGGCTGAGGTCCCACAGCTGGTGGGACGGCAGGCGCCGCAGCCGCACGGCGGCGGCGGCCGGGTCCCAGAACACCTCGTCGCTCTCCAGCTCCAGCGACTGCGGCGGGGTGAGCACGGCGCACAGGAACTCGTCCCGGCTGCGCACCGCCAGCAGCGGGCCGATCTGCGCGACCGCGCCGCTGCTCTCGTAGAGCGCGCGCAGCAACGCCTTGAGCGCGGCCTCGTCCTCGGGGGGAGGCTCGGGGGTGATGCCCGGGGGCAGCACGCGTTCGCCGGGACGGCCGCGCGCCAGGGAGTTCGGGCCTGGGCCGCCCCCCGGTGAAAGGTCCGCGCCCGTGGAGATGAGCAGGGCGGTGAAGACGCCCCCGAGGTCCTCGGGGCGCTGCCCGGTCAGGAAGTAGCGGCGGCGGTCCGGCGCGTCGGCCGCCGACAGGCCGTTGGCCCCCTCGGTGGTGCGGAACCGGATCCGCAGGCGGTTGGCCTGCACGCACCGCTCGTAGACCTCGCCGAGGATGTCCTCCAGCTGCCCGTCACGCGTCCACAGCCGCCCGACCACGTTGACCGACGCCCCGTCGGCCCCGGCGCGGGGACGGGCCGTCAGCGCGGCCGTCACGGCCTCGTCCAGCTCGCCCTCGGTGAACGCCAGCAGTTCGGCGACGACGTCCTCCACGTCCTCCAGCGTGCGGGTGAGGGCGCGCTGCAGTTCCAGCATCTCCGCGCCGCCGCGCTCCAGTTCGGCCAGCCGCGCCAGTGCCGCCTCCACGTCGGCGCCGCCGGCCGCCGCGCCGCCCTCGCCGGCGCGGGCGCCGGCCTCGGCGACCGCGCGCACCGACGTCTCGACCTCCGCCAGCTTGCGGCGCAGCGCGGCGAGCGTGACCCGCTGCTGCTCCAGCTCGTGCAGCCGTCCCGCCTGCGTGCGCAGGTACTCGTCGGCCCGGTGCACCAGCGTGGCCAGCTCCTCGACCTGGCTGGTGTTGTCGCGCAGCCGCGAGTCCAGCGCGGGCAGCACGTCCCGCTTGACCCGCGACAGCTCGGCGGTGAGCTGCTCGCCCACCGTCACCAGCACGTTGTTCTGCTTGGTGACCTGCTCGTTGAGCTCGTCGACGCGACGCACGAACGCGGCGGCCTGGTGCTTGCTCTGCCGGCCCGCGTACAGCTCCAGCGCCCCCACGACGACGCACAGCACCACCAGGATCACCGTCGTCAATGGGACTCCTCCGGACGCGGCGGCGGGTTTCTCATCGTGTTGTGATCGCGACCATAACTTACGAAGCCGTACCAGGAGGAGCACTTACGTAAGCGACTTATCTTGCTGACCGAAAGGTGGGACGACCCTGCGACGGCATTGCGTCGGCGCTGCTCCACCGGCTCGCTCAGCTCCCGGCGACGGGCTCGTCGCAGCCCTCGAACTGCGGGACCGTGGTGGTGAGCCGCAGCCCGGACGACCCGAACCACTGGCGCAGCAGCCGGGGGATCGTCCCGTCCTGGTACATCCGCGTGATGGCCTTGTTGACGGCCTCGCAGCCCGCCACGTCGCCGCGGCGCAGGCCGACCCCGTACGGCTCGTCGGAGAACGGGGCGTTGACCAGCCGCACCGCCGCCGCGCCGCCGCCCCGCGCCCGTGCGGCCAGCCCCGCCAGGATCAGGTCGTCGGTGGACACCGCGTCCACCACGCCGTCCTGCACGCTCCTGAGGCACTGGTCGTAGCCGCGCGAGTCGTGCGGGATCGCGTTGACGCCCTTCTCCTCGATGACGCGGCGGTGCGACAGCGAGCCCTCGACGCGGCACAGCCTGCGGCCCGCCAGGTCCCGCACGTTCCGCACGGCGGTGTCGGAGCGGCGGACGAGGATGTCCTGGTGGGCGACGTAGTACGGCCCGGCGAACATCACCTTGGTCTTGCGTTCGGGGGTGATGGAGTAGCTGGCCACGACCATGTCGACCCGGCCGCTGACGAGCATGTCCTCGCGGTTGACGTCCCTCGACACCGGCCGGAACTCCACGTCGTCGCCGGCCACGCCGAGGCGGCGGGCGATCTCGCGGGCGACGTCGATGTCGAAGCCCCGCAGGTCGGGGTCGCGGAAGCCGAGGCCCGGCTGGTCCTCGTTCACCCCGATGACCAGCCTGTCCCTGCCGACGACGGACGGGGTGCCGGCGTCGGCGGTGCCGCAGGCCGCCGCCGCGGCCGCGAGCGCCGCCGAGACGAGAACCGCGGCGGCGCGGCGGGCACGGCTGCGGACGGCATGGCGGCGGACGGCGGTGCGGTGGGCGGCGTTGGGGCGTACTCGCATGCTGCGTTCCTTCACCGGTACCCCGTCCTTCACCGGTACTCCGCCAGGCGGGGGCGCACACCGGCCGTCACCAGGACGAGGATGACCAGCCCTGACACGGGGAGCACCACGTCCCAGCCGTTCGTGCCGTCGTCGCCCGCTCTCACCGCGGCATCGAAGTCGCGGCGGTGCAGGTTGACGAGCGCGTTGAGGGACGCGTCGTACTGGGCGAACAGGCGGATGCCCGTGTCCGGGCCGGTGCCCAGGCGCGCGCGGACCGCCGCGTTGGTGTCGCCGTCCGTGGCCAGGTCACGGATGCGGCGGTCGGCGAGCTGGAAGGTGCGGAAGTCGTTCAGCACCTTCTCGAACGCCTTCGCCTGCCCGCCGGTCAGGTCGCGTTCGGCCTCGTCCCCGAGGAAGCCCAGGAACTGCGCCCTCTGCCAGGAGGGACCCTGGGCCTCCACGGCCTCGGTGTACTCGGGGAGGCTGTCGGCCTGCAGGTACAGGATCGACTGCGACTTGCTGAGGTAGGTCTGCTCGTAGGTGTCGGCGCGGTCGGGGTCGAGGAGGAAGCGGGTCTGGTCGGCGTTGGCGCTGTTGCTGATGGCGCGGGTGCGGGACAGGGCGAGTATGGGATCGAACCCGTCGCGTTTGGCGTCGCGCAGGTGCCCGGCCTGGGACGACAGCATGGACGTGCTCCACGCGACGAGCACGAGCGCCGCCAGGGTCGCCAGCGCGACGCCCGGGTTGAGGACGCGCCGGAACCGCACGTACAGGTAGTACTTCAGGACGAGCAGCAGCGCCAGGAGCAGCAGGCCGGTGACGACCACCAGCGTGCGGCCGGTCAGCACCGCCGACCGCTCGGACTCGTACGTGTGCCGGACCAGGGTGCCGTTGTCGAGGGTCAGGTTGTACGCCTTCGGCAGCAGGTCCAGCTTCATCAGGTCGGTGGCCTGCCGGTAGACGTCCAGGACGCGCTGCGGCGGAGGCCCGGCGGCGTGGTCGGCCTGCTCGTCCAGCAGCAGCGCCTGGCTGGCGTAGCGTTCGTAGCGGCCGAGGGCGTCGAGCAGGTCGCGGGCCGTCTCCTCCTCGGTGGGGTCGTCGGCCAGCCGGGACGCCTGCAGCAGCGCGGTGCCCGCCCTGGCGCGGCTCTGCTCGTACCTGGCGAGGAGCTGGTCGCGGCGCACGCCCAGGTCGCGCGAGTTGCCGATGAGCAGCGCGTTGGCCAGGTGGGCGTCCATGTCGGTGAGGTGGAAGTACAGGTCGCCGGTGGCGACGACCTGCGGTCCCGCGTCGTGGCCGATGACCCGGACGCCGTCGCGGGCCGCCCCCACGGCCGCCCACGTGGACGCCAGCAACGCGACGAGCGCCAGGATGATCAGAGCCGTCAGCGTCCGTACCCGGCCCGCGACCGTGCGGGGCAGCAGCGGCAGCGACGGGGGAGGCGGCGCGTGCCGTCCCGGTGGGGCGGGCACGCGCGCGCTTGGGGGCTGCGACCCGCCCGGGGCCGGCGCCCCGCCGGGGGGTCGCGCCACGGCCGTCACGCCGCGCCGCCCTTGCTGAGCGTGATGGTCGTCCACGCGCCCACGTGGATGCGGTCGCCGTCGCCGACGGGCACCTCGACGTTCAGGGGGATCGGGTCGGTTGCGCCGTTCACGCACGTGCGGTTGGTGGAGCCGGGGTCGACCAGGGTCCAGGTGCCGTCCGGCTTGGCCAGCAGCACCGCGTGCACGTGGGAGACGCCGGGGTCGGCCGGGGGCTCCTGCAGGTCGATCTCGGGGGTCGTCCCACGGGACACGCTGCGCCTGCCGATGCGGACCTGCCGCCCGGTCAGGGGGATCCGCCGTTCGGGGTAGTAGGGCGGGAACGGGATGTCCTTGCTGTCGGGTCCGCCTTCGGAGATGACGGTGTCGTAGTAGTCGCGGTCGGCGTTCACGATGGCCACCCACTCCGCGGTCTGGGCGGGCTCGGCCGGCGGGGCCGCAACCGGCGCCGGAGCCGGGGAGGGCGCCGGGGGCGGAGCCGAAGCCGGAGCCGAAGCCGGAGCCGAAGCCGGTGTCGGCGGCGGGGGCAGCGGTTGCGGCGGCCCCGACGGGGTCGGCCTGCCGCCTCCCGTCGCGAAGTCGTAGCCGCACTCCTCGCAGAAGCGGTCGCTGGACGGCGTACCGCAGTCCGGGCAGGGCACGCCCCCGCCCCCACCCCCGGCGGAGGCCTGCCCCGCCGATGGGGCGGCCCCGGAGGGCGCGGGCACGGACGCGGGGGAGGGGCCACCGCCGATGCGCTGACCGCAGACGTCGCAGTAGTCGTCGGTACCGGAACTGTGCCCGGACGGACAGATCGCCATGCTCAGCCCTCGCCCCTGCGCGTACGGACGGTCTTGGTCGACCGGGTGTCCAGCGACATCACGTCGGCCTTGTCGACGTTCTTGCGCAGCCGGACCGTCCCGGTGGCCGGGTCCACCACGTCCACCACCTTGCGCAGCATGGAGGTGATCGCGTCGTTGCCCGCCTCGTCGGCCAGCCGCACGGCGCGGCCCAGCCGCGCGGTGGCGGTGTCCAGGTCGCCGCTCTCGCGCGCCGCAAGCCCCTCCTGGATCGCCTGGGCCAGCTCGGCCTGCCCGGTGTAGTGCGCGACCCGCGCGTTGATCTTCGTGGACTGCGTCTCGTCGTCGGTCCACTGGGCCAGCACGTTGCCGGTCGCCAGCACCTGCTCGGGACGGTCGGCCGTGCCCGGCAGCACCAGCTTGATCCAGGCGGCGCGCAGCTCGGTGCCCACGCCCGCGGGCGGCACCTCCACGCACACGTGGTAGTCGCGGCTCTCGGCGCCCCACGCGCCGATCGGGTAGTCCCCGGCCTGCGGCGCCGCCTCGGCGCGCCGCCCGGTCAGGTCCTCCACCGACGGCATGACCTGTTTGACGAACTTCACCGCGGCGGTCTTCGGCGTCCACACGCGCAGCATCACGTCGGCGACGGCCTTGCCCATCGCCGCCTCGGTCATGGCCTGGAAGTCGGCCACCAGGTCGGCGGGGTCGGCGACGATGTCCACGCCGCCGAGCAGCGCCGAGGCGACCTTGCGCAGCTCGGCGACCTCCCAGTCGGTGCCCACGCCCCGGCAGTCGCACACGAACCGTCCCGAGCAGCGCTCCAGCACCGCGTCGAGCTGGGCGGGCGTCTCGTGCTGGTTCTTGCCGTCGGTGAGCAGGATGGCGTGCCGGATGCCGTCCTGGTGGGCGTCGAACAGCTCGTCGGCCAGCCGCAGCCACGAGCCGATCGCGGTGCCGCCGCCCGCCCTGAGCTTCGCCAGCGCCGCCCTGGCCTTCCTGCGGGTGCCCGCGTCGGCCCGCACCAGCGGCGGCGCGCTCGGATAGACCAGCGTGGCGTCGTTGGACCCGGCGATCACGGCGAAGTGGACGCCGTCGCGCAGCGTGTCGACCGCGACCTGGGCGGCCTCGATGGCGGCGCGCAGCTTGCTGTCGGGATAGGACATCGAACCCGAGGTGTCGATGATGATGACCTCGGCGGCCTCGGTCGCCGCGCCGCCCGTGAGGGCTCCGCCGGACGACTCGACCGACACGATCGCGTGGACCTCGCGGCCGCCCGCGGGCAGGTACTTGTTCTGGTCGACCTTGACGGTGAACTGCGGCTGGTCGCTCATCGGAGATGCTCCGTGCTCGGCGGGACAGATGAGTTCGCGGGGGGCGCGTCCTTCCAGGCGGAGACCTGCGGGACGGGGACGACGGCGACGGTGACGTTGTCGCGGCCACCGGCGTCGAGGGCGTGCCGCACGAGGACGCCGGCCGCCTCCAGTGGGCGGACGGCGTCCAACGGGGAGCCGGGCGTCGCGGTGAGTACGGCGGTGAGCTGCTCGGGCGCAGGCAGGTAGTTCCACAGGCCGTCACTGCAGACGACCACCGCGCCGGGGCCCTGAACGGGGTGGGTGCGGATGTGCGGGGCGATGTCCTCGGCGTCCGCGCCCAGCCACGCGGTGATGACGTGCGCGTTGGGGTGGGCCTCCGCCTCGGCCTCGGTGAGGGCGCCCTCGGCCACCATGGCGGCGGCCCAGGAGTCGTCCTCCGTCAGTCGCCTCGAACCGCCGGCGGACGCGGCGAGCCAGTAGGCGCGGCTGTCGCCGACCCAGCCGACGGTCACCGTGCTGGGGGCGACGACGGCCGCCACCAAGGTGCAGGAGGGGGCCTCGTCCGGAGAACCGGCCAGGGCCGCGACGGCGTCGCCCGCGCGGGCGATGGCCGTGCGCATGGCGGTCTCGGCGTCCGTCCCGTCGTCCAGTGCGGCGACGAGTGACGCGACGGCGGTTTCGGCCGCGGCCTTGGAGGCGTCCTCAGGGCGGGGCGACGACCCGACCCCGTCGCACACCACCACCGCCACGCCTCCACGCCACGGTGCGATGGCCAGGGCGTCCTCGTTGCGGCTGTAACGCAGTCCGCGGTCGCTGACCCCGGCGGCGGCGCCGTCGGGCAGTTCCATCTCGACGTGGTCGCGGTCGACGGGCTGGCGCAGCCCGCAGTGCTCGCAGTAGCCGTCGGCGTCGATGGCGGTCGCGTCGCAGCCCGTGCAGCGCCGCAGCCGTATGGGCGCGGCGCCGGACCGCGGGTCGAGGCGCTGCCCGCACGCCTCACAGAACTCCTCGCCCGGGTACACCACCTCCCGGCAGGCGGGGCACCCCAGTTCCACCGTCTTGGCCGTCCCCTGGTCCCCGGTCACAGCAGCGTCCTGGGACGGACGATGTTGGCGCGGTCGATGAGCAGCCGCCGTTCCTCCCTGTCGGCGCTGTGCCGCGCCAGCGACCGGTACGTCCGCTCCAGCGCGCTTCGCAATTGCGGTTCCGTCAGCTTCGCCCCCAACACACTGCCTTCCTGCGGGGAGTGCTTCGGCGCGTGGCGGACCCAGGACAGGGCCGCCTCCAGAACCTCCGCCTCCAGACGTTCCCGTCGCTCGCCTTCGACGTCGAGCGCGGCCAGACGGTCACCCGCCCCGACGAGCTCGGCCGCGGTGAGCTGGGACGGAAGACGGCCCCGCACGATGGTCGTCACCGCCGCCAGCTGCGCGGCCACGTGCCGGATCGAGGTCTGCGGCACCGAGTCCAGGACCGCGACGGCCGCCGCCCGGTCGTCCCCGGCGAGACGCACCCGGGCCAGGCCGAACGCCGCGTTGATGTAGGAGTCGTCGGTGCGCCACACCGCCTCGTACAGGCGCGCCGCGTCGTCGGGGGCGGCGCCTTCCCGGCAGAACGCCAACGCCAGCTTGGGCGCGGCCTCGCCGGGCAGCAGGCCGTAGAGGTCGTCGAACATCGCCGCGGCCTCGTCCACGCGCTCCCGGGCCAGCGTGGCGACCGCGCGGTACCAGGCGAGCCGCCAGTCGCCGGACAGCTCGCCCGCCAGGTCGTCCAGCAGGCGCAGCGCGTCGTCGGTGCGGCCCAGCTCGATGCGCACCCGCACGCCCGTCAGCGCGACCTCGGGCGTGCGCTCGGGCGCGCCGCCGAGGGCCGCCATGAGCTGCCGCGGTTCCAGCGCCGTCAGCCCGGCCAGGAACCCGGCGGCCGGGTCGGCGCCGTCCACCAGCGGCACCGGCAGCGCGGACGCGACGTCCCGGGGCGTCGGCGTCGGCAGCGGGGCCCCGTCGCCGGACACCCCCGGCTGGACTCCCGCGGCGAAGCGTTCCGGGCCGAACAGCGCCGACGGGGCGGGACGCGGCCGGCCGTCCTCGGCGGCCAGCACCTCCCGCAGCACCCCGGTGAGCTGCTCGGCCATCTCGGCCGCGTCCTGGAAGCGCAGCGCGGGGTCGCGGTGCGTGGCGCGGCGCAGGAACCGGTCGAACGACTCGTGTCGCGCCAGCACCGGCACCTGCTCGCGCGGCGGCAGGCTGGTCGCGTAGGTGGTGGTGAACTCGGCGAAGGGGAAGCTCAGCACCGCCAGCGCCCGGCCGACGGTGTACAGGTCGGAGCTGATGGAGGGGCCGTCGTCGGCGATCTCGGGGGCCTGGTAGCCGACCGTGCCGTAGATGGCGCCGTCCTGGTCGTCCAGCCGCCGCACCGCGCCCAGGTCGATCAGCCGCAGCTGCTCCTCGGACTGGATGACGTTGTCCGGCTTGAAGTCGCAGTACAGCAGCCGCTGTGTGTGCAGGTAGCCGAACGCCTGCAGCGCCTCCAGCGCGTAGGCGATGGCCTGGCCGAGCGGCAGCGCGTCCTCGCCCAGCCGCCGCCGCTCCAGCAGGATGTCCTTGAGCGAGCGGCCCCCGACGTACTCCATGACGATGTAGCCGGTGGGGGCGCCGGTGGCCGGGTCCGGATGCTGGACGAAGTTGTAGATCTTGACGATGTTGGGGTGCTCGACCTCGGCGAGGAACGCCCGCTCGGCCGCCGCGGCGGCCAGCGCGTCGGCGTCACCGGTGTCCAGCAGGCCCTTCAGCACCACCCAGCGGTCGCTGACGTTGCGGTCCTTGGCCAGGTAGATCCAGCCGAGACCGCCGTGCGCCAGGCAGCCCAGCACCTCGTACTGGCCGCCCACCAGGTCCCCTGGGCGCAGCTTCGGGGTGAACGAGAAGCCCGTCCCGCACTTGGCGCAGAACCCTTCCGTACGGCCCGGCCGGTCGCCCCGGCTGCGCCCCACCGGATCGCCGCAGTTGCCGCAGTACCGCTTGTGCTCGGCGACCTCCGGGTTCGGCAGGACGGCGGTGGCCGGGTCCCGGTACGGCACACGCGGCACCTCGACCAGGCCCGCGCCGAGCTGCCCGCGCCGCCCCGATCCGCGCGTCGACCCAGTGCGCCCCGTGCTCGTGCCCATGCCGGTGCGCGTGCTGGAACTCCCGCGCGTCGGTGCGCTGGGCGCCGCCGTCCGCCCGGACGCCGCCGTAGGGCCGGCCGGGGCCGCAGGGGGCAAGCCGCAGGTGTCGCAGTAGCCGTCCTGGATCGTGCCCGTGCACCCCTGCCGCGTGCAGGCGTCACTGGGCGGCGTGCCCAGGGCCGCCGGCGACGCGGGAGCGGGGGGCAAGCCGCAGGTGTCGCAGTAGCCGTCTTCGATCGTGCCGGTGCACCCCGGCTGCGTGCACGCGTCACCTGCCGGAGCCGCCGGGGCCGCCTGCGGTGCGGGGGCGGGGGGCAGGCCGCACTCGACGCAGTAGCCGTCCTCGACCGTTCCGCCGCAGCCCGGCGCGGTGCACTGAATCATCGGCGCGATCCCTTCGCCCGTGCGGAGATGGCCTGCTGGTACGCCGACAGCGCCACCGTGGCCCCGCGCAGGTCGCAGGGGGAGGTCCACAGCAGCGCGCGTGCGCGCTCGTACATCGCCGCCAGCTCGTCGTCCTCCAGATGGCCCAGGCGCGCGGCCTTGGCCCGGTAGGCGTCCAGCCGTCCACGCAGCTCCTCGCGCCGGTCCAGCAGGCCGGTGAAGATGTCGACGGCCTCGCGCGCCCGCGTCAGCGCGGTGTCCGCGGCGCCGTCCAGGTCGGCCAGCCGCGCCGCCAGCTCCTCCCAGCGGCCGTCGTCGCGCAGGCCGTCCAGCGCCGCCAGCCGGTCGGCCAGCGCGGGCGCGGCGTCGGGCGCCGCCGGGACCACCGGGAAGCTGATCTTGGCGAGGACGTCCGCGCGGGCGCGCCGGGCCTGCTCCTCGATCCTGCGGACGCGCCCCACCGCGTCCCGCACCCGCGCGACGCGTTCGGCGTGCCCGGCGCGCAGCCTGGCCGCCTCCTCCAGCCGTCCGCGCAGGTCCCGCAGCTCGGCGTCGAGGGCGTCCAGGCGCGAGCTGCCGGCGGTGCCGTCGGCGCGGACCAGCGCCAGCGGGTCGGTGCGCATCGTCTCACGCACCGCCGCCAGTTCCCGTTCGACGCGGTCGAGGTCGCCCGCGCCGCCCGCCCGCCCCGCCAGCTCGCGCACCGCCGCGTGCGCCCGGTCGACCTCGTCGAACCTGGCCAGCAGCGCCGACCACACCGCGTCGACCCCCGCGACGATCCGGGCGGCCTCCTCGAACAGCGGGTTCATGCGCGCGACCGCGCCGTCCAGCGTCAGCCGCTCACCGGCGGGCGCCGACAGCAGCGTGCGCCGCTCCAGCGGCACCTCCGGCGCCGGCAGCTCCACCGACGGACCGGTCAGCAGCCGGGTCAGCTCCGCCAGCTGGGCCTGGCTGGGACGCGGATGCCGGGCGCGCAGCCGCTCGGCGTCCCCGAGCACCCGTCCGTACAGGTCGAACAGCGACCACAGCGCGGCCGTCCGCGACCGCAGCTCGCCTTGGCGGCGGGCGGTCTCGCCGGTCAGCCCCGCCCCGTCGAGCAGCGCGTGGCCGGGGTGCGCCTCCAGTTCGGCCAGCGCGGCGCCGATGCGCTCCTTGTCGTCCCGCAGCCGCCGCAGCGCGCCGTCCACCTCGTCGCGGGTCAGCGGCGGGCGTGCGGCACCGCTCACCGCGGCCCCATCTCACCCATGTTCGCCCCCGGTATCGCGCTTTTGGGTGATCAGTGTTCACCATGCGGACGGCACCGCTCAAGGGCCTCCAAACTGTCGGTGTTCGAACGTATTATCGAATCATGGCGAACGTAGCGACGCACCGCACCGCCCTCACCGCCGCGGAGATCGCCGCGCTGGCGCTCTCGCTGGCGCACCTCGGCGCCGGGCCGCAGGCGGCCACCGCCCGCCGGGCCCTGCGCACCCTGTTCGACGACGACGTCACCGACAACGAGGTCATCACCGCCACCCTGCAGACCCTCACCACGCCGCTCAGCCCCGCCACCGCCGACCGCGCCCGCGTGATCGCGGCCGCGATCACCGAGCACCGCGTCGTCCGGCTCGTCTACGGCGACGCCCGCGCCAACGTCACCATCCGCGAGGTCGAGCCCGTCACCTGCCTGGTCCACCGCGACCACTGGTACCTGGTCGGCTGGTGCCGGATGCGGCGCGGCGTCCGCGCCTTCCGCTTCGACCGGATCCTCGCCGTCGAGTCCACCGGCATGCCCGCCCGGCCCCACCGCGCCGAGCGCTACCTGCCCTTCCAGGGCCGCGCCGCCGCCTGACCCCTGACCCCGTGAGGCGGGCCCGCGTAAGCCCCTGCGCGGGCCGCCTCACGGTCCTCCGTCCCGACGCCGCGGGTCAGGACGCCACGGTCCGCTCCACGGCGTCGGAGACGACCGCGGCGACGTCGCGGGTGCGGGTGTAGGCGGTGTGCTGCGCCCTGGCGCCGTTGCCGCGGTCGAGCAGGCGCCGCAGCAGCCCCCGCACGGTCTCCAGGTCGCCGCTGCGGTCCAGGGCGGGGGTGACGTGGTCCAGCAGCGCGGCCACCACCGTGTGCGCGGGGGCGGCGCGATGGGTGACCGGGTGCACCAGTTCGTCCCGCAGCCCGGAACGGCTGGCCCGCCACATCGCCAGCCGCAGCAGGTGGGCGCGCACCGGGTCCGGGGGCTCGCCCGCCCGCCACGCCCGCGCCGCCGTCTCGACCAGCGCGCGGACCAGCGCGGCGAGCAGGACGGTGTCGTCGGCGTGCAGGCAGACGTCCGCGACGCGGATCTCCACGGTGGGATAGCGCCGGGAGATCCGGGCGTCGAAGTAGATCATGCCCTGGTCGAACACCACGCCCGTGCCGAGCATCGCCTCGACGGTCGCCTGGTACTCCTTGAGCGACTCGAACAGCTCGGTCGGCCCGCTGGACGGCCAGCGCCCCCACACCTGGTGCCGCCAGCTCTCGTAGCCGGTGTCGCGTCCCTGCCAGAACGGGGAGTTGGCGCTCAGCGCCAGCAGGGGCGGCAGCCACGGCCGGATCCGGTCGAGCACCGCGGCGCCCTCCTCCGGCGAGGCCACGTTCACGTGCACGTGGCAGCCGCACGTCAGTTGCTCCTCGGCGGTCAGCGCGTAGGCGTCGGCCATCCGCCGGTACCGCCGGGAGGGGGTGAGCGACGGCTGCACCGCCACCGGCGAGGTCGCCAGCGCCGCCACCGCGACGCCGACGCCGCGCGCGGCCTGCGACGCGGCGCGCCGGGCCCACCGGATCTGGGCCGCCAGCTCGTCGAGCGAGGCGCACGGCCGCGTGCACACCTCCAGCTGCTCGCGCTGGAACTCGGTCTCCAGGCTCTCGCCGCCCGACGACTCGGCCTGCCGGTCGTGGTGGCCGCGCGGCACCTCGCCGTGCTCGTACGCGTAGCGGATCACGTCGACCGACACGGCCTGCGGTGCTCCGTCGTCCGGATCGACCAGCAGCAGCTCCTCTTCCACACCGATGGTCCGGGTCTGCGCCGTGTTGCGTTGGTCCACGCTGTGGTTCTGCCCGGGGGACGGTCGATACACGGCCGGGACGGGGAGTCGTCACCGCCGCCGGTCTCGTTTCCCCGAGTGAGCTGTGCCTACAATGCGCGGGCTCGACCAGAGGAGTGCCGGGTGACGTACCGCGTCGGACAGTGGGCCACGGGAAACGTCGGCAGGCAGGCGCTGCGCGCCATCATCGAGCACCCCGACCTGGACCTGGTGGGCGTGGTGGTCAGCGACCCGCTGAAGGTGGGACGCGACGCCGGTGAACTGGCCGGAACCGGACGCCGCACCGGCGTGCGCGCCACCGCCGACCCGGCCGAGCTGATCGCCGCCCGCCCCGACGTGATCAGCTACACGGCCGTCGGCACCTCCGGACGGCGCGAGGTCGCCACCGGCAGCCGTCCCGGCGACGCCCTCGACGACCTGTGCCGCGTCCTGGAGGCGGGCGTCAACGTGGTGTCCTCGGCGCTGATCCCGCTGGTGCACCCGCCGTCCGCCGACCCGGCCGCGGTGCGGCGGCTGCGCGCCGCGTGCGCGCTGGGCGAGTCGTCCTGCCTGACCACCGGTCTCGACCCGGGCCTGATGAACGACGTGCTGCCGCTGGTGCTGTCGGGGGTGTGCCTGCGGATCGACGCGATCCGGGTCAGCGAGATCATGTGCTACGGCCTGTGGGACAAGCCCGAGGCCATCGTCGGCAAGTTCGGCTTCGGCCGGCCGCTGGACCACCGGCCGCCGATCCTGCTCCCGGGCGTGCTGACCCTGATGTGGGGCCCGGTCGTCCACCTGATCGCCGAACGCCTGGACGCGCCGCTGGACGAGGTGACCGAGTGGTACGAGCCGTGCCCGGCGCCCGAGACGTTCCGCGTCCCCGCCGGGGAGATCGCCAAGGGCACGACGGCGGGCCTGCGGTTCCGCGTGACGGGCGTCGTCCGGGGACGCCCCGCGATCGTGGTCGAGCACGTCACCCGGCTGCGCGAGGACCTGGCGCCGCACTGGCCCGCGCCGCCGTTCGGGCAGGCGGGCGGCTACCGCGTCGAGATCGACGGCGAGCCGCCGTGGCGGATGGACGTCGCCAACCCCGGCGCCGCCGACCCGACCGTCCCCGGCACCCTGGCCACCGCGCTGCGCCTGGTCAACGCGATCCCGGCGGTCGCCGAGGCCCCGCCGGGCCTGCACACCCCGTTCACGCTGCCCCTGTTCACCGGCCGCCACCTCCTGCGCTGACCCTCACGCCCACAGATAGAGTCCGCGCCCGGTCCGCACGACCGCCCCCATCCAGTCGAAGAAATCCTCCAGCCACGGATCCTCCGCGCCGGTGTCCCCGTCCCACGGCGGCCAGCCGCGCCTGAGACCGCTGGGCACGCTCCGGTTGAACGCCCTCTGGGCGGCGCCGAGCAGTTCGGCGTGGTGGACGACCGCCTCCCACCGCTCGTCCTGGCCGGGCTGTGGACGGTCCTCCTCCGCCGAAGCCGGTGCGGGACCCGGCGGCGGAACGCTCGGCACGGGCGGCAGGGCCAGGACGTCCTCGCGTGCCCGCAGGAAGCGCGGCTTGCGGGCCCACGCGTTGGCCCGCCCCTCGGTGGCGTGCGCCGCGTCGGCCAGTTCCCGCTGGGCCTCGGCCAGGTCCCGCGCCATGTCCCAGGCCCGCAGCCGCCGCAGGTAGTGCCGGACGCGCCCGGCTCGCACGTCCTCGTACCACCCCCTCCAGCGCCCGTACGCCTCCCCGGCCTCGCGCGGCGGCAGCGTGGTCCACGCGGCGTCGCGCCACTCGGGCGGGAACCGCGGGTTGCGGCCGACCACCATGACCCGGAAGGGCCGCCCGTCGACGAGCAGCAGCTCGCGCAGCCGCCGGTCGACGTCCCGGAACCGCCGCGCCGCCGCGTCCTCGTCCGTCCCGGCGGGACGCGGACGCGACGTCAGGCCGAGCAGGCGCACCAGCCGCGCGTGCTCGGCGGCCAGCGACGCCAGTTCCCGCGGGTCGGCCCCGTCGCGGACGGCGGCGGGCACCCAGTCCACGCCCATCGGTCAGCGGGACAGCAGGTCGCGGACGAGCGGGCCGACCTGCGCGGGACGGTCGATGAACAGCATGTGCCCCGCGTCGATCTCCGTCACGGTGAACGCCCCGTCCAGCGCCTCGCGGCAGGCCGCGACGAACTCGGGCCGCACCAGCCCGGCCCGCACGGCGATCACCAGATGGGTCGGGACGCCCGGCGGCGGCGCCACGGCCGGACGGGCCATCTCCGAGAACGCCGTCACGACGGCCGCCGGCTCGAAACGCCAGCGCCACCGTCCGTCCGGACCCCGCTCCAGGTGCTCGGCGACCTCGTCGTCCACCGCCTGCGCGGGCGCGTCCGGCCAGCCGACCGCCCGCGCCGCCAGCGCCTCGCCCGGGTCGGCGTACGAGGCCGTCGCCAGCGACTCGTGGGCCCGCTCCCGCATCCGGGCGGGGTCGAGCCCGATCGCCGGATCGAGCAGCACGAGCCGTCCCACCCGGGTGGGCGCCACCCGCGCCAGGTGCACGGCGATCATCCCGCCGTAGGAGTGCCCGACGACGTCGGCCCGGTCGACGCCCTCGGCGTCCAGCAGGGCCAGCAGGTCGGCCACGTGCCGTTCCACATGCCACGGCGCGTCATAGGTGGAGCGCCCGTGCCCCCGCAGATCCGGCGCGACCACCCGCCATCCCGCGAGGTGCTCCTCGGCCAGGCACCGCCACCGCGCGCCATGCCCCTTGATCCCGTGCAGAGCCAGCACCGGCCGCCCCTCCCCGTACCGGTGCACATGCAGACTCATCGCCGCCGTCCCGACGGCGGCGCGGCGGCGAACCGCACAGCGTCCATGGCGTTCTGCCTTTCTCCACGACCTGAGGCTGCCTTCAACACCCGGCGTTCCCGGCCGTCACCCAACGTATCCGGCGGCCCCCGTCAAAGCCGTCCGCGCACCACGGTAGACGGTCGTGCGCGGCCGAGGGCGGGGGCTCGCGCCGCTCAGGAACGTTCCCAGCGGAGGGAGGCGAGGGCCAGCAGGGCGACGTGGAGGGAGACGCAGGACTCCACGTCGTCGAGATCGGCGTCGAGGACGCGTTCGATGCGGCGCAGGCGTTCGTAGAAGGCGGGGCGGGACAGGTGGGCGCGCTGGGCGGCGACGGCCTTGTTGCGGCCCGAGTCGAGGTAGAGCTCCAGGACGCGGGTGAGGTCGCTGCCGCGCTGGGCGTCGTACTCCAGCAGCGGGCCCAGTTCGCGTTCGACGAAGGTCTGGACGCGGGCGTCGTCGCGCAGCAGGTGCAGCAGGCCGCGCAGGCGCAGGTCGGGCAGGCGGTAGACCAGGCGGGTGCCGGAGCCGCGGGCGGCCACGTCGGCGACCTGCTCGGCCTCCAGGAAGGAGCGGCGCACGTCGCGGACCGACTCGACCACCGAGCCCGCGGCCATGACCACCTCGCCGTCGGACTGCTTGCGGACGCGGGTGGCGACCTCGGTCAGCACCGTCTCGACGTCGGCGCGGGCGGGCAGGGAGGCCAGGACGCCGACGCGGGCGTGCGGGCCGTCCTCGTCCAGCACGCCGACCAGGGCGGCCAGGCGGGCGTCCTTGCAGGCCGCCGACGCCGTCTCGGCCAGCCCGGACAGGGCGCCGGAGGCCGGGCCGGTGCGCGGGCGCAGCACCACGCCCAGCAGGCGGCGGCCCGACAGCGGCACGCCGAGCGCGCGGGCGCGGGCGGCGGCCTCCTGCGGGTCGGCGTAGGAGTGGGCGAGGATCCGCGCGATGATCGTGCCGTGCGCCTGCCGCTCGATGCTCTCGGCGTGCCGGTCCAGCAGGCGGCCGAGCGCCAGGGTGGTGGCGGCGCGTTCGATCAGGACGGTCTCGCGGGGCGTGGGCGGCCGCCCGCAGGTGAGGATCAGGCGGCCCCAGTCCTCGCCGCGGGCGCCGACCATGGTGACCAGCCAGCCGGACGCCTCGTCGTAGCCGGTGCGCCGCTCGGGCCGCACCGCGCGCGAGCGCGTCTCCCAGGCCGACAGCAGCTCGGCGGGGTCGCCCGGGCCCGCGTCGGCGGCCAGCACCTGGTGCGACAGGTTCTCCAGGACGACCGGGTGCCCGCCGAGCGCGGCGACCTGCCGGACGACCTCGTCGGTGGAGGCGCCCTCCACCGACAGCTGGGTGAAGATCTCGTGCAGCTGCTCGGAGGCGCGCAGCTCGGCCATCTGGTCCTGCAGGATGCGCGCGTGCACCGACTCG
Organism: Actinomadura miaoliensis; assembly: GCF_039536785.1. NCBI lineage: Bacteria > Bacillati > Actinomycetota > Actinomycetes > Streptosporangiales > Thermomonosporaceae > Actinomadura > Actinomadura miaoliensis. Next base: position 53,107 of record NZ_BAAAZG010000020.1, read on the forward strand.
GTGATGTCGACGAACGCGGGCTCGTGCGCCAGCATCACCACCGGCAGGCCGTGCTCCTCGGCGGCGGCCAGCAGCGCCGGCGGCAGCGACCGGGCGTAGCGGCGGCCCAGCTCGATCATCAGGCCGCTGACGCCGACCTCGGCCAGCTCCCCGATGTAGGCGCGCAGGCTGGCGGGCTCGTCGGGCAGCGCGATCCCGGTGGTGAGCACCAGCTCGCCGCCGTGCAGCAGGTGGGCGATGTCGGTGACCTCGGCCACGTGCACCCAGCGGACCGGGTTGCCGAGCCGGTCCGCGCCCGCGACCACCCGCGGCTGCCCGCGGCGGACCGCGTCGAGCTGGAGGACATCCGCCACTGTCGGGAGCATTTGCCGCGATGATACCCGGCACACTGTCATCCGGTCATTACATGATGTAAAAGGCATTTAGGGCGATCGTGGGTCCCGGCAGACCGTCAAGGCCGGGGATTCCGTCCTGACACTCTGCGGGTAGCCCCGGGGCGGGGCCGCGGACGAGACTTGAGGACATGTCGGAACACGCGAATCTGCTGCGCCGTCACCGGGCGGTCATGCCGGACTGGCTGGCGCTCTACTACGAGAGTCCCATCGAGATCGTCGGCGGCAAGGGCAACCGCGTGACCGACGCCGAGGGCAACGGCTACCTCGACTTCTTCACGGGCATCCTCACCAACATGATCGGGTACGACGTGCCCGAGGTGCGGGAGGCGGTGGAGCGGCAGCTGGCCACGGGCGTCGTGCACACCTCCACCCTGTACCTGCTGCGCGGCCAGGTGGAGCTGGCGGAGAAGATCGCCCGGCTGTCGGGCATCCCGGACGCCAAGGTGTTCTTCACCAACTCCGGCACCGAGGCCAACGAGACGGCCCTGCTGCTGGCGGCGGCCGCGCGGCGCAGCGACCAGGTGCTGGCGATGCGGCAGTCCTACCACGGCCGCTCGTTCGGCGCCGTCGGCGTGACGGGCCTGCGCACCTGGAAGAACCTGCCGTACTCGCCGCTCAACGTGCACTTCCTGCACGGCGCCGACCGGCACCTGCCGCAGTTCGCCGGGCTGTCGGACGCCGACTACATCAGGGTGTGCGTCGAGGACCTGCGGCACGTGCTGGCCACGGCCACCGGCGGCGACGTCGCCGCGCTGATCGCCGAGCCGATCCAGGGCGTCGGCGGGTTCACCATGGCGCCGGACGGGCTGTTCGCCGCCTACCAGGAGGTGCTGAGCGAGTACGGGGCGTACTTCATCTCCGACGAGGTGCAGACCGGCTGGGGCCGCACGGGCGCGAGCTTCTTCGGCATCGCCGCCCACGGCGTGACGCCGGACATGATGACGTTCGCCAAGGGGCTGGCCAACGGCTTCGCGGTCGGCGGAGTGGTGGCGCGGCGCGAGCTGATGGACGGCCTGAACGCCAACGGCATCTCCACGTTCGGCGGCAACCCGCTCGCCATGGCCGCCGCCAACGCCACCCTCGACTACGTCCTCGACCACGACCTGCAGGCCAACGCCGCCCGGCAGGGCGCGGTGATCATCGGTGGCCTGCGCGAGGCCGCCGCGGGCCTGCCGGTGGTGCGGGACGTGCGCGGCAAGGGCCTGATGTTCGCCGTCGACCTGGCCGACCCGGGCACCGGCGAGCCCAGCCCGCCGCTGGCCGGCGCGGTGATGGAGGAGACCCGGCGGCGTGGTCTCCTGGTGGGCAAGGGGGGCCTGTACGGCAACGCCATCCGCATGGCGCCGCCGCTGACCCTCACCGACGCCGAGGCCTACGAGGGCCTCGGCATCCTGATCGACTCCCTTCGAGCCGTGAACGAGGCCGCGACCGCATGAGCACGCAGACTTCCCCGACCCCCGAGCACGCCGCTTCCGAGCACACCGCCTCCAAGCACGTCACGCACTGGATCGGCGGCAAGCCGTTCGCCGGCGAGGCCGAACGGCGCGGCGACATCCACGAGCCGTCCACCGGGCGCGTGTCCGGCACCGTCGACTTCGCCTCCCCGGCGGAGGTCGACGCGGCCGTCGCCGCCGCCAGGGCGGCCTTCCCCGCCTGGCGGGACGCGTCGCTGGCCGCGCGCACCAGGGTGCTGTTCCGTTTCCGCGAGCTGGTCGACGCCCACCGCGACGAGCTGGCCCGGCTGATCTCGTCCGAACACGGCAAGGTGGTGTCGGACGCGGCCGGGGAGGTGGCGCGGGGCCTGGAGGTGGTGGAGTTCGCCTGCGGCATCCCGCACCTGCTCAAGGGCGGGTTCTCGGAGAACGTGTCGACGCGGGTGGACGCCTACTCGATCCTGCAGCCGCTCGGCGTCGTCGCGGGCGTCACGCCGTTCAACTTCCCGGCGATGGTGCCGATGTGGATGTTCCCCGTCGCCATCGCGTGCGGCAACACGTTCGTGCTCAAGCCGTCGGAGAAGGACCCGTCGGCGTCGGTGCGGCTGGCCGAGCTGTGGGCCGAGGCGGGGCTGCCGGACGGGGTGTTCAACGTGCTGCACGGCGACCGGGTCGCGGTGGACGGGCTGCTCCACCACCCCGACGTCAGGGCCGTCAGCTTCGTGGGCTCCACCCCGATCGCCCGGTACGTGTACGAGACCGCCGCCCGCAACGGCAAGCGCGTGCAGGCCCTCGGCGGCGCCAAGAACCACATGGTCGTGCTGCCGGACGCCGACCTCGACCTGGCCGCCGACGCGGCGGTGTCGGCCGGGTTCGGCTCGGCGGGGGAGCGCTGCATGGCGATCTCGGTGGTGGTCGCGGTGGACCCGGTCGGCGACGAGCTGGTCGCCAAGATCCGCGAACGGGTGGCGAAGCTGACGGTCGGGCCCGGCGACGACCCCGCGTCCGACATGGGCCCGCTGGTCACCCGCGAGCACCGCGACCGCGTCGCCTCCTACCTCGACAGCGGCGTCGCGCAGGGCGCCACCCTCGTCGTGGACGGACGCGAGACGCCCGTGCGGGGCGGACGCGGCGAGGGCTTCTGGCTCGGCCCGACCGTCCTCGACCACGTCACGCCCGAGATGGACGCCTACCGGGACGAGATCTTCGGCCCGGTGCTGTCGGTCGTGCGCGCCGGATCGTACGAGGCCGCCATGGAACTGCTGGCGGCCAACCCGTACGGCAACGGCACCGCGATCTTCACCAACGACGGCGGGGCCGCGCGGCGCTTCCAGAACGAGGTGGAGGTCGGCATGGTCGGCATCAACGTGCCGATCCCGGTGCCGATGGCCTACTACTCGTTCGGCGGGTGGAAGGACTCGCTGTTCGGCGACAGCCACGCCCACGGCATGGAGGGCGTCCACTTCTACACGCGCACCAAGGCCGTCACGGCGCGGTGGCTGGATCCGAGTCACGGCGGCGTGCACCTCGGCTTCCCCACCAACGGCTGACCGCCCCGCCGAGCGCCGCCAGGAACAGGCCGGCGGCCAGGCAGGCGAACGGCGTGGCGGGCAGCACGTAGCGGTAGTCGAAGTCCGCCGAGGCGATCGGGAACACCAGCAGCGTCACCGCCGTGGCCCAGGCCAGGAGCACGGTGCGGCGCAGCCGGGGCGCCAGGAGCGTCCCGGCCGCGCCGACCGCGAAGATCACGCCCAGCACCGGTCCGGGCAGGTACCGGTCCCGCTGGTAGTCGATCATCTTGCCGGCGTGCGGCTGGACGACCCGGCTGGGCGTCGACGTCCGCCCGTAGGTCATGGCGTCCAGCAGGGCCGAGTCGCCGCCGCCCCAGCTCTTGCCCCCCGGGAAGACCTGCGGGTCGGCGGGGAAGTGGTACAGCGCCTCGGTGGCCGCCGTCGGATACGGGAAGCGGTCGGGGCTGAACGCCTTGCCCACCCCGTCGGCGACGGTGCGCAGGTAGTCGCCGGGCTGCGCCAGCATGGCGCGGATCGCGAAGTCCCGCAGGACCTTGTTGGCCTCCGGGGTGACGGTGCTCTCGAAGATCACGCGCGGGGGCGCCTCGCCGCGCCAGATCAGGTGCCCGGGAGCGTAGCCCTCCTTCTTCAGCTCGGGGGTGAGGCACAGCCCGTCCTCGTGCATGGGCGGACGGATCTTCGCGCAGTCGGCGAACACCGCCGTGCGTCCCCACAGGTAGAGGCCGTCGCTGTTGGTCAGCCCGTAGCTGCCCTGCACCGAGTGGAACCACGCCATGTACGACACGATCGGGACGGCGGCCGCCGCGCCGAATGCGACTCCCGCCCGCCAGCCGCGCCGCCGCAGCAGCAGGCACACCAGGATGACGGGGATCAGCGGCGCCCCCGCGGAGCGGACCAGCACCGCGTACCCGAGCAGCAGCCCGGCGGGCAGCGCCAGCCACCAGGTGGGCCCGGTGCGGGTCCGCCACAGCAGCAGCGTGACGCCGGCGGCGATCAGGAACGTGAACAGCGCCTCCGACATGAGCAGGTGCTCGAGCTCGATCTGGTACGCGTCGTACAGCACCGGCAGCGTGACCAGGGTGGCCGCCCAGCCGGGCAGCCCCGCCCGCCGCAGCAGCAGGTAGATCATCACCGCGACGGCGAGCCCCATGAGGTGCTGGACGACCGCCACGGCGGTGAGGCTGTGCAGCGGCTCCATCAGGTTCAGCAGGAACGAGTACCCGAGCGTCTTGCTGGGCGACGGATGCGGGCGCAGCGCCCGCCCCAGGTAGAAGTAGGAGTCCCCGGTGAACCACAGCACGCCCGGGTAGCCGAGCACCGCCGTCCAGCGCAGGAACACGCCGCCCGCAAGCGCCACCAGGAAGAACGAGTGGGTGCCGAACCACCGCGCCATGCGTCTCGCGAGCCTGGGCCTGCCACCCGCCTCCGAGCCCTCGTCTGCGGCAGGCGCGGCATCCCCGGACTCCCTCCGCGAGGCGTCGCGGGTCTCGCCGTCGCCGTCCTCGGCCTCGCTCCGCCCGGCCTCCCGGGTGACCACCTCGGTGTGTGCCGCGTCTGCCGGTGCCGCGTCGGCCCGTGCCGTGACGTGGTCGCCGCGGCGCCGTGGACGCCAAGTCGGACGAATCGCCCACAGGGGAGTAAATATCGCAAAGGGCCGCCGGGGCGTCGCCGGGCGGCCGGTCGTTTCGTTGATCACCAGGGAGCACACCGTACGGGGCGCCGGTGACGCCGGGGTGAACGGCGGATGGCGGGCGGTGAGAAGTCGCTGGTCGGCGGCTCCGGGACTTTCTGCCGGTCGTAGGTTTTCGTCGTGAATCTCCGTCGGCCGGGCCCCGACAAATAATAGCTACAAGTATTGACTGGGTCTGTGGCGGACGACACAATCTGATTGTCCCAATTAAATGGGGCAATTTTCGAAAAGGGTCTTCGGTCGAAGTGCCGCCGCCCGGGAACGTCCGGGCACAGGGAGTCGCGTGATGACTGCTGACGAGCATGCCGCTGAGGTCGACGCGCTCAGCAGACGTTATCCCGGCTGGACCATCTGGTTCGGTCCGAGCACCGGCCGGTGGTGGGCGCTGCCCCCGCGCGAGCGGGACGTCGGCGCCTTCGTCGAGGCCGAGACGCCGCAACGGCTCATCGCACGCATCGAGGTGATCCGACACACCGAGTCCAGGCAGCCGGCGCCCCAGCCGGCACAACGGCCGCCCGCGCGGCCGACAGGGCCGGTGACCGGGCACGGTCAACGGCCCTCCGAGAGCCCCCGGCCGGACACGCGGCGCCCCTCGAATCTCCTCCGTCTCGAGGGCGGCACCCCGTCGCCGCTCCGCCGGGTGCCGGCGATGGCGTGGCCAGGCAGCACCGCAAGGTGATCCGCTGTTCCCCCACCGCGCCACGTCCGCCGGTGCCGCCGCGGCTCCGGGAAGGGCAGTAGCCCGCGCCATATCCCTCTCCAGCAACCTCCGTGTGTGGCGCGGTCACCAGCACCCGCTGTCCTCCCGGGCCGTGGCGGACTCCCCGTCCCGCGCAATTCTTTTCCCGCGTCGCCGGAAACCGCTGTGCCGGTGCGACGGGAAATGGCGGGACGATGTGCGCGGAAGACGCCGTTCGCTCCGTTGATTTATTCGGCGCCCATTCTTGCGGGCCGGGAGAACGGCGGTGCCCGGCGTCAACGAGTTTCGTTCGGACGGCGCCGCGTGTCCTCGTGCGCGTGCTCGGCGCGTTCCGCACGCCGCCGCGGTGGAGATCGGGGACGGGCGTGATCCTTCGGCCGGAGACGCTACGCTGCGCCGATGGGGCGGGTCGGCGCCGGGGACGGGCCGCCCGCGGGGAGCCGGGGGCCCGCTGGCCGCGGCGGACACGACACGCGACTCGGGAGCGACATGAGGCTGAGGGCCAAGGTGCTGGCCTCGGGGATGGCCGCGGTTCTGGTCACGGCGCTGGGCGCCTGCAGCGGCGACGAGGAGGAGCCGGTCGGCACGGTGCGGGTGGCGAGCACCCTCGGGCCGGGGGAGGGCGCCCTCAACCTGGTGACCCTGCCCGGCTACATCGAGAACGGCGGCAGCGACCCCCGCGTCGACTGGGTGACGCCGTTCCAGGAGCGCACCGGCTGCAAGGTCGGCCTGAAGGTGGTCGGCACGGCCCAGGACATGGCCGAGGTGATGCAGAACAAGTCCCGCCGCTACGACGGCGTGGCCGCGCCGCCGGAGGTGGCCGGGCGGCTCATCGCCAGCGAGGACGTCGCGCCGGTCAACACCGGCCTCGTCGACGGCTACCGCAAGCTGGAGCCGCGGCTGCGCAACCTGCTCAGGCGCGGCAAGACGGTCTACGGGGTGCCCTACGTGTGGGGCTCCAACCTGCTGATGTACGACACGCGGTCGGCCCAGCCCGCCCCGTCGGGCTGGGCCGCGCTGTTCGACCCCGCGCAGGCTCGCCGGTACTCCGGACGGCTGGTCATGCGCGACAGCCCGCTGGCCATCGCCGAGGCCGCGCTCTACCTGCGCGGCAAGGACCGCGATCTGGGCATCGGCGACCCGTACTCGCTCACCCGCGAGCAACTGGACGCCGCCAAGCGCGTGCTGGCCGAGCAGCGTCCCCACGTGAAGATGTACTGGGAGCTGCCCGCCGACTCCATCAGCGCGTTCGCCGGGGGCGAGGCGGCCGTGGGGCAGGTGTGGCCGTACCAGGTGGACGTGCTGAGCCGGGCGGGCAAGTCCGTGCAGGGCGTCGCCCCCTCCGAGGGGGTGACGGGGTGGATGAACGCCTGGATGATCGGGGCGCGCGCGGAGCACCCCAACTGCATGTACCAGTGGCTGCAGTGGACGGCCTCGCCCGACGTGCAGCAGCAGATCGCCGAGTGGTCCGGGGTCGCGCCCGCCAATCCCCAGGCGTGCGGCGGCGACCGGCTGAGGGCCGCCTTCTGCAACGCCTACCACGTGGGCGACCGCGACTACCTCGACAAGGTCATCTTCGCGCACACGCCGTCCAGGCAGTGCGGTACGGCCGACGGCGGCGGCGACAAGGGGCGGCGCGACTGCACCGACTACGCCGAGTGGACCAAGGCGTGGTTCGAGGCCACCAAGGGCGGCAAACGCGTCCCGTGAGCCGGGGAGAGGGGTCTCCGGCGCGCCCGACCGCCCCCAGTCGGGCGCGCCTTACGGGTGGTCCCGGGCGTCCCCCCGAAAGCCCGGGTCACCCTCCTCCATGAGAGACCTCCGTGACGACGGTCTATGTGACGACCGCCGTCCGCGCCGGCTCCGGTTCCCGGACCGGAGTCCCGGCGTTCGTGTCCGGCTCCCCGTCCCCCCGGCGGGGGCGGGGGACAGGGCGAATGGCGGGCGCGCACTCGTCGCACGCGAACACGCCCTGGCCTTCGGGCAGGCGACCGACCCGGACGCGCGGTCTCGGCCACTTCTTGTGACAGACGACGCATGCGTCCCCGTCGCGTTGCGCGGCGGTCAGCGCGCCGGGGTCGAACGTCACCTCGCCCATACGGCCCATCCCTGTCTCCCGTGACGGGTGCCGATGCACGCTTTCCTTTATAGGCGGGCCAGTGTGATGTATCAGTTACCGTCGGTGAAAAGCCGGGCAAAGTTCGGCCCCGGGTCCGAGGGGCCGCGCCGGGGGCGGTGGGCGTGATGCGATCGGCGGGTACTTTCCCGACCAAAGGTAGAAATCCGGAGAAGTTTCACATTTGAATCGGGAAGTACGCTTTGCCCGACGTTGTACGGGTGGGACATACAAAGGACTCATGCGCGTCACCGCCCCGCCTCGACGTGCGCGGAACGGGCGGCGTTGGCCCCGTTCGCTTCGTGCCAGGGTGACGCTTGCGGCGGTGGGCCTGATCGGCGCGGTGCTGCTGGTCGTGGGCATCGCCGCGGCCGTACTGGCGCAGCACCTGATCACCTCGCGTCTGACCGCCCACGCCGCCCGGGCCGCTCAGGACACCGCGGCGGCGTACCGCCACGGGGCCACCGCCGGGGTGCTGCCGGCACGCGACGGCGTGACCCTGCTCCAGGTGGTGTCCACCGGCCGCACCCCGCGGGTGCTGGCGGCCAGCGCGCCGCTGCAGAACAGGGCCCCGCTCAGCCACAGCCTGCCCCCTTCGGGGAGGAACCGCGTCGACACCCGGGTCTGCGGCGATCCGGCCTGGCAGTCGGACTGCCTGAACATCGTCGGATACCGGACCGCGGTACCCGGGCACGGCACCGTGATGGTGTACGGCGCCGTTCCCGAGCCGTGGGCGCTGGGCAGCCCCGTCCCGGCGGTCACCGTGGCGGGACTGTGCATCGTCGTGGTCATCGTCGCCGCCGGGGTGACCTGGCGCGCCGTGGGCCGCACGCTGCGTCCGGTCGCGCAGATGGAGACGGCCATGTCCGAGATCACCAGCACCGACCTGAGCCGCCGCATGCCGGTGCCCGACAGCGCCGACGAGGTGGCGCGGCTCGCCGCCACGCTCAACGCCACGCTGGACCGGCTGCAGCGGTCGGCCGAGCAGCAGCGCCGCTTCGTCGCCGACGCCTCGCACGAGCTGCGCACCCCGCTGACCGCCCTGCGCACGCGCGTCGAGCTGGCCCTGGCCGCCCCCGAGGAGAGCGACCTGCTGGAGACGCTGCGCGAGTGCCTGGACGACGCCGAGCGGCTGCACCACATCGTCGAGGACCTGCTGGCGCTGGCCCGGCTGGACGCCGGCGTGGAGCCCGCCCGCGTCCCGCTGGACCTGGGCCGGCTGGTGGAGACCGAGCTGGCCCAGCGGTCGCCGCGGCTGCCGGTCTCCGCCCGCGTCGATCCGGGCGTGCGGGTGGAGGGCAACCGGCTGCAGCTCGCCCGGCTGCTGGTCAACCTGCTCACCAACGCCGACCGGTACGCCAGCGGCCACGTCGAGGTGGTGGTGCGGACCGAGGGCGAGGAGGCGGTGGTGGAGGTCTGCGACGACGGCCCCGGCATCCCGTCCGCCGACCGGGAACGGGTGTTCCAGCGCTTCACGCGGCTGGACACCGCGCGCAGCCGTGCGGCGGGCGGCACCGGGCTGGGCCTGACGATCGCGCGGGACATCGCCGTCGCGCACGGCGGGAGGCTGTACGTCGCCGACAGCCTGCGGGGCGCCCGGCTGATGCTGCGCCTGCCCCTGCTGCGCGACGCGGACCGTCCCGGCCCGGCGCCGTCATCAGACCGGTCCGTCCCGCCGGCACCGCCGGAGGATCCGCCGGCGCCGCCCGGGCCGTCGCGGCCGGTCGCCGCACAGGGATCGCAGCAGTCCAGCTGGGGGGCGTGCCAGCCGGACGGGCCCGGCAGGCGCTTCTAGCGCGGCGAGCGCTCCTGGTGCGGTCGACGTTCCTGGACGAGCCCAGGTGACGGAACGGCCCGGCGGCCGGTGCGCGGGGGGAGACACCGGCCGCCGGGCCTCCGGGAGGACGGCGTGCCCAGCGGACTCTGAGAGGCCTACGAGGACTGCGCCGCGTTGTAGAGGTTCTGGGCGTCCGTACCGAAGTACGGGCCGAACATGTGGGTCGGCAGGAAGTTGTACTTGAAGCTGTTGACCGAGTTCTGGATGCCGGTGCCCGTGGACTCGTCGAAGCTGATGAACCACGGCCCGCCGCTGGACCCGCCGGTCATGTCGCAGGCGAGACCGTGGTCGTTGCTCAGCAGGAAGTCGTCGATGGACCGGCCGCTGCAGTAGATGAGCGCGGACCCGTCGTAGGGGTCGGCCGCCGGGTAGCCGAAGGCGTACATGTTCTGCCTGCGCGGCTGGTTGAACGCGATGCCCTGGCCGCCCACGACGTCGACGAGCTTGCGGCCGTCGAGCTCGTTCACCACGGCCGCGCCCACGTCGTAGTTGAGGTCCTCGCTGGCCGTCCACTGGGGGGTGGCGAGCGTCTTGCTGGCGGTCCACGTGCCGTGGGGGCGGGCGCCGTTGTCGTAGCCCGGCACGAACACCCAGTTGGTGTGCCAGGCCCCGTCCAGCTTGACGCAGTGCCCGGCGGTGATGACGGTGCTCTTGTTGGCGCTCGTCACCGCGTCCCCGGAGCACGAGGCGGTACGGCCCTGATAGGTGAAGAACACCCGTCCCGCCGTGTGCGTCACCTTGCCGCCCCCACTCCAGGGGCTGCCGCCGTTGGGGATGGACAGGGCGGAGGGAGGCAGCACCTTGGCCAGCCCGCGCCGCACCTGTTCCAGGGTTCTCTTGTACTTGGGCTTGAACAGCTTCTCCATGGGGACGGCCGACCGCATGCGTTCGGTCGTCCAGAACCGCAGCACGCGCTGCTGCTCTGAGTTGTCGGACGCCTGCACCCGGGCCACCGGGCCGGGGGACGTCGGGAGGAGGGGAGCGGCGGGGGCGGACGCGTGCGCGGGGACGGTCAGCAGGGGCACCAGCGCGGCGCCGCCCACCGCGGCCACGGCCGCGTTGCGCAGAAGGCGTTTCATCTGGTCTCCGGAGATCGGGGGGAGACGGGGGGTAAAGGGATCGGGAAAGAGGTGTACGCCTGTGAGCGGACGGTAGTTTCGCCTTCTATGTCCGGACTAGTGGCATAACTCCACAAATGCCGGGGGCGGGATCCGTACCTTTGGGCGTCACCGCTTTTCAGCCCGGGGATGCGGGCGGGCGGCGCGGCCGCTGACGGCCGCGCGCGGGACCGTCCGCCCATGGCCGACAATGGACGGGTGACCGCAGACTCGAACGCCGCCCCCGCCCCGGCCGACGGGCCCGCCGGGGGCGCCGAGGGCGCCGCAGGCGCGCGCGACGTCGTCGTGCTCGGCTCCACCGGCTCCATCGGCACGCAGGCCCTGGACGTGATCCGCCGCAACCCCGGCCGGTTCCGGGTGACCGGGCTGGCCGCCGGCGGCGGCCGCGTCGACCTGCTGGCCCGGCAGGCCCTGGAGTTCCGGCCCGAGGTCGTCGCCGTGGCCCGCGCGTCCGCCGCCCAGGACCTGCAGCTGGCGTTCTACGCCGAGGCCAAGCGGCACGGCTACGCCTCCGGCGACTACGCCATCCCCAAGATCGTGGCGGGCCCGGAGGCCGTCGCCGAGGTGGCCGCCTGGCCGTGCGACGTGGTGCTCAACGGGGTGACCGGCGCGCTCGGCCTGGCCTCCACCCTGGCCGCGCTGGACGCGGGCCGCACCCTCGCGCTGGCCAACAAGGAGTCGCTGATCGTCGGCGGCCCGCTGGTCGCCGAGCGCGCCCGGCCGGGGCAGATCGTCCCGGTCGACTCCGAGCACTCCGCGCTGGCCCAGTGCCTGCGCGGCGGCCGCGCCGCCGAGGTGCGGCGGCTGGTGCTGACCGCCAGCGGCGGGCCGTTCCGCGGCCGCAACCGCGCCGAGCTGACCGACGTCACCCCCGAGCAGGCCCTCGACCACCCCACCTGGGACATGGGCCCGGTCGTCACGATCAACTCCGCCACGCTGGTCAACAAGGGCCTGGAGGTCATCGAGGCGCACCTGCTGTTCGACGTCCCGATGGACCGCATCGAGGTCATGGTGCACCCGCAGTCGGTGATCCACTCGATGGTGGAGTTCGTGGACGGCTCGACCCTGGCCCAGGCCAGCCCGCCCGACATGCGCCTGCCGATCGCGCTCGGCCTGGACTGGCCCGAGCGCGTCCCGGACGCCGCCCCCGCCGTCGACTGGACCCGCGCCCACACCTGGGAGCTGTTCCCCCTCGACGACGAGGCGTTCCCCGCCGTGGCGCTGGCCCGCCGCGTGGGGGAGCGCGGCGGCACCGCCCCCGCCGTCTACAACGCGGCCAACGAGGAGTGCGTGGAGGCGTTCCGCGCGGGCCGCCTGCCGTTCCTGGGGATAGTCGACACCGTCGCGCGGGTAGTGGAGGAGCACGACACGGGCGGACCGCAGGCCCGGCTCACGCTGGACGACGTGCTGGCCGCCGACGCATGGGCACGGGCGAGGGCGCGCGAGCTGACCGCACGCGACGGCTGACGGCCGCTCCTTCCCGGGGTCCCGGGCCCGCCCCGCCGCGGGAAGGAGCGCGATGGCCTTTCTCCTCGGCGCGATCGCCTTCGTGGTCGCGCTGCTGGTGTCGGTGATGCTGCACGAGGCGGGCCACCTGCTGACCGCCAAGCGGTTCGGGATGAAGGCCACCCAGTTCTTCGTGGGCTTCGGCCCGACGCTGTGGTCGCGGCGCGTCGGGGAGACCGAGTACGGCGTCAAGGCCCTGCCGCTGGGCGGCTTCGTCCGGATCGTGGGCTACACGCCGCTGGAGCCGGTGCCCGCCGCCGACCGTCCGCGCGCCTTCTACCGCCAGCCCGCCTCCCGCCGCGTCGTCGTGATCGCCGCCGGGGTGGTCGCCAACTTCGTGTTCGCCTTCGTCCTGCTCATGGTGCTGGCGATGGCCGTGGGGGTGCGCCAGCCCGGCACCGCCACCACCACGGTCGCCCACGTGTCCGCCTGCGTCCCGGCCGCCCTGCGGCAGCCGTGCGGACCCGGCCGCCCGCCCTCCCCGGCCGCCGCCGCCGGCCTGCGCCCCGGCGACCGCGTCGTGTCCTACAACGGCACGCCCGTCAGCGACTGGGCGCGGCTGCGCGCCGCCATCGGGGAGTCCAGGCCGGGCCAGGCCGTCCCCGTGGTCGTGCGCCGCGGCGACGGGCAGATGACCGTGCCGCTGCGTCCGGCGCAGGTCGAGGGCAGGCCGTTCGTCGGCGTCTCCGCGCGCGTCGTCGGCCAGGACTACCGGCGCACCGGCCCGCTCGGCGCCGCCGAGTTCGCCGTCGCCGGCATCGGCCAGACCCTCGCCGGCATCGGCCAGGTGGTGGTCGACCTGCCCGCCGCCATCCCCAAGCTGTTCTCACCCGAGCGCGCCAGCACCCCGGGCGGCCAGGTCGGCAGCGTCGTCGGCGCCACCGACATCTCCGGGCAGATCTTCTCCGCGCACGCCTCCTGGCGCGACAAGATCGCCCTGTTCCTGTCGCTGGTGGTCTCGCTGAACATCTTCCTCGGCGCGCTCAACGTGCTGCCGCTGCTGCCGCTGGACGGCGGGCACCTGGCCGTCGTCGGCTACGAACGCGCCCGCGCCCGGGTGGCCCGCGCCCGCGGCCGCCCCGACCCCGGCACCGTCGACATGACCAAGCTCCTGCCCGTCACCTATCTGGCCGTCATGCTGCTGGTGGGGCTGGGCCTGCTGCTCATCCTCGCCGACCTGGTCAACCCCCTGCGGTTGCCGCGGTGAGCGGAACGTCCACATCCGGTCACACAAAGTATCGGATCGGTCATGACATCACCACTCACCGGGCATTCGACACCCGGTCGAGCCTTTCCATTCGCCCGCGCCGCCTAGGGTAGGAGGGCGAGGTAAAGGAGAGGGATGAGCGTTTCACTCGGTATTCCGACGGTCCGCGGCGACGAACCGCGCCGGTTGGCGCCGCGCCGCAGGTCGCGGCAGATCATGGTGGGGAACGTGCCGGTCGGCGGCGACGCGCCGGTGTCGGTGCAGTCGATGACGACGACGCTGACCGCCGACGTCAACGCCACGCTGCAGCAGATCGCCGAGCTGACCGCGTCCGGCTGCCAGATCGTGCGGGTCGCGGTGCCGTCGCAGGACGACGCCGACGCGCTGCCCGCCATCGCGCGCAAGTCCCCGATCCCGGTCATCGCCGACATCCACTTCCAGCCCAAGTACGTGTTCGCCGCCATCGAGGCGGGCTGCGCCGCAGTCCGCGTCAACCCCGGCAACATCAAGAAGTTCGACGACAAGGTCGGCGAGATCGCCAGGGCGGCCAAGGACGCCGGGGTGCCGATCCGCATCGGCGTCAACGCCGGCTCCCTCGACAAGCGCCTGCTGGCCAAGCACGGCAAGGCCACGCCCGAGGCCCTCGTGGAGTCGGCGCTGTGGGAGTGCTCGCTGTTCGAGGAGCACGACTTCCGCGACATCAAGATCTCGGTCAAGCACAACGACCCCGTGGTGATGGTCGAGGCGTACCGCCTGCTGGCCGAGCGCTGCGACTACCCCCTGCACCTGGGCGTCACCGAGGCCGGGCCTGCGTTCCAGGGCACCATCAAGTCCGCGGTCGCCTTCGGCGCCCTGCTGTCGCAGGGCATCGGCGACACCATCCGCGTGTCGCTGTCGGCCCCTCCGGTCGAGGAGGTCAAGGTCGGCATCGCCATCCTGGAGTCGCTCGGCCTGCGCGAGCGCGGCCTGGAGATCGTCTCCTGCCCGTCCTGCGGCCGCGCCCAGGTGGACGTCTACAAGCTCGCCGAAGAGGTCACCGCCGGTCTGAAGGACTTCCCCGTCCCGCTGCGCGTGGCCGTCATGGGCTGCGTGGTGAACGGTCCCGGCGAGGCCCGCGAGGCCGACCTCGGCGTGGCCTCCGGCAACGGCAAGGGCCAGATCTTCGTCAAGGGCCAGGTCATCAAGACCGTCCCCGAGGCGCAGATCGTCGAGACCCTGATCGAGGAGGCCATGCGCCTCGCCGAGGAGATGGGCATCGACATCGACGAGGACGGTTCCGCCGCCCCGCAGGTGACCGTCCACTGACCTCCCGCGCGCGGGCGCCCCACGCGCCCGCGCACACCCACACCCACGACATCTCGGGCGCTCCGCCGCCCCGCCCCCCTCGCTCCACGCTGGCCGCCCGCGTGGTTCCGGCGCTTGTCACCTACCTCCCGCCCGGCGCACTCCCGCGCCCCGGCGGTGAATGCGCGTGACCACCGCCGTAGAAACCCGCTCCCGGGTCCTTTTCATGGCGCCTCCGCCACGCCCAGCCCTTCGCCCCTGAGCACCTTGCGCCGGGCGACCGCCGGCGCCGACCACCCATGCGCGTGAGCCCGCGCACCGGCTCAACCCCTGGACGCCCGGTCGCGTGGATACGGGGGGCCGGAAAAAGGGGGTGGTTCGCGGAGTTTTCGGGATTCGTCACGATTGTGCATCACTCGCCGTTGGATCTCCCGTCGTACATGTCCCGATCGTCAATATTTCTCCGTTGTTCCGCTTGGTGGGCTCCATCGGGAGCCCGCGCGGACCGAGGGAGGATCCGTGAGGAGACTCGTACTGATCACCGCGGCGGTGAGCACCGGGCTCGCCGGCACCGCGGCGGCGGCATCGGCGGAGACATCGGCGGGGGCGGGCGCGCCGGTGCGGCCGGCGATCGCGTGGACGGCCTGCCCGGACGACGATCCGCTCCTGGGCGGTGCGCTCAAGGGGCTGGAGTGCGGCACCCTGCGCGTCCCGCTGGACTACGCGGATCCGCGCGGCAAGACGATCAAGCTGGCGCTCACCCGGGCCAGGGCCACCGACACCAGGCGGTACGACGGCATCGTGCTGCTCAACCGGGGCGGCCCCGGAGGGTACGGGCGCGACCTGCCCACGCGGTTCACCAACCCCGCCAACGGCCTGCCCAGGGAGATCTCCGCACGGTACGACTGGATCGGGTTCGATCCGCGCGGTGTGGCGGCCAGCGAGCCGCAGATCGCGTGCGACCCCGGCTACCTGTACCCGGGCAGGGCGAGGCCGGACTACGTGCCCGGCAACGCCGCCGAGGAGGCGGCGTGGGTGAAGAAGGCCAAGGCGTTCGCCGACGACTGCGGTGACAGGTACGGCGCGACGCTCAAGCACATCACCACGCGGAACGTCGCCCGCGACATGGACGCCATCCGGGCCGCGCTGGGACAGCGGCAGACCAGCTACTTCGGCTACTCCTACGGCACGTACCTGGGCTCGGTCTACGCGTCGATGTTCCCGCGCAACGTCAAGCGGATGGTGCTGGACAGCGTCGTGCGGCCCAGCGGGGTGTGGTACGCCGACAACCTCGACCAGAACGAGGCCTTCCAGAAGCGCGCCGAGATCTTCTTCGACTGGATCGCCGACTGGAACTCCGTCTACCACCTCGGCACGACCGGTGAGCAGGTCGAGGCCGCCTTCCGCAAGGGGCGCGAGAAGATCAAGAAGGCGCCGGTGGACGGCAGGATCGGCCCCTCCGAGTACGACGACATCTTCCTGCCGGACGGCTACCGCAACTACACCTGGGTCGCGCACGCCCAGGCGCTGGCCGACTGGGTGCTGCGCGACGACCCGTCCGGGCTGCGCGACAACTTCGCCGAGCCCGCCTGGCTCGACCAGAACAGCTACGCCGTCTACACGTCGGTGGAGTGCCAGGACGCGCCGTGGCCGCGGAACTGGAGCCGCTGGCACGCCGACCACTCGCGCCAGTACCGGCAGGGCGCCACCTTCCTGACGTGGGGCAACGCCTGGTACAACGCGCCGTGCGCGTTCTGGCCGGTCAAGGGCGCCACCCCGCAGAGGATCGGGGCGGGCGGGGACGGTCCGCCGATCCTGATCGTCCAGCCGGAGAACGACGCGGCGACCCCGCTGCCCGGCGCCTACGAGGTGCACCGGCTGTTCCCCACCTCGCGGATGGTGCTGGAACTGGGCGGCAACAACCACGGCACCTCCATCACGGCCAACCGCAACCAGTGCATGAACGGCCACGTGTCGGCCTTCCTGGGCGACGGCACGCTGCCCGCCTCCAGGAAGGGCGCTGACGCGTTCTGCAAGGCCAACCCCGCCCCCACCCCGGCCGCCGTCTCGGCGGCGGTGAACGCCTCCGCCGCCGACGACGTCGCGGTGATCCGCTGACAAGCCCCAGGGCCCCGTTCCCCGCGCCGGAACGGGGCCCTGTTCTGCCCCGACCAACCCGTTCCCGAGGGGGTTCGTTGAGAAGGCTCGTATTGATCATGTCCGCCGCTGCGCTCGGCGTCGGCGGCACCGCGGTCGCCGCCAGCGCCGGGACGGCGTCCCCGGCGTCCCCGGCGGCCGCGCGTCCCGCCGCCGGCGGCCTGGCGTGGGGCGCGTGCCCCACCGACGTGACGGGCGGCGCGTACCTGCGCGACGCCGAGTGCGCCCAGCTGCAGGTGCCGCTCGACCACGCCAAGCCGAACGGCCGCAAGATCTCGATCGCGGTGTCCCGGGTGAAGGCCACCGACACGGCGAACTACCAGGGCGTCCTGCTCGCCAACCCGGGCGGTCCCGGCGGCGCCGGGCTGTACCTGGCGGGCGGGATGGCCGCGTGGCTGCCCCCGGAGGTCGCCGCCAAGTACGACATCATCGGGTTCGACCCGCGCGGCGTGGAGTCCAGCAAGCCGGCGCTGAGCTGCGTGCCGGACTACTCCGACCCGGTGCGGCCCGACTACGTGCCGTCCAACGCCAAGGAGGAGCGGGCCTGGCTGGCGCGCTCGAAGAAGTACGCCAAGGCGTGCGGTGAGAAGTACGGCTGGATGCTGCCGCACATGCGCACCACCGACTCGGCCCGCGACATCGACGCGATCCGCAAGGCGCTGGGCGCCCAGCAGATCAGCTACTACGGCTTCTCCTACGGCACGTACCTGGGCGCGACGTACGCGACGCTGTTCCCCGGCAACGTCAAGCGGATGGTGTGGGACGGCAACGTCGACGTCCGCGACGTCTGGTACCAGTCCCAGCTCAACCAGAACGAGGCGTTCGAGCGCAACATGAAGCTCTGGTGGGCGTGGACGGCCAAGTACGACTCGCTCTACCACCTCGGCGCGACCGCCAAGGAGGTCGAGGCGACGTACTACCGGATCCGGGCCGAGGCCAAGAAGTCCCCGATCGGCGGCAAGGTCGGCCCGTCCGAGCTGGACGACATCGTGCTCAGCGCGGGCTACAACACCGTGTACTACACCTACTTCGCCCAGGCGCTGTCGGCGTGGGCGACGAACAAGGACGCCGGGCCGCTGCTGGAGTGGGTCAGCGAGGGCGGCGGCGACAACGGCTTCGCCGTCTACAACGCCGTGCAGGCCGTGGACGCCCCCTGGCCGCCGAAGTGGAAGACCTGGCACAACGACGCCGTCCGCCAATACCGCAGCGGCATCCGCTTCAACTCCTGGTCCAACACCTGGTTCAACGCGCCGATCCACTTCTGGCCCGCCACGGGCGGACGCGCGTTCAAGGTCGGCGACAAGAGCAGGAAGGTGCCCCCGTTCCTGCTGGTGCAGTCCACGCTGGACGCGGCCACCCCGTACCCGGGCGGCCCGCAGATGCGCAAGCTGTTCCCGTCCGCGCGGCTGATCGCCGAGGAGGGCGGCAAGACGCACGGCAACACCCTCAACGGCAACGCCTGCCTGGACGACCGGGTCGCCGCGTACCTGAACGCGGGGACGCTGCCGGCCCGCAGGCCGGGCCAGGGCGCGGACGTCACCTGCCAGGCCGACCCCAGGCTGAACGACCCGAACCCGTACGCGGTCAAGGCCGCGACGGCGCCCAAGGGCAAGGACGTGCTGATCGGCCGTCCCTGATCCCGGACTGATCCCGGACGCCTTCGGGTGAGACGACGCCCGCGGACCGCACGGCCGGTCCGCGGGCGTCGGCTTTGCCGGTGTATCGCGCGGAATCGCGCTGATCCGGCGCTCCCGGACCGGGACGCGTCCGCCCGGTAGATAACGAGGGGTGCTCACTGTCTTCTCTGCGGGCGGGGCGCCGGTCGGCGGGACCGGCAAGGGCGCCGCCGCCGCGGCGGCGGCCACGGCCCTCGCCCTCACCGTGCTCGCGCCGCTCCCGGCGGCCGCCTCGACCGCCCGGCCGCCGCGCCTGTCCTGGAGCCCCTGCCCGGCCAACGACCCGGTCGAGAAGACCGCACTGCGGGGCATGGAGTGCGCCACGCTGGCCGTCCCGCTCGACCACGCCCGGCCCCGCGGCAGGAAGATCAGGCTCGCGCTGACCCGGATCCGGCACACCTCCCGCACCTTCCAGGGCGTGGTGCTCCTCAACCGCGGCGGTCCCGGCGCGCACGCCCGCGACCTGCCGCGCTTCGTGACCGGCAACCTGGACAAGAAGGTGGCCGCGCAGTACGACTGGATCGGCCTGGACCCGCGCGGCGTGGGCGGCAGCAGGCCCGCCCTCGTCTGCGACCGCACGTACCAGGACCCGGGACGGCCCCGCGCCCCCTACGTGCCGCGCAGCGCCGCCGAGGAGCGCGCCTGGAAGAACCGGGCCCGCCGATTCGCCGACGACTGCGCCCGCCGCTACCGCTCGATCCTGCCGTACATGCGCACGGTGGACTCCGCCCGCGACATCGACTACGTCCGCGCCGCCCTCCGCCAGAAGAAGGTCACCTACTTCGCCTACTCGTACGGCACGTACCTGGGCGCGGTGTACGCGTCGATGTATCCGCACCGGGTACGGCGCATGGTGCTCGACAGCGTGATCCGGCCGAGCGCCGTGTGGTATCCCAGCAACCTCTTCCAGAACGTCGTGTTCGAGAGCCGCATCCAGTCCTTCTTCGCGTGGATCGCCCGCAACCACAGGACGTACAAGCTGGGACGCACCCGTGAGGCCGTGGCCCGGTCCTACGCCAAGGTGCACAGGGCGGTCACCCGCAAACCCGTCAACGGCCGGGTCGGTCCGTCCGAACTGGACGACGTGTTCCTCACCGACGGTTACAACAACCGCACCTGGCCGGCGCACGCGCGCGCGCTCTCGGACTACCTCGTACGGCGCGACCCCAAGCCGCTGGGCAAGCTCTGGCACAAACCGACATGGCTGGACCAGAACAACTACACCGTCTACAACGCGGTGGAGTGCCGTGACGCGGCATGGCCCCGCAACTGGGCCCGCTGGCACCGCGACGCCTCGCGGCTGTACCGCGAGGGTTATCGTTTCGAGACTTGGAGCAACACCTGGTACAACGCTCCGTGCGCCTTCTGGCGGGTGCCCGGGGGACCGAAACCCGCCGTCCGAAACAGGCGGGGGCTGCCCCCGATGCTGCTGGTCGCCAGTACCGGGGACGCCGCCACCCCGTACGCCGGCGCGCTGGAGACGCACCGGCTGTTCCCGCGCTCCCGGCTGATCACGCAGGTCCGCGGCGGAAACCACGGCGTCACCTTCAGCGGGGACCGGTGCGTGGACAAGGCCGTGGCCGCCTACCTCGCCACCGGCGCGCTGCCGCCGTCCCACGCCGGCTCGGACCTGGCGTGCCCCGCTCCGCCCCCGCCCAAAGCCGGCACCGTGCGGCGGGAACGCCGCACCGGCCCCGCGGAAGGGACGCCGGAAGGGGAGCCGGTTGCCACGGCCGGGCGGTGAACGTCATAGGCTTGTTACGTGGTGCTGACGAACGTGGCCTGCGCGTGGCGGCCACTGCCCTCAGGGGGCCGGTAAGGCCATGCGCATGCTGGGGTCGCTGCCGGTGCGGGTTCTCGACGACCGCCACCGCGACGAGGCGCTGGCCATCCTCGACGCCGACCCGGTGGCCAACGTCTTCGTCGGTTCCCGCGTGCACGCCTCCGGGCTCGACCCGGGCCGGCTCGGCGCGCAGATGTGGGGCTACCTGAGGGACGGACGCCCGACCGCGCTGTGCTACTCGGGCGCCAACCTCATCCCCGTCAACGCCGACTCGGCCGCGGTGCGGGCGTTCGCTGAACGGGCCCGCGCCCAGGGCCGCCGCTGCTCGTCCATCGTCGGCCCGATCGACGCTGTCGGCGAGATGTGGGAGATCCTCGAACCGTACTGGGGGCCGCCCCGGGCGATCCGGTCCGTTCAGCCGGTCATGTCGACCTCGACGATGCCGCCCGTGCCCGCCGACCCGCACGTGCGGCGGGTGCGCATGGACGACTTCGACCTCGTCTACCCCGCCTGCGTGGCGATGTTCACCGAGGAGGTGGGCGTCTCCCCGCACGCCGGGGACGGCGGGGTGCTCTACCGCGCGCGGGTCGCCGAGCTGATCCGCGCGGGCCGCGCGTTCGCCCGCATCGAGGACGGCCGGGTCATGTTCAAGGCCGAGGTGGGCGCCGTCACCCCGTACGCGTGCCAGGTGCAGGGCGTGTGGGTGCCGCCCGACCTGCGCGGACGCGGCCTGTCGGTGGGCGGCATGGCGGCGCTGGTGGAGGAGTGCCTGCGCACCGTCGCGCCGACCGTGACGCTGTACGTCAACGACTACAACGCGCGGGCGCGCGCCGCGTACCGGCGTGTCGGCTTTGTGGAGGTCGACACGTTCATGTCGATTCTTTTCTGAGTGGGACGCGCCGACCGCTAGCATCCGGCCGTGGAGTTCGCCGGCGCGTTACGGCAGGCCATCCAGGGCAGCGGCCTGACCCTGGAGCGCATACGCCACCGTCTCGCCCGCCGCGGAGTGTCGGTCAGCGTGGCGACGCTGAGCTACTGGCAGCGCGGGCGCAGCCGGCCCCGGTCCCGCTCCGTCGTGGCGGCGCTGGAGGAGATCCTGCAGGTGCCCGCCGGGACGCTCACCGGCCTGCTGGACGAGCCGCCGGGCCCGGGCGGCGCCGTCGCCGGGCGCGGCGCGGCGGGCTGGAGCGACCGCGCCGACCGCGCGCGTGCCGCCGCCGACCTGTGGCCCGACCCCGAGCTGTACGCACGCGTCGTCGGGCAGCTCGACCGCTCGGCCGACCACCGGCTCGAACGCCTCAGCGCCCACGACGTGTACCGGCTGGACGCCTCGCGCCGTCCCCGCTCGCTGTCGGTGCGCGAGGTGCTGCGCGCGATCGGCGACGACGTCGACCGCGTCGTGTGCGTCCATCCCCTCGCCCTCCCGGCGGACGCCCCCGCGGACGGAGCGCCGCGCGCCGACCTGACCGGGCTGCGGTACTGTCGCGCCGGGCGGATCCGGGCCGAGGCCGGGCTGATGGCGTTCGAGCTGGTCCTGGACCGCGTCCTGGCGGCCGGGGACACCGCCGTCGTCGAATACGAGCTCGTCCTGCCCGCCGACGGACCGCCCGCGGCGGACTACCGGCGCCGTTTCCACCGCCCGGTGCGTGATTATCTTTCGGTTGTGCAGTTTCATCAGGAAATGATTCCCGCGCGCTGCTACGGTTTCTTCCAGGAAACCGGCGACGCTCCTCGGGAACGGCTCGGCGAGCTGTGGATCGGCGCGTCCGGAAGCGCCCACATCGCCGCCGGGGCGGTGCGGCGCGGCGTCCTCGGCGTCGAATGGGAATGGGACTGACCGAACCGGCCCGCGAAACGTCGCCGCATTCGAAACGTGCCGTCCGAAAACGCGGATCCCGGTAAACGTCGCTGACGTGAACGCGATGCAATCGTTATCCAGAGGGCTCGATGTGAAATTCGGGGTGCCCTCGAAAACATTGACGGGGGTCCCGCCCCGAAACGAGGATCTCATCGGTTCCCCAGTCCTCCCGCACACGGAGAAACGATGAGACGACGTACCCTGCCCATCGCCGTCCTCGCCGCCGTTCCCCTGGCCATGGCGGGCGCCCTGCCCGCCGGCGCCGCTCCCGCCGCCCCCGCCGTCCCCGTCGCCATGGCGGCCTCCGGCCAGGGCGTCGCCGGACAGTACATCGTGACGCTCAAGAAGGGCGTCTCGGTCGACTCGACCGTCTCCAAGCGCGGAATCCGCACCCAGTACCGCTTCGGCAAGGTGCTGAACGGCTTCTCCGCCAAGCTCACCGACGCCCAGCTGGCCAAGCTGCGCACCACCCCGGGCATCGCGTCCATCGAGCAGGACGCCGTCATCAAGGCCGACGCCACGCAGACCAACCCGCCGTCGTGGGGCATCGACCGCATCGACCAGACGAACCTGCCGCTGTCGAACAGCTACACCTACAACTCCACCGGCGCGGGCGTGAACGCCTACATCATCGACACCGGCATCTACACCGCGCACTCCAACTTCGGCGGCCGCGCCACCAACGTCTACGACGCCCTCGGCGGCAACGGCCAGGACTGCAACGGCCACGGCACCCACGTCGCGGGCACCGTCGGCAGCTCCAGCTACGGCGTGGCCAAGTCGGTCAACCTGCGCGGCGTGCGCGTGCTCAACTGCAGCGGCAGCGGCACCACCTCCGGTGTCATCGCCGGCATGAACTGGGTGGCCAGCAACCACGTCAAGCCCGCCGTGGCGAACATGTCGCTGGGCGGCGGCTACTCCGCCTCCATCAACACGGCCGCCAACAACCTGGCCAACGCCGGCGTGTTCCTGGCCGCCGCCGCGGGCAACGAGAACACCAACGCCTGCAACCGCTCGCCGGCCAGCGCCGCCAACGCCACCACGGTCGCCGCGAGCACCAGCACCGACGCCCGGGCCTCGTACAGCAACTACGGCTCCTGCGTCCACCTGTACGCGCCCGGCTCCGGCATCACCTCCACCTGGCTGAACGGCGGCACCAACTCCATCAGCGGCACGTCGATGGCCACGCCGCACGTGGCCGGGGTCGCCGCCCTGTACAAGGCGACCTACGGCGACGCGTCGTTCAGCACCATCCGCAGCTGGCTGACCAGCAACGCCACCTCCGGCGTCATCACCGGGAACCCGGCCGGCACCCCGAACCTGCTGCTGAACAAGCGCTCCCTGTGACGGGTGGACCAGCGCCAGGTGTCCGCGCGTCCGGCGCATGACTCCGTGTGACGGAACCCCGCCGCGCAGACCCTGACACGGGCCCCGCGAAGCCGCTCCGGCGGCTCGCGGGGTCCCTGTTTTTGTGGAAAGTTGCCCGTTGGAAAAGCCGGGCCGTCGCCTTACAGTTACCCCGGAGGTTTTCACTGCTGTTGTCAAGGCCGATGACAGGGGGCGCGGCCGTTGCCCTGTCTACCGGAGGCCGATGATGACGGTGCAGAGCGTCACGACGGAGGACGACCTCGTCCAGGTGCTGCGGTACGGCCCGTTCAACGTGGCCCTGCACGCGGCGATCCAGGCGCGCGGGCTCAGCCTGGAGGCCCTGCGGCGACGGCTGGAGGACCAGGGCATCGCGGTCAGCCTGTCCACCCTCAGCTACTGGCAGCGCGGCCGCACCCGCCCCGAACGCGCCGACTCGCTGCGCGCGGTGCGGGCGCTTGAGGTCATCCTCGGCCTGCCGCGCCACTCCCTGCTCACCCTGCTCAAGCCGACCGCCGAACGGTCGGCCGGCCCCTGGCTGCCGGTGGAGGCGCTGTGCCCCGAGCCGGGCGTGCGCGACCTGGTGGACGAGATCGGCGAGCGCGGCGAACGCCAGCTCACCGGGCTCAGCCTGCACGACCAGTACGTCCTCGGCCCCGAGGGGGAGCTGCGCGAGGTGCGCACCCGCGCGGTGTTCCAGGCCCAGCAGCGCGGCGCCGACCGCTGGATCGCCGTCTACCATCACCCGCACGGCGTCCTGCCGACCTCCCGCAGCGCGCACGGCTGCCGCTTCGGCCGCGTCCGCATGGACGGCGCCAGCGGCCTGATCGCCGCCGAGCTGCTGTTCGACCGGGCCCTCGGCCGCGGCGAGACGTACCTGCTGGAGTACGGGTTCGGCTTCGAGGAGACCGGCGGCCCGCCTGTCACCGAGGAGGGCCGCGGCTTCCGCACCCCGCAGCACGAGTACCTCATCGAGGTGCGCTTCCACCCGTCCGCCCTGCCCGCCCGCTGCTACCGCACCTGGCGCCCCGACGCCCACACGGCCCTGAAGGACTCGGCCGACCTGCGCATGTCCGCCTACCACAGCGTCCACTTCATCGAGTTCGGCATGGCCGCCGGCTACCACGGCATCCGCTGGGAATGGACGTAGTGTTCATCGCTTCGCGTTCTGCGGGTGAAGCTTCGCCTGGCGGCTCGCTTCACCCGCAGGTGGCGCGCTCGCGGTGCGGATGCGGTACGGCG
This sequence comes from Actinomadura miaoliensis, assembly GCF_039536785.1. NCBI lineage: Bacteria > Bacillati > Actinomycetota > Actinomycetes > Streptosporangiales > Thermomonosporaceae > Actinomadura > Actinomadura miaoliensis. The sequence goes on from NZ_BAAAZG010000020.1 coordinate 78,006, forward strand.
CGTGGTTGTGCGGATGCGGCATCGCGCCAACGCGGCGGCTTTTGCGCGGTTACTTGACGAGCAGGTCGAGGAGGCGGGTCAGTTCGGCGGCCGGGTCGTCGGTGAGGCCGGCGTGGACGGGGCCCGGCTGGACGATGGTGCTGCGCGGGGCGGTGAGCCAGCGGAAGCGGCCGCCGGGGGGTTCCTCGGCGGCCTGGCCGGCGCGTTCGCCGCCGCAGCACAGGGCGTCCACGGCGTGCAGGGCCTTGCGGACGCCGTCCAGGTCGAGGGACGGGTCGAGGGCGAGCAGGCGGCGTTCGTCCAGGTGCGTCCGGCAGCCCAGGAAGTCCTTGGCGCGGCAGTAGACGACGACGCCCACGTTCATGGCCTCGCCGCGTTCGACCCGGGGCACGACGCGCAGCGTCGCGTACTCGAAGACGGTGCTCATCAGGAGCCACCCCCGCCCAGCCAGCTCGGGCGCTTCTCGCCGCGGCGCGTTCCGGTGTCGGGCCGGCGGTGCGCGACGTCCAGCTGCGGCAGCCAGTCGCGGGGGTTGGCGGCGCGGGCGAGCAGCAGCTCGACGTAGGCGTCGCGGGCGGTGTCCGGGCCGTCGAAGTTGGGGTCGCCGTCCAGCCAGCGGTCGGGCACCAGGCCGAGGATCTCCCGCAGGAGGGGCTCGGTGATACGGGGCGCGAACTCGGCCTCGGCGTCGGCCAGGCCGGTCGCGTAGCGGGTGAGGACGTGGTCGTCCACGTCGTACGGACCGGAGAACACGCGGGAGGCGTTGGCCCAGGCGTGGTGGAAGTACAGGCTGGCGCCGTGGTCGATCAGCCACACGTCGCCGTGCCAGACCAGCATGTTGGGGTTGCGCCAGCTGCGGTCCACGTTGCCGATGAACGCGTCGAACCACAGGACCCGGGAGGCGAACCCGGCGTCGGGCGTCCAGCCGAGCGGGTCGAAGCCGAGCGAGCCGGGCAGGAAGTCGACGCCGAGGTTCCAGCCGGTGCTGGCCTTGAGCAGGTCCTGCACGTCGGGGTCGGGCTCGTGCCGTCCGATCACCGGATCCAGATCGATGATCACCTGGTCGGGGACGCGCAGGCCGAGGCGGCGGCCCAGCTCCCCGGCGATCACCTCGGCGACCAGGGCCTTGCGGCCCTGCCCGGCGCCGGTGAACTTCATGACGTAGGTGCCGAGGTCGTCGGCCTCGACGACGCCGGGCAGCGATCCGCCCTCCCGCAGGGGCGTCACGTATCTGATGGCGGTCACGAGCGGCAACACGCGATCACGCTATCCGGTGCGGGCACCGTTCGGGGCACCGGGCGGCTGGAAGGATGGGCGTATGGCGACGCTCGTGGACCTGTCGGTGCCCGTCGTGACCGGAATGCCGGTGTACCCGGGCGATCCCCAGGTGGAGATCGGCCGGGCGCTGACGGTGGCGCGGGACGGCGTGAACGTGCAGCGGGTGCACATGGGGTCGCAGTCCGGCACGCACGTGGACGCGCCGTACCACGTCGACGACGCGTGGCCTCGCCTGGACGAGGTGCCGCTCGGCCGGTTCACCGGCCCGGCGGTGGTCATGGACGCGCGCGGGCTGCCACCCCGTACCGCGATCGGCCCCGAGGCGCTGCCGGACGGCCTGGCGCCGGGCGTGGTGCTGCTCATCGCGACCGGGTGGTCCGCGCGGTGGGGGACCGAGGAGTACCTGGCGCACCCGTACCCGGCGGTGGAGACGGCCGAGGCGATCGTGGCGGCCGGGGTCCGCACGGTGGGCATCGACGCGCTCAGCGTCGACCGCACGCCGCCGCCGGGCGACGAGACGTTCTCGCTGGACGCGCACCGTGCGCTGTGCGGCGCCGGGGCCGTGATCGCGGAGAACCTCACCGGCCTCGACGTGCTGCTGGAGGCGCAGGCGGCGGGGCGGCGCGTCGAGGTGTCGATGTTCCCGATGCGGCTGGACGGGGACGGTGCGCCGGTGCGCGCGGTCGCCCGGGTGGGCTGATCACATCTTGGCGATGACCTCCTCGGCGAAGCGCTCCATGGTGGCGAGCTTGAGCGCGAGGGTGCGGCCGTGGCGGGCCTTCTCGTCCGGGGTGGCCAGCCACCAGGGCGCGGCCATGGTGCCGGTGACGCCGCGGTCGGCCCATCTGCGGTAGAGGTCGGCGCTGGGCATGGCTGCGATCGGCGCGATCACCCTGAGGTCGTCGAGCGTGCGGCCGTGCTCGGACAGGTGCCGCGTGAGGCGGGCGAGCAGGTCGGCGAGCTGGTCCTCGGTGTAGACGCGGTTGCCGATCCAGCCGTCGCCGACGCGGGCGGCGCGGCGCAGGGCGGCGTCGCTGTCGCCGCCGATGTAGACGGGGACGGGTCGGTCCGGGACGGGCGCGATGCTCAGCGGCCCGAAGTCGTAGTGGGTGCCGTGGTGCTCGACCGTCCCGCCCTGCCAGAGCGTCCGCAGGGCGGGGATCATCTCGTCCAGGCGCCTGCCGCGCGTGTGGAAGTCCTGCCCGGTCTGCAGGAACTCGTCCTTGCACCATCCGACGCCCAGGCCGAGGATCGTGCGGTCGCCCGACAGGACGGCGGCCGTGGACACCGCCTTGGCGACGGTGAACAGGTCGCGGGCGGGAGCGATGTAGACGTTGGTGGCGAAGCGGACCCGTTCGGTGACGGCGGCCATCGCGCCTATCGTCACCCACACGTCCGGCCAGTGCGTGTCGGGCTTGTACGGGGGCGCGCCGGTGTCGCTGTAGGGGTAGGCGGACTGGTAGTCGGTGTAGAAGATGTGGTCCGACACCGCCACCGTGGCGTATCCGAGCCGGTCCGCCGCCTTGGCCAGCGGAACGAACTCGTGGGTGTCGACGAACGCGGCCCCGAGCCAGAACTCCATGCGCGTCTCCTTCCACGGCGGCCTCCCGCGCCGGGCCCCGGAAGGGACCGGGGCCCGCGTAACCCTGGGGGGACGACCCCCTTCAACCCCCCGAGACTGACCGGCATCCCTACACTCCGCTGCGCTCCGTTACGGGTGCCGGTCAGTCGGTCAGTCCTGGAACTCGGGGATGACCTTGGTGGCGAACATCTCGAGGTTGCGCTTGACCGTGTCGGTCGGCAGCACGCCCTGCTGGCCCTGCATGAACAGCCCGAACCACTCCAGGTCGGGCATGCGGTCGAGCATGCGCTGGATGCCGCGCTTGACGTCGTCCGGGGTGCCCAGCAGCGCCAGCTCCACCTCGCTCATGCGGTTGAAGTCGCCCTTCTCCGGCGAGATGGGCTGGTGCCGGTCGTCCTCCTTCTTGCGCAGCACCTCCAGGTAGCCGAAGGGGCCGAAGAACGCGGCGAAGTCCTTCTGCATGCCCTTGCCGTAGATCTCGACGGCCTCCTCCTTGGTGTCGGCCATGCCGACGACCTTCAGGATGCCGGTGTGCTCGCCGAGCCTGTAGTTCCGTCCGGCCTTGGCGCACTCCTCCTGGTAGAGCCTGGCCTTCTTGGCGTGCTCGTCGGGGTTGGGGGTGAACATCCACGGCAGGATGTCCTCCTGCGCGCAGCGGATGACCGACCGGTCGGAGATGGTGAACGGCTGCCACAGCTCCGGGTGCGGGTTCTGGTACGGGCGCGGGCACACCGACACCGACCGGATCACGCCGTCGTCGTCGATCTCGCCGGGGGCGCCGAACACGCGGGTCCACTCGGTGGCGGGCCAGCCCTCGATGCCGCTGAACGGGGCCGGGATCTCGTAGTCCAGCACGTCGCTCTTGTAGCGCAGCGAGTCCTGCGTCCACGCCAGCTTCATGATCTTCAGGATCTCGCCGAAGACGTCGAAGTTGCGGGTGTCGGACGCCGAGCCGTCCGAGCGGGCCGCGGCGGTGTTCCAGCGCTGGCCGAGCACGTTCATCCACCGGTTCTGGTAGCCGCGCGCCACGCCCAGGCGCAGCCGGCCCTTGGAGAAGTGGTCCAGCAGCGCCACGTCCTCGGCCGCGCGGATCGGGTCCCAGGCGGGCAGGACGAGCCCGAGCGGGGCCAGCAGGATCCGTTCGGTGCGGGCGGCCAGGTCGGTGAGGAACATCAGCGGGTTGACCGAGAACTCGAACCCTTCGGAATGGAAGTGGTGCTCGGTCATCATCAGCGCGTCGAACCCGATCTGGTCGGCGTGCACGGCGATGTCGCGCACCTCGTCCAGCAGCTTCTGGTACGACTCGACGTCGCGGCCGATCGGCCGCCGGGCCTTGGCGTTCTCCTCGGCGGCGTACCCGGATCCGGGGATCTGGGGGTTCATCATGATCGCAAACTTCACGCGGGCATCTCCTTGTCGAGCGTGTCGAGCCTGTCGAGTTCGGCGAGCCAGGCGGTGGCGACGTGCAGGAACTCCGCCGGCCGCTCGGCGTGCAGCCGGTGCCCGCCGCCCGGCCAGGCCAGGGCGCGGGAGGCGGGATGCTTGAACAGGCCGCGTTCCCAGTCGGCGGACCCGGCCTGGGCGTGCGACCAGCACGACAGCACCGGGCAGGCGCGGCGGGCCAGGTAGGCGTCGGCGGCGGGACGCACGCCGAACTGGTCGTCGCCGGTGTACATCCCGGCGAACGCCTCGGCCAGGGCGCGCGGCGACGTACCGAGGATCTTGCGCCGGTGCCACTCGCGCAGCCACGGCGGCGAGGCGGGGGTGTAGCACCAGGCGTCGTTGGCCAGCGCGGTGCCGTACGGGTCGGTGCGCAGTCCCTCGATCATCGCGGGGAACGCGGCGGCGATCTCCGGCGGCTGCCCGTATCCGGGGTCGACGCAGACCAGGGCGCGCACCCGGCCGGGATGCTCGACGGCGAGCGCGCTGACCACCAGGGCGCCCATGGAGTGCCCGAACGCGGTGACGCGCGGCACGTCCAGGTGGTCCAGCAGGCGCACCAGGTCGGCGGCCAGGTCGCGCGGCCGGTACCCGGACTCGGGCGCCGAGGAGTAGCCGTGGCCGCGCAGGTCGGGGGCGATGACGCGGTGCTCGGCGGCCAGGTGCGGCAGGTGCGGCACCCAGTCGTGGGAGTCGGCGCCGAAGCCGTGCACCAGCAGCAGGGGGACGCCGTTCGCGGCGGACGGTCCGTCGTCGGTGTAGAACAGGCGGACCTCGCCGAGCTCCGCGAAAGGCATGGCCCCTCCGATCGATCCGTCCGGACGGCGGTCCCGTCGAACCCGAACAAGCGCACGCTACATCAATCGCCGATACCCGAGCAATCGCTTGGTTAGGCTGTGTAACGTGGGCCGGGGAGATCGGAACAGAATCCGGTTCAGGAGGGGAGCACGCGGATGCGGCTGGGGATCACGATGTTCGCCACCGACCTGACGGTGGCGCCGCACGAGCTGGCCCGCGCGGCCGAGGAGCGCGGTTTCGCGTCGCTCTACCTGCCCGAGCACACGCACATCCCGGTCTCGCGGCGCACGCCCCCGCCGACCGGGGACGACGCGCTGCCCGAGGAGTACGCCCGCACGCCCGACCCGTTCGTCGCGCTGGCCGCCGCCGCTGCGGTCACCGAGCGGATCGTCCTCGGCACCGGGGTGTGCCTGCCCGCCCAGCGCGACCCGATCGTGACCGCCAAGGCCGTCGCCACGCTGGACCGGATCTCGGGCGGACGCGTCGTGCTCGGCGTCGGCTACGGCTGGAACGCCGAGGAGGCCGAGGACCACGGCGTGCCCTGGACGCGCCGCCGGGCCGTCGTGCGCGAGCACATGCTGGCCATGCGCGAGCTGTGGACGAGGGACGAGGCGTCCTTCAAGGGCGAGTTCGTGTCGTTCGAGCCCTGCTGGTCATGGCCCAAGCCCGCCGGCCGCGTGCCGGTGCTGCTGGGCGGGGCGCCGGGCCCCACGCTGTTCGCGCACGTCGCCGAGTACGGCGACGGATGGATGCCGATCGGCGGGGCGGGCGTGCGCGAGGCACTGCCCGCCCTGCGCGAGGCGTGCGAGGCCGCCGGGCGCGCGATGGCGCGGGTCGTCCCGTTCGGGACGCTGCCGACCGCGCGCAAGCTCGACTACTACGCCTCGCTGGGGATCGACGAGGTGGTGCTGCGCGTCCCAGCCGGCGGCCGTGACGCCGTGCTGGCCGTCCTGGACGACTACGCCGCCGCCTACCTGGACCGCTGACGCTCCGCGCGGTGCTAGCGCACCATCCGGAAGCACAGCCACGTCGGGAAGCGGTTGGCGACCCCCTGGTTGGCGCGGACGGCGCCCAGGATCAGCAGCACCCACTGCGCGACCATGTGGAACAGCAGCACCGGCACGAAGACGATGACCAGCGGCGCCGGATGCTGGAACACCAGCGCGAGCACCCCGCCGACCACCAGCGCGATGATGACGTGCAGCAGGTAGGTGATCTGCATGTTGAGTGACTGCGCGGCATGGTGCCGCACGAACGGCGACTCGTTCTTCTTGACGAAATACAGCACCAGCGGCCCGAGGAAGCCCACCGCGATCGTGAGCACGTAGCACATCAGCGCCCAGGTGGTGTCATCCGACCTGACCGGGCCCTGCGGGTTCGGGGGGACTCCGGGCGGCCCGTACCCCCACGGCGGCTGGGGTCCCCCGCCGTAGGGGTTTCCGGCCCCGGGGCCAGAGCCGTACCCGGGGGGAGGCGTGTATCCGGGGGGCGGGGGCGCTCCGGGCGCCTGCCCATAGGGGGAGTGGTGCGGCGGCGGCTGGTCGTTCACGTCGTTCCTCTCGCCTGCGGGAGGTCAGGAGGAATCTATACGAGCCCACCGTCACCGCATGCGTCAGCCGAAGACGATGACGGAGCGGGCCACGGCGCCCGACCGTACGTGTGCGACCGCTTCGTTGATCTCCTCCAGGGGGACCCGCTCGCTGACCAGGCCCGCGAGGTTGAGGCGGCCGCGCCGGTACAGGTCGACCAGCAGGGGCAGGTCGCGGGCGGGCACGGCGTCGCCGCCCTGGGTGCCCATCAGCCGCCGCGACGCGAACAGCTGCCCGGCGGGAAGGCGCAGGTCGGCGTCGGCGGCGGGGCTGCCGACCATGACGGTGGTGCCGCCGCGCCGGGTCGCGGCGAACGCCTCGGTCAGCACCCGCGGCACGCCGGTGACGTCGAAGGCGTAGTCGACGCCGCCGCGGACGATCTCGCCGACCCGGCGCGGCAGGTCGCCGGCGGGCAGCGTGTGCGTGGCGCCGAACTCCTCGGCCAGCTTGAGCTTGGCGTCCACCACGTCCGCGGCGATGATCGTGGTGGCCCCGGCCAGCACGGCGCCCTGGACCACGTTCAGCCCGACGCCGCCGCAGCCCACCACCAGCACGCTGGCGCCGGGCTCGACCCGCGCGGTGTTGAGCACCGCGCCCACGCCGGTGACCACGCCGCAGGCGGTCAGCGCGAGCAGGTCGAGCGGCGCGTCCTCGGCGACCTTGACGCACATCGCCTCGGCGACCACGACCTTCTCGGCGAACGCGCCGATGCCGATGTAGGGCCGCACGGCGCGGCCGTCCGCCGACAGCCGGGTGCTCCCGTCCGGCATCGTGCCCATGATCGCGGCCAGGCGGGCGGGGCCCGAGCACAGGTGCGCCCGGCCGCGGGCGCAGTCGCGGCAGCGCCCGCACGGCCCGTTCATCGCGACGATCACGTGGTCGCCGGGCCGGACCGCGGTGACGCCGGGGCCGACCTCCTCCACCACGCCCGCGCTCTCGTGGCCGAGCACGCACGGCAGATGCGACACGACCGGGCTCTTGCCGTCCAGGGCCTTCAGGTCGGAGCCGCAGACGCCGGACGCGGCCACCGCGACCCGCACCTCGCCCGCTCCGGGGGCCTGGACCTCGACCTCGGCCACCTGCAGCGGGGCGCCGAACTCCCGCAGCAGCGCCGCGCGCATCACCGTGCTCGCCACGTCGCTCACCTCCGCGCAGCACGCTAACACCAAGCACTTGCTTGGTCGAGCGTCCAGGCATGTCCGTTCCGGCGGCCGGCTTCGGGAACTCGCCGTTGACACGTTCCGACCGGCCAACTTACGCTCACGCCCAAGCGAGCGCTAGGTAGTTTTGCCTCGTCGGGGGCCGCACGGGGGATCACATCCCGGACGGCGGGGGCGCGGCTGCCACGGCTCGTCCACGCCGACCCGTGCCCGGAGGCGCGCGATGAAGACCACTCCCACGCTCCGCTCCCCGTCCGCGGCCGTCCCCGCCGCCGCGCTCACCATGCTGACCCTTCTGACCGGCTGCGCGACGAGCAACGAGGCGTCCCCGGGCGGGTCCGGCGGCGCGGCCGGGGTCACCGACGACGCGGTGAAGGTCGGCGGCGTGCTCACCGTCACCAGCGCCACCGGCTACTCCACCGGCGGCGCCGAGCTGGGCGCCAAGGCCCGCTTCGCCCGCGCCAACGCCGAGGGCGGCGTGCACGGCCGCAAGATCGAGTTCATCGGCGTCGAGGACGACGGCATGACCCCCGACAAGGGCGCCGCGGCCGCCCGGAAGCTCGTCCAGAAGGAGAAGGTGTTCGCGCTGGTGCCGGTCAGCGCCCCGCAGTTCGGCGGCGCCGAGTTCCTGGAACGGCAGCGCGTGCCGTGGCTGGGCTGGGCGACCGGGCCGTTCTGGTGCGGCAAGCGCAGCGCGTTCGGCTTCAACGGCTGCCTGGCGCCCAGTCCCGGCCACGGCACCCAGACCTGGTGGGGCAACCAGATCGCCGCGCAGCTCGGCGGCGCCCGGGGCAGGTCGGTGTGGGTGCAGGCCACCGACTCCTCCGCCAGCAAGTACGGCGTGCAGACCATCTCCAGGTCGTTCACCGCCGCCGGGTTCGCGCTGGCCGGATCGTCGGCCGCGCTGCCCGCCCAGTCCCCGCCGCAGGACTGGTCGCCCTACGTCAACAAGATCATGAAGAGCGCCGGCGGGAAGGCGCCCGACGTGGTGGTGTCGGTGATGGCGGGCGGCAAGTTCAACTCCGGGCTGTACGCGGCGCTGAAGAAGGCCGGCTACAAGGGCCTGATCACCGACGCCACGTCCTACGACCCGCACGTGCTGCGCGACCCGCAGACCACCCGTGCCCTGGACGGCGTGTACGCCGCGCCGCAGTTCGAGCCCTACGAGTCCGACGCGCCCGAGGTCGCCCGGATGAAGGCGGACGTGCGGAAGGCCGGCGGCGCCGACGCCGTGCTCGACCAGCACGTCGCCACCGGCTACTGGACCGCGGACGTGTTCCTGAAGATGCTGGAGAAGGCGGGCAGGGACCTCACCCGCGAGTCGTTCTTCGCGGCCGCCGAGAACTTCTCCTACGACAACAGGGGCTTCGGGCGGGTGCGGTTCCCGTCCGGCAAGACCGAGCCCAACGGCTGCGGCGCGCTGGTCAGGCTGCGGGACGGAAAGTTCGTCGTCGCGCAGAACCTGCGCTGCTTCACCAACACCACGCTGTGACCCGTCCCCGCCAAGCACCCGGAGGTGACGGGTGAGCGAACTCGTCGGCTACGTCCTGAGCGGCCTGGTGACCGGCGCGGTGTTCGCGCTGATGGCGTCCGGGCTGACCCTGTCCTACTCGGCCACCGGCGTGTTCAACTTCGCGCACGGGGCCGTCGGTTTCCTGGCCGCGCTGCTGTTCTTCGAGCTGACCGCCGGGCTCGGCTGGCCGGTGTGGGCGGCCGGGCCAGTGACGGTGCTGGTCGCGGCGCCCCTGCTGGGGTACGCGCTGCACCGGCTGATGTTCCGCGGCCTGGCGTCGGCGGGGGAGACCGCGCAGATCGTCGCCACCATCGGCCTGACGATCGCGCTGCCCGCCCTGGGCCTGTGGACGGTGGACGTGCTGGTCGGCACGTTCGGCGCCGACCTGCCCCGGGTCACCGAGGGCGCCGTCGCGCGCGGTCTCGGCCCGCGTCCGGTGCAGACCTGGCACCCGTTCGGCGGGCTGACCGTCGACTCCGACCAGCTCACCACGTTCGTGCTGGCGGTGCTGGCCGCCGCCGCGCTGTGGGCGGTCATGCGGCACACGCCGCTCGGCCTGCGGATGCGCGCCACCGTCGACCGGCGCCGCCTGGCCACGCTGCGCGGCGTGGACGCCGACGCCGCCTCCGCCCAGGCGTGGATGCTGAGCTCGACGCTGGCCGGGCTCGCCGGGGTGCTCGCGGTGCCCACGCTCGGCCTGGACTCCAACGCGTTCACGGTGCTGCTGTTCGCCTCGGCCACCGCCGCGGTGTTCGGGCGGCTCCAGTCCATCCCCGTCACGTTCGCCGCGGGCCTCGGGCTGGGCGTGGTGCAGAACCTCGTCGCCGGCTACGCCGACTTCGCCGAGAAGGTCACCGGTTTCCGGACGGCGGTCCCCGCGCTCCTGCTGTTCGCCGGACTGCTGGTCCTGGGGCGTTCGCGCGAACGTCTCGCCGGCTCCATCGCCGAGGACGCCCCGCCGCCCGACTACCTGGCCGACCTGCCGCGCTGGCGCCGCGTCCTGCCGTGGAGCGCGTCGGTCGCGGCGCTGCTGCTGTGGACGTTCACGATCGGCGACGACTACTGGGTGGGGCTCGTCGCGCAGGGCCTCGTGCTGGCGTTGATCTTCTGCTCGTTCGTCGTGGTCACCGGCATCGGCGGCATGGTCAACCTGGCGCAGGCGTCGTTCGCGGCGCTGGCCGCCCTGGCGGCGGGACTGGCCTTCGGCAAGGGGCTGCCGTTCCCCGCCGCCGTGCTGCTCGGCGTCCTGGCCGCCGTCGCGGCGGGCGTGCTCGTCGCCCTGCCCGCCCTGCGCCTGGGCGGCCGCGTCCTCGCCCTCGCCACCCTCGCGCTGGCGTTGCTCGCCGACCAGGTGCTCTTCCAGATCGACGCGTTCAGCAACGGCACCGTCGGCTGGAAGCTGCCCGCCGTCTCCTTCGGGATCACCGACACCAACGACCCCCGCACCCGCGTCGTCGTGCTGCTCCTGCTCATCGGCGTCGTCGCCCTGCTGGTGCGCAACCTGGAACGCTCGCCGTCCGGCCGCGCCATCCTGGCCGTGCGGTCGGCGCCGACCGCCGCGCTGTCCGTCGGCATCTCCGCCACCCGCGCCAAGATCACGCTGTTCGCGCTGGCGTCCGGCGTCGCGGGGCTGGGCGGCGTGCTGTACGCCACGTTCAACGGCCAGATCACCGCCACCGACCTGCCCGCGCTGACCGGCTTCGTGTGGCTGGCCGTCGTGGTGCTGCAGGGCGTGCGGCGCATCGGCGGCGCCGTGCTCGGCGGGCTGGTCATGGCGCTGTTCCCCGAGGTCCTGGACAACGTCACCGACTCGCAGTACGTCGGGATGATCCTGTTCGGGCTCGGCGGCATGATCCTGGCCAAGCACCCCGACGGCGTCCTGGCCCAGTTCGCCGAACGCCGCTACCGCCGCCGCAGACGCACACCGCGGCCCGCCGAGGCGCCCTCCGCGCAGCCGTCCGGGTCCGCCGCCGATCCCGCCCCCGGCCCCGTCGCCCTCCGCCTCGAAGGGATCGTCGCGGGCTACGGCGACGCGACGGTCCTGCGGGGCGTCGACCTGGCCGTGCCGTCAGGCCAGGTGGTGGCCCTGCTCGGCGCCAACGGCGCGGGCAAGTCGACCCTCTGCGCCGTGGCGGGCGGGATGGCGCCCACCTCCGGCCGCGTCCTGCTCGATGGCGAGGACATCACCGCCTGGCCCGCGCACCGCCGCTCCCGCGCGGGCGTCTACCTCGCCCCCGAGGGCAGAGGCGTGTTCCCGTCCCTCACCGTCGAGGAGAACCTCACCCTGTGGCTGCCGGACGCCGCCGACCGCGCCGAGGTCCACGACCGGCTCCCGCAGCTCGCGGCCCGCCGGGACGTCCCCGCCGGGGCCCTGTCCGGCGGCGAGCAGCAGATCCTCGCCCTGGCGCCCGCGCTGGTCCGGCCGCCCCGCGTGCTGATCGCCGACGAGCCGTCCCTCGGCCTGGCGCCGCTGGTGGTCGAGCAGATCTTCCAGATGTTCGGGGAGCTGCGCGACAACGGCGTCGCGCTGCTGATCGTGGAGGAGAAGGCCGGGGAGGTGCTGGCGCTGGCCGACACCGTCGCGTTCATGCGCCTGGGCCGCGTCGTGTGGACGGGCCCGCGCGCCGAGGTCGACGACGACCGGCTCGCCGCCGCCTACCTGGGCCTGGACGAGGGCCCGCTGATGCCCGCCACGGAGGCCGACCAGTGATCGAGATCGACGACGTCAGCGTCCGGTTCGGCGGAGTCCACGCGCTGACCGGCGTGAGCCTGGCCGTGCCCGAAGGCGGCCTCTGCGGCGTCATCGGCCCCAACGGCGCCGGCAAGACGACCCTGTTCGACGTGGTCACCGGCCTGCGCCGCCCGACCGCCGGCAGCGTCCGGCTGCGCGGCGCCGACGTGACGTCCACCGGCGCCGTGCACCGCGCCCGCCTCGGCCTGCGCCGCACCTTCCAGCGCCCGCAGGTCTTCGGCCGCCTGACGGTGCTGGACAACGTCCTGGCCGCCCTCGAATGGCACGGCGGCGGAGGCGGCCTGGCCGCCGACCTGGTGGGCGGGCGCGCCCGCCGCCGCCTGGAGGCCGCCCGCCGCGACCGCGCCCTGGCCGCCCTGGACCGCTGCGGCATCGCCGACCTGCGCGACGCCCACGCCGCCGACCTGCCCATCGGCCGCCGCCGCATGGTGGAGCTGGCCCGCGCCATCGTCGACGACCCCGCCGTGCTGCTGCTGGACGAGCCCACCTCCGGCCTGGACGCCGACCAGTCCGCCCTGTTCGCCGAGGTCATCGCGTCCCTGGACGCCACCGTCCTGCTCGTCGAACACGACGTCGGCTTCGTCATGACCACCTGCGACCGCGTCGTCGTCCTCGACCTTGGCGAGGTCATCGCCGACGGCCCGCCCGACGACATCCGCAGGGACCCCAGGGTCCGCACCGCCTACCTCGGCTGACCGTCCGCGCCACGACGGCCCGGGCGGGTCAGCCGAGGGCGCGGTCGAGGTTGAAGGCGGCGCTGATGAGGGCCAGGTGGGTGAAGGCCTGGGGGAAGTTGCCCTGCTGTTCACCGGTGCGGCTGATCTCCTCGGCGTACAGGCCCAGGTGGTTGGCGTAGGTGAGCATCTTCTCGAAGGCCAGGCGGGCCTCGTCGACGCGGCCGGCGCGGACCATGGCCTCGACGTACCAGAACGAGCAGATGGAGAAGGTGCCCTCCTCGCCGCGCAGGCCGTCCGGGCTGGCCTGCGGGTCGTAGCGGTAGACCAGCGAGTCCGACACCAGGTCGGCGGTGAGCGCGTCCAGGGTGGACAGCCACTTGGGGTCGGTGGGGGAGACGAACTTGCCCAGCGGCATCATCAGCAGCGCCGCGTCCAGGACGCCGCCGCCCTCGTACTGGACGAACGCGCGCCGCTCGGCCGACCAGCCGCGGTCCATGATCCGCCGGTAGATGGTGTCGCGGGCCTCCCGCCAGCGGCGCAGGTCGGCGGGCAGGCCGCGGTGGTTGGCCAGGCGGATGGCGCGTTCGATCGCCACCCAGCACATCAACCGCGAGTACAGGAAGTTACGGCGTCCGCCTCGGGTCTCCCAGATGCCCTCGTCGGGCTGGTCCCAGTGGTCGCACACCCAGTCGACCAGCGTGCACACCTGGTCCCAGTGGTCGCTGGAGATCGGCTGCCCCCACTTGTCGTACAGGTAGATCGAGTCGATCAGCGCGCCGTAGATGTCGAGCTGGAGCTGGCCGACGGCGTCGTTCCCGACCCGCACCGGCGACGAGCCGCGGTGGCCCTCCAGGTGGTCGAGCACGCGTTCGGGCAGGTCGGTGCGCCCGTCGATGCCGTACATGATCTGCAGCGGGCCGTCGGCGCCGTCGCCGCGCAGGCTCACGTACCTGATCAGGAAGTCCATGAACGCCTCGGCCTCGTCGGTGAAGCCCAGGCGCAGTAGCGCGTAGACGCAGAACGCGGCGTCGCGCACCCACACGTACCGGTAGTCCCAGTTGCGCTCGCCGCCGATCCGCTCGGGCAGGCTGGTGGTCGGCGCGGCCACGATCGCCCCGGTCGGGGCGTAGGTGAGCAGCTTGAGCGTCAGGGCCGAGCGGTGCACCATCTCCCGCCACCGGCCCCGGTAGCGCGACGACGACAGCCAGCGCCGCCAGAACTTCACCGTGGCGTTGAACTCCCGGTCGGCCTCGGCGTGCGGGCATCCGCGCGGCAGGACGCAGTCGCTGATCCGGTCGAGGGCGAACACCTCGGCGTCGCCCTCGGCGAGCTTGAAGTCCGCCCAGGCGTCCCGGTCGTCGTGCTCGAACGGGACGGTGGAGGTCAGCGCGAGCGTCAGCGACGCCGACTCGAAGATCGCCATGCCGTCGTGCGGGCGCAGGACGTGGGGCTCGGCCCCGTACCCGAACCGGGGCGCCACCCGCGTCCGGAACGGCACCGACCCGCGCACGCACACCACCCGCCGGATCAGCCGGTGCCGCTCGCACTCTCCCGAGCCGGCGACGGGCATGAAGTCCTGGACCTCGCCCACCCCGTCGTCGGTGAAGAACCGGGTGATCAGCACGTTGGTGTCGGGGAAGTAGAACTGCTTGGTCGTCGCCCGTGTCGTGGTGGCCAGCTCGAACGAGCCGCCCCGGTCCGCGTCCAGGATCGAGGCGAACACGCTGGGCGAGTCGAACGACGGGCAGCAGTACCAGTCGATCGTGCCGTCCGTGCCCACCAGCGCCACGCTCTGCAGGTCGCCGATCAGCCCGTGCTCGGCCACCGGAAGATAGCGGGACGCGCCGTCGCCCGCCCGGTGCTCGAATCCCTCGACCATGGCAAAGCCCCCCGTATTTCCCCAGCGTATGCCCGAGACCGGCGCCCGTCATGCCCCGCCCGGCCCCGGCGGCGCTCCGGGCGCGGCCGCCGCCGTGCCCGGAGCCCGGCGATTGCCGGTGGCACCCGTTACGAGAATGGTCATGGAATCTCCCTTTCCGTCGTGGCGCAGACGCTAGGGACAGTGGCGGTCACTTGATGTCCGCGACCGCCCGGGGGCTGTGCGGGACGTGTGGACGTAACCGGCACGGGGTGGGCGTATGACTGCCGCTCTGTTCACTTCCAAGCGGAATTCGAGCCTTGTCTCCCTCTACATACCCCTGTACCGTATGCGGTCAATACCCCGCGCCCGTATGAGAGGAGACGTGGGATGCAGGCAGGCGACGGCGCGTCCGGGAGATCCGGTCACGGGTGGCGGCACTTCGTCCGGCACTACCTGGAGATGGTGGTGGCGATGCTCGCCGGGATGGTCGTGCTCGGCGCCGTGGTGCGGGGCGTGCTCGCGCCGACGGGCGTGGAGTACTCCATGACGACCCAGCCCGAACTGGTCACGCTGGAGATGGCGTTCGACATGTCGGCCGGGATGGTGCTCTGGATGCGCCGTCGCGGCCACGGGTGGGCGAGCACCTTGGAGATGTGCGGCGCGATGTTCGCCCCGGCGGTGGTGCTGATCCCGCTGCTGTGGCTGGACGTCGTGGACACCGGGACGATGATGATGCTGGAGCACGTCGCGATGTTCGTGCTCATGCTGCTGGTCATGCTCCGCCGCCGCGGCGAGTACGGCCTGGGCGTGCGCGAGCGGCTCGCATGAGCGTGCCGGGGACGGCGACGATTCGGTCACTGCCGTTCCTGCCGCTGATCTACGTGGCCCCGGCGTGATCGGGCGGTCCGGCGTGCCCCGGCCGGCCGTCGGAGCGGGGTCACCTGCGTGCTGATCGGTGTCGGGCCGGTCCTGCTCGTCCAGCGGGCGGCGGGCGGGGGCATGATGGGAACGCCCGGTGCGGTCGTCGGTGAGAGGGGTCTGGCGTGGGGGTCGAGCTGGCACGGCGGCTGCCCGGGGTCTTCCGGACGGACCTGACCACGCGCGCGGCCTACTCCTCCGACGCCTCCCTCTACCGGCGGGTCCCGGCGGCGGTGGCCGAGCCGCGCTCGGTGGAGGAGTTGGCACGGGTCCTGGAGATCGCGCGGGACGCGGGCCTGCCGGTGACCATGCGCGGCGGCGGGACGTCCATCGCGGGCAACTCGATCGGCACGGGCGTCGTCGTCGACACCTCGCGCCATCTCGACCGCATCCTGGAGATCGACCCGGACGCGCGGACGGCCGTCGTGCAGCCCGGGGTGGTGCTGGACGACCTGCGCGCGGCGGCCGGCGAGTACGGCCTGACGTTCGGGCCGGACCCGTCCACGCATTCGCGGTGCACCCTCGGCGGGATGATCGGCAACAACGCGTGCGGATCGCATTCGGTGGCGTGGGGGACGACGGCCGACAACGTCGTGGCCCTGAAGATGCTGACGGCGGACGGCAGGGAACTGCACGCGCGGCAGGGCACCTCCGGGGACGCGGCCCTCGACGCGGAACTGACCCGGCTGCGTGACGCCCATCTGGCCCCGTTGCGCAGGGAACTGGGCCGGTTCAGCCGCCAGGTGTCGGGCTACGGGTTGCACTACCTGCTCCCGGAGCGCGGGTTCGACGTGGCCAAGGCGCTGGTGGGCAGTGAGGGCACCTGCGGGGTCATCACCGAGGCGACCGTGCGGCTGGTGCCGGTTCCCAACGCCAGGGTGCTGGTCGTCCTGGGATTCCCCGACGTGTTCGTCGCCGCCGAGATGGCCCCGGTGGTGGCGGGCATGGGCGCGTTGACCGTCGAGGGCATGGCGGCCGATCTGCTGGCCGCGTTGCGTTCACAACCGGGGCGGGCCACGGCCGGGGCCGAGCTGTGCGAGGGCGGTGGCTGGCTGTACTGCGAGGTCGGCGGCGATTCCGTGGAGCTCGCGCGGGAGGCGGCGCGTGCTCTCGTCGACGGCGTGCGGCGGCGTCTGCCCGAGGTCACGTCGGTCGTGGTGGACGAACCGCGGGAGATGCGGGCGCTGTGGTGGATCCGGGAGGCCGGGTCGGGCATCGTCACGCGGCTCCCGCAGGGCGGGGAGGCGTGGCCTGGGTGGGAGGACTCGTCCGTGCCGCCCGCCCGCCTCGCCGGTTACCTGCGCGACCTGTACGCGTTGATGCGGCGGCACGGGTTCCAGGGCGTGCCGTACGGGCACTTCGGTGAAGGCTGCGTGCACCTGCGCGTCGACTTCGACCTTTCCGACGAGCCGGGTGTGGCGGCCTACAGGGAGTTCGTGGAACGCGCCGCCGACCTGGTGGTCTCCTACGGCGGTTCGGTGTCGGGCGAGCACGGCGACGGGCGCGCCCGTTCGGAGCTGCTGGGGAAGATGTACTCCGGGGACCTGCTGAAGGCGTTCGCCGCGTTCAAGGGCGTCTTCGACCCCGGCCGCGGGCTCAATCCCGGAGTGCTCGTCGATCCGGCGCCGCTGGACGCCGACCTGCGGCCCGGCCCAGGGCGCGACGCGCTGCCCGTCACGCCGGTGCACGCGCTCACACGCGACGGGGGCTCGTTCGCGGCGGCGGTGCACAGGTGTGTGGGCGTGGGCGCGTGCCGCAACCTGGACGTGGGGTCGATGTGCCCGTCGTTCAAGGTGACCCGGGACGAGGTGCACTCGACACGGGGACGCGCGCGCGTGCTCGCCGAGATGCTGCGCGGCCGCACCGTCACCGACGGCTGGCGGTCGACCGAGGTGCTGGACGCGCTCGACCTGTGCCTGTCGTGCAAGGCGTGCGCGCACGAATGCCCGGTGAACGTCGACATGGCCACGTACAAGGCCGAGTTCCTGCACCGCCACTACGCCGGGCGGCGGCGTCCCATGGCGCACTACTCCATGGGGTGGCTGCCGTTGTGGTCGCGCATGGTGTCCGGGGCGCCCGCACGTTTCGTGAACGCCGCCCTGGCGCGTGACCGTGTCGCCGGGGTCGTCAAGCGCGTCGCGGGGGTGGAGCCCCGCAGGCAGATGGTGCGGTTCGCGGAGGAGAGCCTGCAACGGTGGTTCCGGCGGCGCGGGCCCAGACCGGGGGACGGCCGGACGATCGTGTTGTGGCCCGACACGTTCACCAACTTCCACACGCCCGGGGTGGGGCGCGACGCGGTCGACGTACTGGAGGCACTCGGATACCGCGTCCTGATCCCGCCCGGCCGGGTCTGCTGCGGGCTCACGTGGCATTCGACGGGGCAGCTCACGGTGGCGCGACGCGTGCTGCGGCACACGCTGGACGTCCTGGGACCCGCCCTGGACAGCGGCCTGCCCATCGTCGGCCTGGAGCCGTCGTGCACCGTCATGCTCCGCGCGGAGGCACCCGAACTGCTGCCGGACGACGAGCGCGCGAAGAAGCTCGCGGCCGGCATGAGGACCCTGGCCGAGGTCGTCGCCGCGCACGACGGGGACTGGCCGTTCGCCGGACTGGACGCGCGGGCCGTCACGCAGGTGCACTGCCACCAGGAGGCCAAGGGCTCCTACGACGCCGACCGCGCCGTCCTGGCACGCCTCAACGTCGCCCCCGACGTGGTGGGCGCGGGCTGCTGCGGGCTGGCGGGCAACTTCGGCTTCGAGCCGGGCCACTGGGAGGTGTCCCAGGGCTGCGCCGAACGCGAGCTGTACCCCAAGGTGCGGGCCGCCTCCGGCGACGACCTCGTCCTCGCCGACGGGTTCTCCTGCCGCACGCAGATCGCCCAGGGGACGCACCGGGAGGGACTGCACCTGGCACAGCTCCTGGCCCGCGCCCTGCGCTACGGTCGGCGGTCATGAAGGACGACCCTCCTGAGGGCGCACCCCCGGTGCGGGACGGGGACGGGGTCGCCTTCTAGAATCCGACTCGGTCGACAGGAACGGGAGGCGGCATGAGCGGCGCCGGGGCGGCGATGCGTCGGGTCTTCGTGGACGGCGAGCGGGCCGCGCTGGACGAGTCGCGGGTGGCGGAGCTGGCCGGGCTGGCGGCGCGGGTCCGCGAGCTGACCGAGGCCGTCGTGCACACCGACGTCGACGCCGCCGAGGTCGCCGCCGTGAGCGAGGAGATCGCGGCGCTCACCCGGCGGCTGTCGGCCGCGCGCCGTTCCGCCCCGCCGATCGCCGCGCCCGTCCCCGGCGCGCCGCAGATCGGCCGCCAGCTCGCCAACCCCGTCACCGGTCCGCTCAACCCGATCGCCCCGCCGGTGACGATCGAGACGCGTCCCGACCGCACGGTGTTCTGCGACTTCACGCTGACGTCGGTCTACGAGGGCCCGCCCGGGTTCGTGCACGGCGGCGTGTCGGCGATGGTCCTCGACCAGCTGCTCGGCGCCGCCGCCCACGCGGCCGGCGCGCCGGGCATGACCGCCGCGCTCGACCTGCGCTACCGGCGGCCCACGCCCTACGGCGTCCCGCTGCGTGGCGAGGCCGAGGTCACCGGCGTCGTGGGCCGCCGCACGCACACCGCCGCCCGCATCATCGCCCCGGACGGCACGGTGACGGTCGAGGCCACCGCCGTCTTCGTCCTGCCCCGCGGCCTCAGCCCCGAGGTGCTTCAGGCCGCGGAGTAGGCGCTGAGGGGGCGGACGCGGAGTAGGCGTCGTCGGCGGTGATGTCGGCGCGGGAGCGGTCGGGCAGCAGCGCCATCGCCGTCAGCGTCAGCGCCGAGGCGACGACCATGGCGGCGGAGATGGCCCACCAGCCGTAGTCGTGCAGCAGCCAGGTCGCCAGCAGCGGCGCCGGGCCGCCCGCGACGACCGAGGCGAGCTGGTAGCCCAGGCCCGCCCCGCCGTAGCGCAGCCGGGTCGGGAAGCTCTCGGCGATCATGGACGCCTGCGGCCCGTACTGCAGGGAGTGCGGGATCTGCGCCAGCACCACCGCGACCACCACCACGACGGCGATCCCGGTGTTGAGCAGCGCGAAGTACGGGAAGGCCAGCACCGCGACCAGCAGCGCCCCCGTCGCGTACACGCGGCGGCTGCCGATCCGGTCGCCCAGGTGCCCGGCCGCCGGGATCGCGAACAGCTCCAGCACGGCCGCCAGCGTCACCGCGCCCAGCGCGAGCCCCTGCGCCATGCCCAGGTCGTCATGAATGTAGGTCAGGGCGAAGGAGGTGAAGATGTAGAACGGCATCTGCTCCGAGCAGCGCAGCAGCGCGCTCAGCACGATCTCCCGGGGATGGCGCCGCACCACCTCGGCCACCGGCACCCGCGACACCTCGCGCCGCTCGACGATCTCGGCGAACAGCGGGGTCTCCAGGACCTGCAGCCGCACCCACAGCCCGACCGCCACCAGCACCAGGCTGAGCAGGAACGGCACCCGCCAGGCCCAGGAGGTGAACGCGTCCTCGGCCGACAGCGCGATCGCGGTCATCGCGCCGGTGCCGAGGATCAGCCCGATCGGCACGCCGATCTGCGGCAGGCTGGCCATCAGCCCGCGCCGCCGCTGGTCGCCCCACTCCATGGCCAGCAGCACCGAGCCGCTCCACTCGCCGCCGACCGCGATGCCCTGCAGGATCCGCAGCGCCACCAGCAGCACCGGCGCGGCCACGCCGATCGTCTCGGTGCCGGGCAGCACGCCGATCAGCGCGCTGGAGATCCCCATCAGCAGCAGCGTGACGATCAGCGTGGCCTTGCGGCCGAGCCGGTCGCCCCAGTGGCCGAACAGCGCCGCGCCGACCGGCCGGGCGGCGAACCCGACCGCGTAGGTGGCGAACGCCGACAGCGTGCCCGCGTAGTCGGTGGAGCTGGGGAAGAAGACGTCCTTGAAGACGATCGCCGCGGCCGTGTTGTAGAGGAAGAAGTCGTACCACTCGATGGACGTGCCGACGACGCTGGCGACGGCGGCCTTGCGCACCTGGTCGCGTCGCGCGGCCGTGTCCACGCCGCGGGCGCGGCCGGGCCCGCCGGGATCGAGCACCATCGGGGACTCTCCTTTCCGCCCCCGATCGCGGCTTTTCCGGGCAGGGTGATACCCCGGAAAGATCAGTCGGCAAACCGGCGGATGTGGTCCGAATCACGGCCGTCGCCGGGTGTCCTCACGTGAACAACTGGCCGCCGTTGACGTCGAGCGTCGCTCCGGTGGTGGATCGCGCCTGGTCGGACGCGAGGAAGATCACCGCGCGGGCCACGTCCTCCTCGGTGGCGATCCGGCGCAGCGCCATCGCGGCCACGTCCCGCGCCCGGATCTCCTCGAACGTCACGCCCTCGGCGGCGGCCCGGGTGCGCATCCAGTCGTCCAGGACGTCGCTGGCGATCCAGCCCGGCGCCACGCAGTTGACGCGCACGCCGGACGGCCCCAGCTCGTCGGCCAGGCAGTGCGACAGCAGGTGGACCCCGGCCTTGCCCGCCGCGTAGTCGCTGCGGCCCGCGTAGCCGGTGCGGCTGGACATGGACGTGACGTTGACGATCGAGCCGCCGCCCGCCGCGACCATGTGCGGCGCCAGGTACCGGCAGGTCAGCAGCGTCCCGTAGGTGGCGATCTCCACGGCCGCGCGCCACCGCTCCAGGTGCTCCTCGTCCATGTCCAGGACGGCGCGCCGGTGGCTGCCGGGGAAGGCGGCGTTGACCAGCACGTCGACGCGGCCGAAACGCCCCGTCACCGCGTCGGCCAGGCGGCGGACGTCGTCCGGGCGGGACACGTCGGCCGGCACCGCCAGCGCGGCCCGGCCCTCCGCCGCGACCTCGGCGGCGATCGCGTCGAGGACGTCCGCGCTGCGCGCCGCCACCGCCACGTCCGCGCCCTCGCGGGCCATGAGGACCGCCAGCGTCCGGCCGAGCCCCGGCCCGGCTCCGGCGATCACCGCGACCTTGCCGTCCAGCATCATGACGGCTAGCGTACCAAGCGGTCGCTAGGTTGGTGGCGGCGGTCAGGCGGGCCGCCGGCAGCGGGGAGGACGCGTCCATGGGCATCACCCTTGCCAGCGATGTCGGCGGCACGTTCACCGACGTGGTCCTTGCCGGGACAGACGGCCGGGTGCACGTCGCCAAGACGCTCACCACGCCCGCCGACCCCACCGAGGGGCTGCTGCGCGGCGTCGAGCAGGTGCTCGCCGCGTCGGGCACGCCGCCGCAGGCCGTCGACCGGTTCGTCCACGCGACCACACTCGCCACCAACGTCATCCTGGAACGCACCGGGGTGCCCGTCGCGTTCGTCACCACGCGCGGCTTCCGGTCGATGCTGGCGCTCGGGCGGCGCGCCCGCGTGGAGGAGGAGCGCTACGACCTGGCGTTCGAGCCCCCCGAACCGCCCGTCCCCCTGACGCACACGTTCGCCGTGCCCGAACGCATCGCCGCCAACGGCGCGGTGCTCCAGCCCCTGGACGAGGACGCCGCCGCGCGCGTCGCCGACGACATCGCGTCCCTGGACGTGTCGGCGGTGGCGATATGCCTGCTGCACTCCTACCTCAACCCCGTCCACGAGAAC
Organism: Actinomadura miaoliensis; assembly: GCF_039536785.1. Lineage (NCBI taxonomy): Bacteria > Bacillati > Actinomycetota > Actinomycetes > Streptosporangiales > Thermomonosporaceae > Actinomadura > Actinomadura miaoliensis. The sequence goes on from NZ_BAAAZG010000020.1 coordinate 100,152, forward strand.
CGCCTGGCCGACATCATCACCGCGCGGCTCCCCCAGGGCACCCCCGTGGTCACCTCGTCGTCGGTGTGGCCCGAACTGGGCGAGTACGAACGGGCCACCACGACGTTGATGTCGGCCTACGTCGGCCCCGTCATGGCGGCGTATCTGCGACGCCTCGGCGGACGGCTGCGCGCCCTCGGCGTCACCGCCCCCGTGCACGTGATGGAGTCGGCCGGGGGCGTGCTGCCCGCCGCGCTCGCCGCCGCCCGCGCCGTCTACACCATCGAGTCGGGTCCCGCCGCCGGAGTCATCGCCGCCGCCCGACAGGGCGCGCGACGCGGCCTGGCCGACCTCATCTCCTTCGACATGGGCGGCACCACCGCCAAGGCCGGGCTGGTACGGGGCGGACGCCCCGGCATCACCCACGAGTTCCAGGTCGGCGGCAAGGGCAGCTTCGGCGGACGCCGCCCCGGCACCGGCGTGCCCATCAAGGTCCCCGCGATCGACCTGGCCGAGGTCGGCTCGGGCGGCGGCTCCATCGCCTGGGTGGACGCGGGCACCCTGCGCGTCGGCCCGCGCAGCGCCGGCGCCGACCCCGGACCCGCCTGCTACGGACGCGGCGGCACCCTGCCCACCGTCACCGACGCCGACCTCGTCCTCGGCCACCTCGACCCCGGCGGCTTCGGCGAGTTCCGCCTGTCGCCCGACCTGGCGCGCGCCGCGATCGCCGAGCACGTCGCCCGCCCGCTCGGCGTCGACGTGGTGGAGGCGGCGGCCGCGATCCACGACATCGCCAACGCGCAGATGGGCGCCGCCGTCCACGTCGTCACCGTGCGGCGCGGCATCGACCCGCGCGGCTTCACCCTGGTCGCCCTGGGCGGCGCCGCCCCCACGCACGTCGTCCGGCTGGCCGAGCGGTTCGGCATCGGCCGGGTGCTGGTGCCGCCGCAGGCCGGCGTCGGCTCCGCCGTCGGGCTGCTGTACGCCGACCTGGCCATCGAACGGGCCCGCACGTTCCTCGCCCCGGTGAGCACGCTCGTCTCCTGCTCGGCGAGCCGCGACACGCTCGGCGAACTGGCGTCCGTCCTGGCCGACCTGGAACGCGCCGCACGCGCCGACCTGGAGACCGGCGAGCCCGGCACGGTCGTGCGGTCGCTGGGGATGCGGTTCATCGGGCAGGCCCACGCGTTCACCGTCGAACTGCCGTCCGGCCCCGTCACGCCCGAGGTCGTGCAGGGCGCCACCGACGAGTTCTACAAGCGCTACCACGAGTCGTACGGCATCGAGCTGCGCGACCCGGTGGAGGTGACCACGGCGAGGGTGCGCGTCGTCCTGCCGTCCGGGTCCGTCACGTCGACGCACACGGCACGCCACGGCCCGCCATCGGACGGCACCCGCCCGGTGTGGCTGGACGGCGCCTTCCGCGACGTCCCCGTGCACCCCCGCGACGGCTGCGCCCCAGGTACCGAGCTGCCCGGCCCATGCCTGGTCACCGAGCCCCAGTGCTCGCTCCTCATCCCGCCCGGCTGGCGCGGCACCGTCGACCGGGACGGCGCCCTGCTCCTCGAAGGAGGCACGACATGAGCGGCGGCGACGACCTCACCGCCGAGATCCTGCGCAACGCGCTGTGCGTGGCCGCCGAGGAGGCGGGCATCGTCGTGGTGCGCTCGGCCTACTCCACGTTCATCGTGGAGGGCGCCGACGCGGCCGCCGCCGTCCTGGACGCGCGCGGACGCCTCGTCGCGCACTCCCTGTCGACGGCGCTCATCCAGTGCGCCAGCCTGCGCAGCGCCCTGCCGTACGTCCTGCGCGCCTACCCGCCCGCCACGATGCGCCCCGGCGACGTGTTCGCGCTCAACGACGTCTACCAGGGCGGCATCCACGCCAACGACCTGCTGGTGTTCCGCCCGGTCTTCGTGGACGGCGCCCCCGCCTACTTCACCGGGACGCTCATCCACGTCGCCGACCTGTCCGGGCTGTCGGCGGGCGGCATGGCCTCCGACGCCACCGACGTCTACCTGGAGGGCCTGCAGCTGCCGCCCGTCCGCGTCGCCACCGCCGACGGCCTGGTGGACGAGATGGTGCGCGTGCTGGCCGCCAACAGCCGCACCCCCGACCGGCTCGTCGGCGACCTGCGCGCGCTCGTCGCGGGCGCGAACGTCGCCGCCCGCCGCCTCGAAGAGATCATCGACGCCCACACCCCGGACGGCCTGGCCCGCGGCGTCGAGGACTACCTCGCCCACACCGAACGCCGCATGCGCGACGGCCTGGCCGCCCTGCCGCCCGGCACCCACCACGGCGAGTACCGGCTCGACGACGGCCACCTGGTCCGCGTCGCCGTCACCGTGGACGGCGCCGGCGGCGCCGTGGTCGACTTCGACGGCACCGACGAGCAGGTCCCGCTGCCCGTCAACTCCGGCTTCTCCCAGACCCACGGCGGCGTCATGTACGCGCTGCGCTGCTTCGTCGACCCGGCCCTGCCCATGAACGAGGGCTGCTTCGCCCCCGTCGACGTGCGCATGCCCCGCGGCACCCTCGTCAACTGCACGCCCCCGTACCCCGGCGGAGGCCGCTTCGGCACCGTGGCCGCCGCCGAGGAGGCCATCTTCGCGGCCCTCACCGGCGCGCTGCCCACGGGCGGCGTCGCCGCGTCCGGCATCCTGCAGGCGTTCAGCGTCAGCGGCGCGCGCCGCCCCTGGCTGCACATGTCGTTCGATCTCGGCGGCATGGGCGCCCGCGACGGCTGCGACGGCCCCGACGCCACCGGCGCGCTGTTCGGCGGCGGACGCAACATCATCCCGCAGGCCGAGCCGATCGAGGCGCGGCTGCCCGTCCGGATCGAGGAGGTCTCGCTGATCCCCGACTCGGGCGGCGCCGGCCGCCACCGGGGCGGGCTCGGCACCCGCACCGTGATCCGCATGCTGGAGGACGCCCGCGTCGACACGCGCGGCGACCGGCTGCTGCGTCCCCCGCCCGGCGCGTCCGGCGGCCGTCCCGGCCGCGCGGGCGGCTACTACCGCGAACGCGCCGACGGCACCCGCGAACCGCTCGGCACCAAGGCCACCCGCCAGCCGCTGGCCGCCGGGGAGGCCCTGGTCGTCGAGACCTCGGGCGGCGGCGGATACGGCGACCCCGCGGCCCGCGCGCCCGAGGCCGTCGAACGCGACCTCGCCGACGGCCGCGTCACCCACTGGGAGGGGTCGTGAGGTTCGGCGTACCGCTCGGACTGGTCCACCCCGGGGCCTGGCGCGACCTCGCCGTGGCGGCCGACCGCCTCGGCTTCGAATCGGTGTGGCTGCCGGAACACCTGGTCTTCACCACCGACCTGTCCACCGCCACCTACCCCGGCACCGGCAAACCCGGCATCCGCCCGCAGACGCCGCTGTTCGACGCGCCCGCCTACCTGTGCGCGCTGGCCGCCGTCACCGAACACGTACGGCTGGGCACCGCCGTCTACCTCTACGGACTGCGTCACCCCTTCATCGCCGCCCGCGCCTTCGCCACCCTGGACCAGATCTCCGGCGGCCGCGCCGTCGTCGGCGTCGGCGCGGGCTGGTACGAGGGCGAATGGCTGGCCGCCGGAGTCGACTTCGCCACCCGCGGCCGGCGCCTCGACGAGGCCATCGCCGTCTCCCGCCGCCTGTGGACGGACAAGACGGTCGAGCACCACGGCGAGTTCTTCGACTTCCCCCAGGTGGCGTTCGAACCCAAACCCGTCCAGCGCCCGCTGCCCGTCCACGCGGGCGGCGAGTCACGCGCCGCCCTGCGCCGCGCCGCGACCCTGTGCGACGGCTGGATCAGCATGCCGCAGACCCTGCGGGGCGTCCGCCCGAAACTCGACCTTCTCCGTGAGCTGCGCGCCACCGCCGGACGCGCCGACGCCCCGTTCGAGATCACCGTGCACGCCTACGAACTGTCCGGCCCCGACGAGATCCGCCACTGGGAACGCCTGGGCGTCGACCGTCTGATCGTCCGCCCCTGGACCCGCACCCGCGACGCCGTCCCGGCGCTCATCGACTTCGCCGCGCGGTACGGGGTGCGACACGCGACCTGATCAAGGGTTGTGCGGTCTGGGGTGACCTGTCCGACATACTCGTACATCCGCACGATCGGGGCGTGCCGGTACCGACTGGCAATCACCGAGGAAATGTGGTCCCCAGGGGCAACATATGACATCCCGCGACGCACTACCACATGGTGGCATACGGTTCGGGCATGGCGAGTGTGCTGGTGGTGGAGGACGACGCGAACGTCCGTACCGCCCTGATCCGGGAGTTGAGCGCGCGGTCGCACGTGGTGCGCAGCGCGGGGACCGCGATGGACGCGCTGCGCGAGGTCACCCAGACGCCTCCCGACGTGGTGATACTCGACCTCGGGCTGCCCGACCTGGACGGCGGCGAGGTGCTGAAGATGCTGCGCGGCGTGTCGGACGTGCCGGTCATCATCGCGACCGCCCGCGACGACGAGCCGGAGATCGTGCGGCTGCTCAACGCGGGCGCCGACGACTATCTGATCAAGCCGTTCTCGGCCGAGCACCTGAGCGCCCGGCTCACCGCGGTGCTGCGCCGCGCGTCCCGCTCGGGCCCGACCGCCGAGCTGCGCGTGGGCGGCCTGCGCATCGACCTGGACCGCCGCGAGGTCACCCTGGACGGCGCGCCGCTGGAGCTCACCCGGCGCGAGTTCGACCTGCTGGCCTACCTGGCCGCCCGTCCCGGCCGCGTGGTGGCGCGCCGCGAGCTGCTGGCCGAGGTGTGGCGCCAGGCCTACGGCGACGACCAGACCATCGACGTCCACCTGTCCTGGCTGCGCCGCAAGCTGGGCGAGACCGCCGCCAAGCCCCGCTACCTGCACACGGTGCGCGGCGTCGGCGTCCGGCTCGCCGAGCCCGACGACAGGGCGTGATCGAACCGCGGCCGGCCGCGGACCGTACGACTCGCCGGGACGGTGTCGTGGCGCGGAGGCGAGCGTGAGGCGCACGCTGGTGCTGGTGTCGCTGGCGGTCACCTCCATGGTCGCGCTGGCGTTCCTCATCCCGCTGGCGCTGACCGTGCGTGAGATCGCCCGCGACCGGGCGCTGACCACCGCCGAACGGCAGGCCAGCGCCCTCGGCCCCGTGCTCGTCGTCACCGAGGACCCGGCCGCCCTCGAACGCGCCGTCGCCAGCACCCAGGCGGGCGCCGCCCGCCGGATGGCCGTGCACATGCCCGACGGCACCGTGGTGCCCGAGCAGACCGGCGGCGAGGCCGTCCGCGCCCGCCCCGAGCAGCTCGCCGAGGCCGGCCGCCGCGGCCGCTGGCACACCGCCCGCGTCCCCGGCGGGTGGGCCCTGCTGCAGCCCGTCGCGCTGGACGCGGGCCGCACCGCCGTCGTCGAGGTCTTCATCCCCGACGAGGAACTGACCCGGGGCGTCTGGCAGGCGTGGAGCGTCATGACCGCCGTCGCCGCCGCGCTGGTCGCCGGCTCGGTCGCCGTCGCCGACCGGCTGGGCGCCCGCATGATCCGCTCCACCCGGCGCCTGGCCGAGGCGGCGGGCGCCTTCGGCGCGGGCGACCTGAGCGTCCGCATCGAACCGGACGGCCCGCCCGAACTGGTCGAGGCCGGCACCGCCTTCAACGCCATGGCCGACCACGTCGTCCAGCTCCTGGCCGCCGAACGGGAGATGGCCGCCGACCTGTCCCACCGCCTGCGCACGCCCCTCGCCGCGCTGCGGCTGAACGCCGAGGCCCTGGGCGCGGGTCCCGTGGCCGACCAGACCCGCGAGGCCGTCGACCGCATCGAACGCGAGGTCGACCAGATCATCCGCACCGTCCGCCGCCCGCAGGGCCGCGGCAGCTGCGACGCCGCCAAGGTGCTGCGGGAACGCGTCGAGTTCTGGTCCGTCCTGGCCGAGGACGAGGGCCGCGGCTGCGAACTGATCGGCGCCGACCGCCCGGCGCCGCTGCCGCTGCCCGCCACCGAGCTGGCCGCCGCCGTGGACGCCCTTCTCGGCAACGTCTTCCGCCACACCCCCGAAGGCACCGGCTTCGCCGTCACCCTGCACGTCGGCGAGGGCATCACCGGGATCCTGGTCGCCGACGCGGGCCCCGGCATCGCCGACCCCGACGCGGCCCTCCAGCGGGGCCGCAGCGGCGGCGGCTCCACCGGCCTCGGCCTGGACATCGCCCGCCGCGCCGCCGAAGCCACCGGCGGCTACCTGCGGATCCACCGTTCCGTCCTGGGCGGCGCCCAGGTCCAGATGTGGTTCCGCACCAAATGGCTGCCCCCGCCCCGGCGCTCCCGCCGCCTGGTCCGCCGCCGCCACTCGCGCACCTGAATTCCGCAGCCGCGTTGTGTCTCGTGGGGCGCGACGAGGCAGGCAAGGCGGCTGACCTGCGCGTATACTTTTTACGGCCAAGGCTTTTCTCACCAGTGAGCGCACCGGAATTCCTTGGCATCCGGCCGGCGCCGCATGGACGACCGTCCGGCGCGGGACGGATATTCCGGATGTGCGGAAGCGTGGACGCGGTGGAACTCACTGGCCCGCGGACGAAGAATCTGGAGTCGGTCCCCGCTCAGACGAGAGTGGCCAGAACGGGCACCCCCGAGATCGTCTTCGGCCCCGGGGCGCTGGCCGACGTGGGCTGCTGCGCGCTGCGCGGCGGCGCGCACCGGCCGTTCCTGGTGACCGATCCGGGCCTGGTCGAGGCGGGATGGGTCGCCGAGGCCGTCGGGCACCTGCGTCTGTCGGGACTCCGTCCCGTCGTGTGGCACGACATCACGCCGAACCCCAAGGACTACGAGGTCGAGGCGGCGTTCGCCGCCTACCGGGACAACTCCTGCGACATGGTGATCGGCCTGGGCGGCGGCTCCTGCATCGACGCGGCCAAGAGCGTGGCGATCCTGGCCGGCAACGGCGGCCGGATCCTCGACTACGAGGGCGTCGACCGGGTCACGCGGCCGCTCCCGCCCACCATGATGGTGCCCTCCACCTCGGGCACCGGATCGGACGTCACCCAGTTCGCGGTCGTCACCGACACGGTGCACCTGGTGAAGGCCGTCATCATCAGCGAGGCGGTCGTGCCGGACATCTCGATCATCGACCCGCGGCTGCTGACCACGATGCCGGAGTGGCTGAACGCCGCGACCGGGCTGGACGCCCTCACCCACGGGATCGAGTCGTTCGTGTCGCGGGCGCACAGCCCGCTCACCGACCGGCGGGCGCTGGACGCGGTGCGCCTGGTGGTCCGCCATCTGGACCGCACCATGGACCGTCCCGAGGAGGCCGGGTCGCGGATGGCGATGGCCCAGGGCGCGCTGGAGGCCGGAATGGCCTTCACCAGCGCCATCCTCGGCGCCACCCACGCCATGAGCCACCAGGTGGGCGGCCTGCTGGACGCCCCGCACGGCGTCATCAACGGCGTGCTGCTCCCGCACGTGATCAGGTTCAACGCGCGGACGGACCCGAGCCGCTACGTCCCGCTGGCCGCCGCCGCGGGCATCGACGTCGGCAGGTGCTCCCCGGAGGACGCCGCGTACCTGCTCGCCGACAAGGTCGAGCGGCTGGCCGACGCGGTGGGCGTACCCGGGGGGCTGAGGGCCGTCGGCCTGACGGAGAAGGCGATCCCCCGGCTCGCGGCGACCACCCTCAAGGACGCCTGCATGGCGACCAACCCGCGCGAGGCGACCGAGAGCGACGTCGAGCAGCTGTTCCGTGAAGCGCTGTGACCGTCTCCAAGAAATTCTCAAATATCCCTAAAAACAACGGCGGGCGGCAGAACGCTCGCCACGCCGGATGCCCGGCGGCCTCTATCGTTACTGGCGGAATCGGAAATTTCCCGCTCCTCGGAGCAAAAGGTCCCGCCGCCGGGAGCAGGTCGGCCACGGCGGTGCCGGGACGGCTTCGTCCGGGGGAGGGGGCTCGGTGAACGAATGGTCTGGGGAGGGCCGGTCGGTCGGACTGGTCGGCGCCGCGGGAGGCGGTACCGAAACGTACGCCGCCCTCGGCTCGGTCGGGCGTGCCCTGCGGCACATGAGTGACGGCTTCCTCTTCGTCGAGGCGGACGGGCGGATCGCCTACTCCAACGAGGCGGCGGACCGCCTGCTCGGCTCCTCGCACCGCATGATCGGACGGCGGTTGTGGGACGTGCCCGCGTTCCGCGGCGTGCCCGAGCTGGCGGACCGCTGCCGTACGGCCATGGCCGACGACGTGCCGGCCGACCTGGAGATCACCCTGCCGGGCGGCGACTGGTGGTACCGCCTGCGGATCATCCCGGTCCCCGACGGCTTCACCCTCACCATCACCGACATCTCCGACCGGTGCCCGCCCGGGGCCGGGCCCGGGGGCACCGGGCAGGCCGCCGACCGCGCGGCGCTCATGGAGCAGCTCACCTGGGCCCTCGCCGAGGCCGTGACCACCCAGGACGTCGTCACCGCCTTCGCCGACAGCGTCCTGCCGGCCTTCCACGCCTCGGGACTCATCATCGCCACGGTGGAGAACGTCCGCCTCTACCTCGTCGGCATCACCGGCTACAGCGGCGAGCTGATCGACCAGCTCTCCGGCGAACCGTTCCCCGACGACTCGCCCATAGGGGAGGTGCTGCGGACCCGCATCCCGCTGTTCTTCGAGTCGGGCGACGAACTGATCGCGCGCTACCCCCAGGTGGGCGACTTCCCCATGTCCGTGGACAAGGACGCCCGGGTGTTCCTGCCGCTCATCGCGTCGGGACGCGCCATCGGCGTCGGCGTCCTCTCGTTCGACCGGCCCTGCCGTCTCGGCGAGGAGGAACGCACCCTGCTCACCGCGCTCAGCAGCCTGATCGCCCAGGCGCTGGAACGGGCGCGCCTGTACGACGCCGCCGCCGCGCGCGCCCGGGAGCTCCAGCGCGACCTGCTGCCCCGCGACCTGCCGTCACTGCCCGCCGTCTCGGCCGCCGCCCACTACCAGCCCGCCGGGAACGGGACGGAGGTCGGAGGCGACTGGTACGACATCATCCCGCTGTCGGCCGACCGGGTCGCCCTGGTCATCGGCGACGTCATGGGCCACGGCCTGTCGGAGGCCGCCACCATGGGGCGCCTGCGCACCGCCGTCCGCACCCTGTCGGACCTCGACCTGGCCCCCGATGACATCCTCGACCGCCTCAACGGCATCGTCGGCGACCTGGGCGAGGACAGCTACGCCACCTGCCTGTACGGCATCTACGACCCGGTCACGGGCGACTTCGCCTTCGGCTGCGCCGGCCACCCCCCGCCCGCCGTCGTCTCGCACGGCGGCACCGTCACCTACCTGACGACCGCGGGCAACCCGCCGCTGGGCGCGGCCTCTCCGCCGATCGACACGGCCTCCGTCAACCTGCCCGACGGCAGCCTGCTGGTCCTCTACACCGACGGACTCGTCGAGGCGGCCGACCGCGACATCGACAAGGGCATGGCGCAGCTCGCGCGGACGCTCAGCGCCACCGCGCGCAACGGGGCGGCCGCGTCGCTGGAGACGGTGTGCGACACCCTCACCGCCGCCTTCATCCCGCCGAGCCACCGGGCCGGCGACGACGCCGCGCTCCTGCTCGTGCGCACGCATCGGCTCGCTCCCGACAACATCGCCTCGTGGGCGCTGCCCGAGGACCCCAAGGCCGCCGGCCAGGCCCGCGAGCTCGTCCGGCGCCAGCTGGCCGCCTGGGACCTCTCTGATCTGCTCATGACCACCGAGCTCCTGGTGAGCGAACTGGTCGGCAACGTCATCCGGCACGCCAAGGGCCCGCTCCGCGTCCGCCTCCTGCGCAGCCGCACGCTGATCTGCGAGGTGTCCGACGGCAGCCTCACCACCCCCCTGATCCGCCGCAGCGCCCCCACCGACGAGGGCGGCCGCGGCCTGCAGCTCGTCGCCGCCCTCGCCCAACGCTGGGGCACCCGCTACACCTGCAGCGGCAAGACCATCTGGACCGAACAGTCCATCCCCGACTGAACGCGGCGCGCTCCTGCGTCCGTCCCCGCTTCACCGATCGCCGCCGGCCGGCCGGGGGCCGCGAGGATCCCGACCGGCCGGGACGGTGGGCGCGCTCACAGGCAGCGGGCCGGCTCGGCCCGCTCCAGCGTCATCGTCCGCGCCCGTCCGGCTCTAGGAGGAGCGGGTGCCCTGCCACGGCGGGGCGCCCGGCGCCTCAACCCCGATGAGCGACAGCGTCCGCGCGACCGTGTGGTCCACCACATCGTCGATCGACTCGGGGGCCGCGTAGAAGGCGGGCATCGGGGGTGCGATGATCGCGCCGATCTCGGTGGCGGTGACCATCGCGCGCAGGTGGCCGAGGTGCAGCGGGGTCTCGCGGACGCACAGCACCAGCGGCCTGCGCTCCTTCAACGTGACGTCGGCGGCCCGCACCAGCAGGTTGTCCGCGATCCCGGCGGCGATGGCGCCGAGCGTCCGGACACTGCAGGGGATTACCACCATGGCGTCCACCGGGTAGGACCCGGAGGCGATGGAGGCGCCGATGTCGCGGAAGTTGTGCACCGCCTCGGCGTGCTCGCCGAACTCGGCGTCCGGCATCTCGTGGGCGGCCGTCCGCCGGGCCGCCGGGCTCACCACCACATGCCGTTCGATCCCCGCTGCGCCGAGCAGCCGCAGCGTCCGCACCGCCAGCGCGGTGCCCGTCGCGCCCGACACGCCGACGATGACCCGGCGCGGCGCGCTCACTGCCCGTCTCCGGTGAGCGAGCGGTTCCATGGTGCGATCCGCCGCTCCGCGAGGCCGATCAGCCACGTCAGCACGACGGCGGCCACCATCAGCACCACGACGGCGGCGAACATCCGGTCCGGCTGGAAGCTGTGCCCGGCCTCCACGATGACCCCGCCGAGCCCGCCGAGCGCGGTGAAGAACTCCGCGATGACGATGCCGATGACGGCCTTGCCGATACCGATCCGCAGCCCGGTCATGATCGACGGAATCACGGAGGGGATCACGATCTGCCGCAGGATCCGCGCCTGCGAGGCGTTGAACGCCGTGCCCACCTCGATCGTCGTCCGGGGCACGTTCTGCACCCCGTTCCAGGTGTTGATGATGATGGCGAAGACCGTCATCACCATCACCATCACCGTCTTGACCGCGAAGCCCAGCCCGAACCACAGCACGAACACCGGGATCAGCGCGATCATCGGCATGGCATAGCCCGCGATCACGAGCCAGCCCAGGGCCGCCTCGACGACCCGGAACCTGCCGACGAGCAGCCCGATCGGCACGCCGGCCACGATGGCCAGCAGGTAACCCGCGGCGAACGGCTTGGCGGTCTCCAGCACCGCCTTGGGCAGCGAGCCGTCCTGGGTCATGGTGACCATGGCCCGCAGCACCCTGCTGGGCGGCGCGGCCAGGATCGGCTCCACCTGCCGGGCCGCGATCTCCCAGATCGCCAGCAGCACGATGACGGCGCCCGCCGTCACCAGCCGGTCGCGCCAGGACCGCCGCCCCGCCCGAGACTTCCCCGCCAGGGCGCCCTCGTCCTCGGCGCCCGGGGCGGCAGGTTCCGCCAACGCCGTCATGCGCGCTCCTCCTTGTACGACTCGTGCGGCTCCGGCCCCTTCTGAGGCCGCTCGACCTCGCGGCCGTGGATGAGCCGCCACAGCTCATGGCGGCGCGCGGCGAGCTCCGGTGAACCGCGCCGTTCGTCCAGCGGCGTCCCGGCGCCGACGGAGGTGTCGAGTACGCCGTGCACCCGGCCCGGGTCGGGCACCAGCGTGACCACCCGGTCGGCGAGCAGTACCGACTCGTCCAGGTCGTGGCTGACGAACACGATGGTCTTGCCGGTCCGGGCGTGGATGTCGAGCAGCTCGGCCTGCATGTTCTCCCGGGTCTGGGCGTCCAGCGCGGAGAATGGCTCGTCCATCAGCAGCACGGCGGGATCGATGGCCAGCGCGCGGGCGATGCCCACCCGCTGGCGCATGCCCCCGGACAGCTCGTGCGGCCTGCGGTGCGCGGCATGGCCCAGCCCGACCAGCTCGATCGCCTGCCGGGCGACCTCCCGCCGCTTCTCCTTGGGCATGCCGCGGGCCTCCAGGCCGAACTCCACGTTCCCGAGCGCGGTCCGCCAGGGCAGCAGTTCGGCGTTCTGGAACACGATGCCCCGGTCCGGTCCGCAGCCGCGCACCCGCACGCCGTTCACGGACACGCCTCCGGAGGTGGGCCGCTCCAGGCCCATGATGATCCTCAGCAGCGTGGTCTTGCCGCAGCCGCTCTGGCCGGTCAGCGCCACGATCTCCGACCGCCGCACCTGGAACGACACGTCGCGCAGCGCGTGGACCTCGCGGCCCCGGTCGTCCCGGAAGGACTTGCAGACGTTCTGCACGTCCACGATGACATCGGTGTCCCGGTCCGCCCCGGTCCGGGACGGGGAGGCCTTGGTGGTCACTTGGCGGCTCCGTAGTAGTTGGCCGCCACCTCGCCGATCTCGGCGATGGCCTTCTTGCGGTAGCTGTCGTCCACCATCGGGTCCACCGGCACCGGCGACTTGGTGATGCCGAGCTTGACCTGCAGGTCGGCGAGGTACTTGATCTGCTCGACCGGGATCTCGCCGTTCATGGCGAGATAGCCGCCGTCGTGGAACTCCTGGTACGTCGAGCTGATCACCGGATCGGTCACCGCGACATTGAGGGTCTTGGCGGCCAGCGCCGCCGCCTCGTCCTTGTGCGTGTCGGCGTACCGGATGCCCTCGACCAGCCCGGCGATGAGACCCGTCACCTCGGCGCCCTTGGACTTCAGCACGTCGTCGCGGGTGATCAGCGCGTACCGGGGGAAGTCGGGGACCACGTCCTTGGCCCGGGCGAGGACCTTCATGCCGTCCTTCTGCGCCTGGGAGCTGTAGTCCAGCGGCGCGGAGGCCACCTGGAGGCGGCCGGACACGACCGCCTTGTACCGGTCCGGCGAGCCCCCAGCGTTGACCAGCTTCACCTTGGACGGGTCCACCCCCGACTGCAGCAGCATCGCCTTGGCGACCACGGCGGGCAGCCCGGTCGGGGTGGAGACGCCCAGCGTGGCGCCCGACACGGCGGACAAGGAGGTCACGCTCGGCTTGGCGTACAGCGCGTAGTTCTGCCCGGGCATGGTGGAGCCGACGAACTTCAGCTTCGCGCCCTTCTGCGTGCCGAGCAGCGCCTCGCTCGGATTGCCCTGGACGACGTCGACCTGCTTGGCCAGCAGCGCGGGGAACGCCTGCTGGACGCTGTTGAACCGGACGACCTCCACCTTGACCTTGTGCTTGGCGAAGAAGTTCTTCTCCTGGCCCATCAGCAGGTAGCCCGAGTCGGCGCCCGGTTCGTAGATTCCGTACCTGAGGGTGGTGGAGCCGCCGGAGCTCGCCGCGCCGGCGCCCCCGCACCCGGCGGTGCCCAGGAGCGCGGCGACCGCGGCGACGAGGGGAAGTCGTCTCATTTCAGGTCCTCCGATGACGAGAGGGGAGCGTCGAGCCGGGCCAGGACGTCGGCGAACTTGCGCTCGACCCGGTCGCGCAGCTCGGGGCCGGCCTCGGCGACCGGCGGGAATTCGGCGAGGCGGTGGTAGGGGCGCACCGCCGAGATGACGGCGCGCGAGTTGTGGGTCTGCCCGCGCGGGATGCGCGGGTCCAGCGGCCCGCTCCACGCCCGGCGGATGATCTCGATGTCCTCGGCCGGATCGCACCGCGTCGACATCGCCCAGAGCACGTCGAAGGTGTTGGTCGGGTCGATGTCGTCGTCCACCACGACGACGAACCGGCCCAGGTACGAGCCGGACTGGCAGGAGGCGGCGAGCAGCCCGGCCTGCGTGGCGTGCCCGTCGTACGCCTGCTTGATGGAGATGACGTTGAACAGCCGTGCGGCACCGGCCTCGTGGCACCACACGCCCCGCACGCCGGACAGACCCGCGCGCTCCACCTCGTCCCAGATCATCCCGGCCTTCATCACGCACTTGCTGTAGGAGAAGTTGGACGGGGGCCGGATGGGGGAGGCGACGGTCACGATGGGGTCGTCGCGGTGGTAGACCCTGCGGATCCGCACCACCGGCTGGTCGGACTGCCCGCCCGCGTAGTAGCCGGTGAACTCGCCGAACGGCCCTTCCGGGGCGACCTCACCCGGGTACATCTCGCCTTCCAGGACCAGCTCGGCGGCGGCGGGCATGGGCAGCCCGTGCAGTTCGGACTCCACCACCTCGAACGGAACGCCCCGGTGGCCCCCGGCGTAGTCGTACTCCGACAGGCCATAACGCAGCTCGTTCCCCGAGGCCAGGAACAGTAGTGGGTCGTGGCCGCAGGAGATCAGCACCGGGCACGGCTCGCCGCGGGAGAAGTACTTCTCCCGGATCTGCCTGCCCTGCTTGCCCGGTGACATCCACAGGCCCACCCGGTCGGGACCGTGCACCATGACCCGGTACGTCCCGATGTTCACCCAGCCGTCGTCCGGGTCGCGCATGATGACCAGGTCGTCGGTGCCGATGTAGCGGCCGCCGTCGCGTTCATGCAGGAAGGGCGCGACGAGCGAGGTCACGTCGACCTCGTCGTCGCGGTGCACGTTCTCCAGCACCGGACCGGTGTCAACGGTCACCGGCGGTATCGGCGTATGGGTCTTCATCCGGTCGCGGTAGGCACGGACCACGTCGAGCGGATGATCCGGGACCGGCAGGCCGAGGGTGAGCGCCAGCCGTTCGGCCGAGTTGGTCGCGCCGGAGAAGGCCCGGTGACCGGGCCTGGCCCCGACGAGCTCGTCGAACAGGACCGCGGGCCCGCCCTCGCCGCCGCGGTGCGCGATGAGCTCGATCAGCGTCCCCAGTTCCAGATGGGGGTCGACGCCGCCGACCCGGACCAGCTGACCGGCCCGGTCGATCCGCTCGATCAGTTCCCGCAGGTCGGCGTGCGGTCCGTCGTAATCGTTGTAGCTCATCGCGCGGTGCCCCGGCAGGCACGCGAGGTCATACAGTCATAGCCGTTGTGGCGGTGATTCATGGCATCTACCCGTTTCGTGGCGCGGAGCCCGGAGCTCTGATCGGCTCGTGCGTTGCCCGAAAGTAACGCCCTCGTTCCGTGAAAGGGAATCCACCGACAACGGATTCTGTATGACGCAACAACTGGACCGTCGGGGGGCTGCGGGCCCGGTCAGAGGTCCCGGCTGATCGCCTCGGCGGTCGCGCGCAGCGGCGGCAGGATGGTGTGCAGCAGGCCCTGGGTCATCCGCTGGTGCGGCAGGCTCACCGCCAGCGCCGCCAGCGCCCGGCCCAGGTGGTCGCGGACGCAGACCGCGACCGCGTCCAGGCCCGACGCGCTCTCCTCGTGGTTCACCCCGTATCCCAGGTCGCGCACGCTGCGCAGCTCGGCGCGGAGCGCGTCCGGGTCGGTGATGGTGCGCTCGGTGACCCGGGGCAGGCCGTCCGGGAACAGCGCGAGGGCCTCCTCGTCGGGCAACTCCGCGAGCAGGACCTTGCCGCCCGAGGTGGCGTGCGCCGGCAGCAGCACGCCGGTGCGCGAGGATACGCGCAGCGGCCGGTCGCCCTCGACGCCGTCGATGAAGCGCACGCCGTTGCCTTCGAGTACGAGCAGGTTGACCGTCTCGTGCAACTCCTCGGCCAGCCGTTCCATATGGCGCCTCGCCTTGCGCCGCACGTCCAGTCCGCCGACCGCGGACAGCCCGATCTCCACCAGCACCCGTCCCGCCCGGTAGGACTTGGCGACGCGGTCCTGCGCGACGAACCCGCGATGCGCCAGGGTCAGCAGCAGGCGGTGCGCGGTGGAGCGGGCCACTCCGAGCTCGTCGCTGACGTCGGTCACCCGGACCTCGCCGCGGTCACGGATCATGAGCAGGATGAGCGCCGCCTTGTCGACCGAGCCGACGGTGTATGGGGGCAGTGATTCCGACATGTGTTGTGTATAACAGAAAACCTTGCGCAAGAACGTCCGTTCTCTGCAACACATGGCACGATGGGCCCGCGCTCGACCGGGCGCAGTGAACCGAGGAGTGTTGATGCGGGGACGTTCCACCGAGCCGGAAGCTGAGGTCCTGATCGTCGGCGCGGGCATAGCCGGGCTGGTGCTCGCGCTCGAGCTGCATGACGCGGGGATCGGCTGCCGTGTGTACGAGGCCGTACCAGAGGTCGCCGCGGTGGGGGTGGGCATCAACCTGCTGCCGCACGCCACCCGGATCCTGCACCAGCTCGGTCTGGGGGAGCCGCTGGACGAGGTCGGCGTCCTCACCCGGGAGGCCGTGTTCTTCAACCGGTTCGGCCAGCTCATCTACCGGGAGCCCGCGGGGCGGCACGCCGGCTACCCGTATCCCCAGTACTCCATCCACCGCGGCGACCTGCAGGCCGTGCTGCTGCGGGCGGTGCGGGAGCGGCTGGGATCCGACGCGGTGGTGCTGGACCACCGGTGCGTACGGGTCGAGCCGGACGACACCGGCGTGACCGCCTGGTTCCGATCCTCGGCGCGGGATGCGGAACTGCCCGCCGTGCGCGCCCGGGCGGTGGTCGCGTGCGACGGCATCCACTCGGCGATCCGCAAGCAGTTCCATCCCCATGAGGGCGCGCCGCGCTACTCCGGCATCAACATGTGGCGCGGAGTAACCGTCGGAGCGCCCTTCCTCTCCGGGGCGAGCATGGTGCGGGCAGGGTGGATCGACCAGGGCAAGCTCGTGGCCTACCCCATCCGGAACCTGCCCGGCGGCGACCAGCTGCTCAACTGGGTCGCCGAGATACGGACGCCCCACCACCGGCAGCGGGACTGGAACCGGCGGGGCCGTCTGGAGGACTTCATCGGGGCCTTCGAGGACTGGCACTTCGACTGGCTGGACGTGCCCGCGATGATGCGCGCCTCCGAGACCGTCCTGGAGTACCCCATGGTCGACCAGGATCCGCTGGACCGGTGGACCTTCGGCCGGGTCACCCTGCTCGGGGACGCCGCCCATCCCATGGTCCCGCGCGGCTCCAACGGCGCCGGCCAGGCGATCCTCGACGCCCGCGCCCTGCGCCGCCACCTGGCGGCCGACCGGGACGACCCGGCGACGGCCCTGCGCGCCTACGAGGCGGAACGCCTTCCCGCGACCTCCCAGGTCGTCCTCACCAACCGCACCGCGCCGCCCGACCTGATCATCCACGAGGTGTGGCGCCGCACCGGCGACCGCCCCTTCGACTCGATCGAGAACGTCATCAAGCCCGAGGAACTGGCCCAGATCTCCCAGCGCTACAAGGAAGTCGCCGGCTACTCGGCCGAAGCTGTGAGGTCGGAGTCGTTGTAGGCACGCCGGTTCCGCGTCCCGCACCAGGCGGAAGGTGAAACGACGGGGCGCCGGGACGCCAGGGCGATCGCAGCACGCGGGCCAGGGCTTCGGGCGGGCGCCCGCAGCCTGCGGTCGTGGGCGAGGCGACGGTATTCGTAGCCGTCCACGTAGAGCAGGACCCCGCGCCCCGGACGTTTCCGGCGTCTATCCGCGTTCGACGGCTCGTTGCCCGAAGTCGTCCGGCCACGGCACGCCCAATGCCCGCCACCACCTCAGATAGGGCTCGCCCAGTACGGACGGCATGGCGCCCTCCGCGGCCCACGTGGCCGAAACCTCGTCCAGGGCACCGGCGTCCACGTCGAACAGCCGCGCGGCCGCCCGCCGCGCCTCGGGAGTGTCGTTGTGCGGCAGCGCACCGCCCTCCTCGTCGATCGAAGCCGTGTGCACGGCCGTCCCGTCCGGCCCGAGCACCTCGTTGACGACCCCGTACTCGTCGAAGTCCCCGGCGGTGACCGCCCGGTTCCCCCATTCCGGCATCAGCGTCGCGATCTCGCTGTAGAGCAGCGGCTCGAAATCCGCGTACACGAACACCCGCCGCCCTTCCACCAGGACGGCGCGGGCGCCCTCGACCACTTCGTCCAGCACTTTGACGAATTCTTCGGCGTCTCGCCCATCTTTCAGATCGACGACCGCCCACCCACTGAACGACGACATGCCCCCGCACCCTACCCACCGCGATAGATCTACAGACCTGCACAAGGATCACCGGCCACACCGCAAGGCGCGTGCGACCTCGGCAGCTGGACGACCGCACTGCCTGTCGCAGCAGCGGAAGCGGCACCGGCGCCGCACGCGTCCGGGGCATTTCGCCTTGGCGGGGCGGGGTTGGCGGATGCGATTATCGGGTGCGTGAACGACTGCACCTTTTGCAAGATCGTTGCCGGGCGGCTGCCGTCCTATCGGATCCTCGAGGACGAGCACACGGTGGCGTTCCTCGACATCGCCCCTGCGTCGCCGGGACACACGCTGGTCGTTCCGCGAGAACATGCCGCCGACGTGTGGACGATCTCCGAGACCGCCCACGCGCATGTCGCCCGGATGGTGCATCGGGTCGCCGCGCTGGTGAAGGCGGCGTTGGCTCCCGACGGCGTGAACGTCGTGCATTCCACCGGCGCGGCCGCCTGGCAGGAGGTCTTTCACTTCCATACCCATGTGGTCCCGCGCCGGCATGGCGATGATCTGCGGCTGATGTGGAGCTCCGAGCCGGCTCCGGGCCGTGAACTGGAACAGACCTTGGAACTGATCGCTGCGGCCCGCTGACGGCGCACGCATCAGTCCTCGGCCTTGAGCGGGCCGAGGACTGTGCCGTTTTGATGGCTTGTGTGAAGCGCGGTGAGTGCGACTTGGCCTAGCCCCCGGCCCGTGACGAGTTCTCGATGCGGCCTAGGAGGAGAAGAAGTCGCGCAGGGCGGTGGTCACCAACTCGGGTTGTTCTTCGGGGAGGTAGTGGTCGCTGGGTAGTGCCCGTCCGCGGACGTCACCGGCATAGCCGCGCCAGGCGGCCAGGACGTCGTAGGTTCGGCCGACGAAGCTGTGCTCGCCCCACAGGGCCAGCAGCGGGCAGGCGATGGTGCGGCCGGCGTCCGCCTCGTCGTGCCGGAGGTCGATGCCCGCCGCGGCCCGGTAGTCGGCACAGGAGGCGGCGATCGCGGCCGGGTCGGAGAAGCACCGCACGTACTCGGCGACGGCCGCGGGGTCGAACGGCGTGCCGCCGTGGTGACGGGCGGTCATCCGGGCAGTGATCCAGAATTCGGGGTCGCGGCCGATGAGCCGTTCCGGGATGCCGTTGCCGGCGGCGAGGAAGAACCAGTGGTAGTAGCCGAGGCCGAAGGTCATGTCCGCGTGGCCGAAGGCGTGGTGCGTCGGGACGATGTCCAGGACGGCCAGCGCCGTGACGGCATCCGGTGCGTCCAGTGCGAGGCGGTGGCCGACGCGTCCGCCGCGGTCGTGGCCGGCGATGCCGAACCGGTCGAATCCGAGGGAGCGCATGACCAGCAGCTGGTCGCGGGCCATGGCGCGTTTGGAGTATTCGGCGTCGTCCTGGCCCGGCCGCGGTTTGTCGCTGTCGCCGTAACCGCGGAGGTCCGTGAGCACGACGGTGTGGTCGGTGGCGAGTCTGGGTGCGACGTGGTGCCAGATCAGGTGCGTTTGCGGATAACCGTGCAGGAGCAGGATCGGCGGCCCGTCGCCGCCCACCGCGCAGTTGATGCGCACGCCGTCGGCGTCGATGGTCCGGTAGGTGAACGAGGTGGGGAGCGGAACGCTCATCGGATCCTCTCGGTTCGGTCAGGGAACTGCGCTCGGACGCCGATTCGGGCGAGCAGGGGTCGCCGGTCATGCATGGGAGACGCTGCGTTCGGCGCTGAGGGCGGCAGGTGCGGTCTGCGGGTCGCCGTTGAGGACGCGGCGAACCCGGGCGGGGTCGAGCGCCCGCTCCCAGCGGGCGATCACCAGCGAGGCGATGGCGTTGCCGCAGAAGTTGGTGACGGCGCGGCATTCGGACATGAACTTGTCGATCCCGAAGATCAGCATCAGGCCCGCGACCGGGACCACCCCCGTGGTGGACAGGGTCGCGGCGAGGACGACGAACCCCGCACCGGTGACCCCCGCGGAGCCCTTCGAGGTCAGGATCATCACCGCGACGAGGGCCAGTTGGGCGCCGAGCGACAACGGGGTGTCCGTGGCCTGGGCGATGAACACGGCGGCCAGCGACAGGTACATCGCGATGCCGTCCATGTTGAACGAGTACCCGGTCGGCACGGCCAGGCCGACGATGTCACGCGGCACCCCGAGGTTCTCGAGCTTGGTCATCAGCCGGGGCAGCACCGTGTCGGTGGTCGAGGTGCCGACGACCAGCAGCAGTTCCTCCCGGAAGTACCGCAGCAGCTTGACGATGTTGACCCGGATGACCAGCCCGACCGCGCCGAGGACCACGATGATGAAGAACGCCGCGGTTCCGTAGAACACCAGGATGAGCTTCCCGAGCCCGAGGAGCGTGGAACCGCCGAACTTCCCGACCGTGTAGGCCATGGCGCCGAACGCGCCCACCGGCGCCGCGTACATGACGTAACCGAGCATCTTGAAGATGACGGCGCCGGCACGGCTCAGGCCGTCCACGAGTGGTGCGCCGACGGGGCCGACCGCGTGCAGCGCGATGCCGGTGAGCACGGCGATGAACACCACCTGCAGAACGTTGCCCTCCACGAAGGGCGCGACCATGCTCGACGGAACGATGTCGGTGACGAAATGCCACCAGTCCTGGTGCTCGCCCCGGGTGACCAGACCGGCCGCCGACTCGGTCAGCTTGATCTTCGCCGGATCGGCGTGCATGCCCTCGCCCGGGCGGAACACGTTGATCGAGATGAGCCCGAGCAGCATCGCGACCAGGGTGGCGCACTGGAAGTACAGCAGCGCCTTCCAGCCGATCCGGCCCACTCGGCGCAGGCTGTCCACACCGGCGATGCCGGTGATGACGGTGACGAAAACGACCGGCGCGACCACCATTTTGATCGCCGCGATGAACATGTTGCCGACCGGCTCGAGTGAAGCGCCGAAGGCGGGCCAGCACAAACCGACTATGACACCCGCCGCGATTCCGGCCAGCACCCATACGTAGAGCTGGCGGTGCCAAGGTCTGCGGACGTCATCGGGGTGGGTCGTCGAGGTAGCGGCCATGGTTGTTCCTCCTCGTGGCAACCGGCCGGGGGGTGGGGAAACTACATTCCGAGGAATTCCAGAATGGTTTTGGTGAACGCCTCGGTGGTGGCCGAACCGCCGAGGTCGGGGGTGCGGATCGGTGTCTTGGCGAGCACGGCGGCCATCGCCTGCTCGATCTCCTTGGCGGCTTCCGGGTGCCCGAGGTGGTCCAGCAGCATGGCCGCGGTCCAGACCGCACCGAGCGGGTTGGCGATCCCGCGGCCGGCGATGTCCGGTGCCGAACCGTGCACCGGCTCGAACATCGACGGGAACTCCCGCTCCGGGTTGATGTTCGCCGCGGGTGCGATGCCGATGCTGCCCGCCACCGCCGCGGTCAGGTCACTGAGAATGTCGCCGAACAGGTTCGAGGCGACGATCACGTCGAAACGCGCCGGATCGAGGACCACCTTGGCGCACAGGGCATCGATGTGCTCGGCATCCCACGTGACGTCCGGGTAGGACGTCCCCACTTCCGCGACGAGCTCGTCCCAGAACGGCAGCGTGTGCACGATCCCGTTCGACTTCGTCGCCGAGGTCAACCGGTTGCGGCGGGACGCAGCGAGCGAGAACGCGTAGTCGGCGACCCGGGTCACGCCGGCGCGGGTGAAAACGGCCTCCTGCACGGCCATTTCCTCGGGGAAGCCTCGGCCCAGCCGGCCGCCGATCTCGCTGTACTCCCCTTCCACGTTCTCCCGGACGACGACGAGATCGACCTCGCCCGCCACCGCACGCCGCACCGGGCTTTCCACTCCCTCGAACACCTTGACCGGGCGCAGATTGACGTACTGCCGAAATCCCCGGCGGATGGGAATGAGCAGGCCCCACAGTGAGACGTGGTCGGGCACCGACGGGTCGCCGACGGCGCCGAGGAAGATCGCGTCGTGCCGCCGGATCCGGGAAAGGCCGTCATCGGGCATCATCGCGCCGAGTGCGCGATACCGGGCACACGACCAGTCGAACTCGTCGTAGGTGAATGCGATGCCGTGGCGAGCGCCGACCGCGTCCAGCACCGCGCATGCGGCAGGTGTCACTTCCCTGCCGATTCCGTCTCCGGGAATGAGAGCGATCCGGTAATCCGTCATGCCACAGATGGCATCAGCAGATACCGGCTCGCGTCCAATACGCAGAGTGAGCGCGCCTTATAGGCGCGGCCTATAGTTCGCGCGCCGCTGTGAGGAAGGCGTCTGCGGTCGGCGTGAGCTGTTCACGCCGCACCAGCGCCAGGTGCAGATACCTCGGCGGGTCCAGCTCCAGGACGAGGGCACCTGCCCGGCGGGCCAGCGGCGCCCACGAGTCGGCGAGCACCGCGATCCCGACGCCGCCCAGCACCAGAGGCAGGATCGCCTCCCTGAACTCGGTCTCCACCACCTGCGTCAGCTCGACCCCGGAGGCGCGGATCTCGTCCACCACCCGCCGCATCCCGGTCCCGGGCTGGCCCACGATCAGTCGCTGCCCGGCCAGATCCTCGGTCCGCACGGTGGAGCCCGCCGCGAACGGACCGTCGGCGGGCGCGATCAGCACGAACCGCTGGCGGCCGATCGGTTCCAGGGTGACGCCCGACGCCACGGGCAGGTCGGTCGCGGCCAGGAGCCCCACCTCCGCCTGCCCTCCGCGCACCTGGTCGATCACCGCCGTGGCCGTGAAGGCCGCCCGCACGGACACCGACATCCCCGGGTGCCGCTCGACGAACGCCTGGATCATCCTGGCCAGCGGCTCCACGGCCTGCGACGGCATCGCCGCGATCTCGACCCGTCCCACCGCCAGCCCGGCGACCGACTCCACGCTCGCCCGCGCGTTCTCCAGCCCGCGCACCACCTGCCGAGCCGGCTCGATCAACACCCGGCCGGCCTCGGTGAGCACCAACCGGCGCCCGATGCGATGGAACAGCGTCTGTCCGAGATCCCGCTCGAGAGACCGAATCGCCTGGGACAGCGACGGCTGGGCCAGGTACAGGGCCATCGCCGCCTTGCTGACACTGCCGTGATCCACGACCGCCAGGAAGTACTCGAGCTGCCGAACGTCCATGGCCGCAGTCTGGCACCCGGGCGATCACAACCGTCCCAGGCCGACGCGCGAGCGCGCGGGTCTGCTGGGCGAGGTGTCATTCCTCGGTGAACTTGCCGTAGGTGGGTTTGCCCGTCGGCTGGTAGACGTTGAGCACGCAGCCGCTGCTGGTCGGCCTGGAGTCGACCAGGCGCAGGGCCGTGGGGGTGCGGCCCGGCTCGAACAGGCGCTTGCCGGTGCCCAGGACGACCGGGTACGTCCACAGGCGGAGTTCGTCGATCAGGCCGTGGTCAAGCAGCGACTGGGCGAGCACGCCGCTGCCGTGGATCTGCAGTTCCCGGCCGGGGCGGCTTCTCAGTTCGGCGATCTTCTCGATGACGTCGGTCCGGATGAGCGTCGAGTTGTTCCACTCCGCCTTGTCCAGGGTGGTCGAGACGACGTACTTGGGGAGGGTGTTGAGGGGTGTCGCGATCGGGTGGTTCTCGGCGGTGACGTTCGGCCAGTACGCCGCGAAGATCTCGTAGGTTCTGCGTCCCAGGAGGAAGGCGTCGGCCTCGGCGAACCACTCGGCGGTGTAGGTCGCCAGTCCCTCGTCCGCGTAGGGGGCCTGCCAGCCGCCGTGCCGGAACCCGTCGCGGGTGTCCTCGTCGGGTGCCCCCGGGCCCTGCATGACCCCGTCCAGCGTCAGGAACGTCGCCAGGGTGATCCTCATCGCCGTGCTCCCCTCGGTTGCGTGTGCCAATGGAGACAGGTGCCGCGTCCGAAACTCATCGGGTGGACGCGTCGTCCGCCCGCTGAGAGTCCCTTTCCGCGTTTTGTCGGAGGTGTGCGCCAGGGTCTTGCCATGGACTGGAGACCATGGCTGACCAGGTGGAGCGAGGAATGGATCGGCTGCACCGAGCCCGACGAGCTGGATCCGGAAGTGGTCCGCGACGGATGGCTCGGGTTCGATCCGGCGACCCCTGAGGCCGTCGCCGCCGCGGAGGAGCGGCTCGGGACGCGTCTGCCGCCGTCCTACCGCGAGTTCCTGCTGACCACCGACGGCTGGCGCGACGCGGGGATCTTCGTATGGCGCATGCGCGGCACGTCCGACCTCGGCTGGGTGCGCGACCTGGAGCCGTACTGGCAGGACTGGGACGAGCCCGTCGAAGAGGAGGAGGAGTCCGACGGCGGCGACGGTCCGATCAGCCGGGGGCTGCTGATCTCCCTGGAGACGGACGCGGGCATCCTGTACCTCGATCCAGGGGACGTGGACGAGAACGGGGAGTGGGCCGCCTACAGCCTGTTCTCCTGGCGCGCCGCGCCGCCTGAGCGCTTCCCGTCGTTCGTCGCGCTCATGGAGGACCTGTACGCCGAGTTCCACCAGATGCGCCGGCCCGAGGGCGCGACGCGCGACTCGTGGGCGGCCAAGGTGGATCAGGCACGCCGCGACGCCCTCGCCGGTGACGTCGACGGGGCCGAGGCCGTCCTGGCGCAGGCCGAGAACTTCGGCCACGTGCGCGCCACCGTGTTGCGCGCGCAGATGCTGCTCCTTCTCGGACGCGCCTATGACGCCGAACAGCTCTTGAGGCGACTGCTGCACCCGTCGTTCACCCCCGACGGGTTCCTCTCCGATCCGCTGTTCACCGAGGAGTTCCTGCCCCTGTTGTTCGTCGAGCACCGGCAGGCCAGTTCGCCCAACCGCAACTCCATCCTGCAGACGGCGATCGGCAGTGACCCCGAACTCGTGGTCCTCGTCGCCGAATACCAGGCGCGCCTGCGCCGCTCCGAGGCCCGGCCGGACTACGGCAACCCCGAGTTCACCGAGCTCGTCCGTGCGGCGCTGGAGCGGCATGCGAGCGATCCGGACGCGCTGTGGCGGGCCGTCGGCGACGCGCTGCCCCACTGGCGGCCGAGATCCACCGACCACATCGCGCCGGTCGTCCTGCTCACCGAGCCGGTCCTGGCCGAGACGCTCACCCCCGAACGCGGCCGCGCCCTGCTGTCCCGGCCCAGAGGTGACCGCTGATGACGCCCTTTCCCAGCCGCGACGACGTCGCCATGGAACTGATCATCAAGGAGTGCGGCGGCGAACACGACTTCCCCGAGCTGAACGTGCTGGAACCCACCGGCACCGAGACCGACCCGGACGGCCGCGCCGTCAACGTCCGCCGCGACCCGTGCCGCCGCTGCGGAACGGTCCGCATCACCCGGTGGCATCCGCCCGACCCCACCGCGGCATCCCAGCTCATCGCCGTCATCGGCACCCACGAACGGCCCGAGCCGGGCGACGTGCCGGGGGTCGCCGAACGCGCGCTCCAGATGACCGACGACGAGTACGCCGCCGCCCTCGCACGGCGCGGCTTCCCAGGAGGCGTCCCGTCCGGGTTCGCCCCGGACCGCCGTACCACCGCGACCCCCCAGCGCCTCGACCTGACCGTGCGCGTCCGGGCGGGCCAGTTCGCCCTGGTCGACAGGGGCGGATCCCTCGGCGAGATCATCCCCGTCCCCCCGCACGCCGAGTCCGCGGGCGAGCTGATCGACGCCGTCCCCGGTGCGGCGCTCCTGTGGGCGCCCGTCCACGACGGCGATCTTCCGCTGACCGTCCTGATCTCACCGGCCGACCCTGGGCCGGACCGCTCGTACCCCCGCATCGCGGAACTGAGCTGCCGCTTCCACACCGGTTACGTCACCCTCCACGAGCTGGCCGGACGCGCCCTGGATCTCCCGCCGCTGCCCGCCGGGCACGGCGACTACCGCCTGCGCTTCCACACCGCCGGCACCCGCGGCCTGCTGCAGATCTGGAACCGGCCCCGGACCGGACCCCGCGTCATCGCCTGACCCGCCGCGTCCGTGCCGTGCGGCGCCGTGGCGGTTTTCCGCCGCCCCGCCGTGCGGAAAACCGCAGGCGGATCGGGGCACGCGCATCATTACGGCGGGCAGAGCCCCGGGCCTAGCGTTCCGTGTCCATGAGGGGAACGTTGATCGAGGTCCCGCACCGGATCCGGGCCGGGCTGGCCGGTCTTCTCGGCCTGGCGGCGGTGGCCTTTCTGGTCGCGGCGACCGGCGGTGCCATGCGGCCACTGCCCGCCGCGGCGCCGAGCGGGGAGTTCAGCGCCGAACGGGCCATGCGCCACCTGGAACGCTTCGCCGCCGAACCGCGCCCGATCGGCAGCGCGGCCGGCGAACGCGCCAGGAACTACCTGGTGGAGCAGTTGCGGGCGGCGGGACTGCGGGTCGAGACGCAGCGGGCGGTCGGCGCGAACTCCTCCCGGGGGCTGGCGTCGTTCGGGCAGGTCCACAACGTGGTGGCCACGCGGCCCGGCACCGATCCGACCGGGACCGTACTGATCGCGGCGCACTACGACTCGGCGGCGATGGGGCCCGGCGCCTCCGACGACGCCGCGGCCGTCGCGGCCATGCTGGAGACCGTCCGGGCGCTCGGGAACGCCGGGCTCCGCAACGACCTGGTGCTGCTGATGAGCGACGGCGAGGAGGACGGCGTGCTCGGCGCGGAGGCGTTCGCCCGGCTGCACCCGCTGGGCCGTGCCGGCGGGGTGCTGCTGAACTTCGAGGCGCGCGGGGTCGCCGGGCCCTCCATGATGTTCGAGACGTCCGAGGACAACGCCGGGCTCGTGCGGACGTTCGCGCAGGCCGTGCCGCACCCCCGGGGCGACTCGTCCATGGTGGCGCTGTACCGGCTGCTGCCGAACAACACCGACTTCACACCGCTGACCAAGGCCGGCTTCACCGGCATGAACTTCGCCTACATCGAACGCTCCTCGCGCTACCACACCGCCCAGGACTCCCTCGCCCAGATGGACCGGGGAAGCCTCCAGCATCACGGCTCCACGATGCTGGCGCTGGCGCGCACCCTGGGCGACGCGGACCTGGCGACGATGAAGGCCGACCACGACGCCACCTACTTCCGGATCTTCGGCGTGATGGTGACGTATCCGCAGTGGCTGGTGTGGCCGCTTGCCGTGTTGTCGGTGGCGGCGGTCGCCGCGCTGGCGCTGGCCGCCCGCCGCAGGCGGCTGCTCAGCCTGCCCCGCCTGGCCGTGGGCACCCTGTCGGGGATCCTGCCGCTGCTGCTGTCGGTGGTGCTGGCGCAGGTGGTGTGGGCGCTGCTGGCCGGGGTGCGGCCCACGTACGACGTGATGGGCGGGCTGCTGCATCGACCCGGGCCGTTCCAGGCGGCCGTCGCGATGTTGGCCGGAGTCTCGGTGCTGGCCTGGTACCTGGCGCTGCGGCGCGTGGTGGGGCCCTGTGCGCTGGCGGTCGGCGCGCTGGGCTGGCCCGCCGCGCTCGGAGTGGCGTGCGCGGCCTACGCGCCGGGCGCCGCGTTCGTCTTCACCCTCCCCGCGCTGACGTGCGCCCTGGGCGGGCTGGGGGCGCTGCTGCTGCCCCGGGGGCGGATGGCCACGCTGACGGCGGGGACGATCGTGTCGGCGATCCTGCTGCCCGCGCTGGCCAGGACGGTGTTCGCGGGCATGGGGCTGGCGCTGGGCGGTGCCGCCGCCCTGATGGTGGCGCTGTTCCTGTTGACGCTGCTGCCCTTCGCGGAGCTCGCGTTGCCCGAGCGCCGCCGGTGGCGGCTCGCCGTCCCGGCCGTCGGCGTGGTGCTGGCGGGCGCGCTGGTCGCCGCCGGACTGGCCGTCGATCGCTTCGACGCGGACAACCCGGGGCGCACGCACCTGTCGTACGTGGTGGACGCCGACGGCCGGAAGGCCCACTGGGTCAGCGCCGACACCGAACCGCCCGCCTGGACCAAGCGCTACGTCTCCGGCCATGACACCGCGGCCCTCCCACCCGGCTACGCGCGCGGCACTCTCTGGACGGGGCCCGCCCCCGCCGTTCGCGCCGCCGCCCCCCGCCTGTCGCTGGTGAGCCGCTCCGGTGACACGCTCAGGCTGCGCGTGCGCGTCGGCCGCGGCGCCCGATCGGTCACCCTCCGCGTCGAACGCCCTCTCACTCAGGCCACGGCGGCGGTCCGCGGCCTGACCCCCGTGACCGTCCCCGTCACGGGAACACGGGCCCGGACCTGGCCGGGGGAGGTGCGCTTCCGCGGCCTGCCCGCCGAAGGCGCCGAGATCACGCTGCGCGTGCCGGGGACGGGCCGGCTCCGCGTCACCGCCATCGCCGAGACCGACGGCCTGCGGAGCGTCCCGGGATTCACGGCCATGCCGCCGAATCTGGTCGCCTCGACCCGCGAGGACGGCGGACTCGTGGCGGTCACCCGTACGTACACCCTCTGAGACGCCGCCTGCGAACCATGCGTTACCGCAGGTGAATGCAGACTTCTCGTCCAACAGCGGAGCCCCGGAGTGGACCGGAATAAGGGTGGCTCAGGCGTTCCCTAAGTGAACCTTAAGAGAGGTCGTCGCGGGGGGTGGGCGGCTTAGCGTCTTGGGTGTCACAGCAAGACTTTTGGCGGAGGTGCAGAGGCTGGAGAGCAGAGCGAACGTCGGCTGAGGTTCCGACCCGAGGTTCCTGATTGAGACAGGCGGCTGGCCCGTACGACCCCTTAATCCGCTCTGGGGTCGTGCGGGCCAGAGCCGTTTTCACGCTCGGGAGCGGGGGTCAGTCGCGGGGGAGGGCGCCGTGGAGGAGGAGGCGGAAGGCGTCGGCGGTGCCGGTGGCGGTGGTGTCGCCGGTGGACAGGCGGCGGACGGCCAGGCCGTAGAGCATGGCGACGACGGCGGGGGCGTGGCGTTCGGCGTCGGGGATGCCGAGGGCGGTCAGGACGGCGGTGGCGAGGCGGTCGTAGGCCTCGACGGAGCGGGTGGAGGTGGCGCGGACGGCGGGGTCGCGGGCCGCGTGCAGGTGCAGTTCGAGGTTGGCGAGCTGCTCGGGGCCGTAGGAGAACTCGACGATGGCCTTCTCCACCTCGTCGGCGGCCTGGTCGGCGTCGATGCCCGCGGTGCGCAGCCGTTCGACGTGGGCGGTGATCCGGGCGATCTCCTCGTCGACGAAGGTGTGCAGGGCCTCCCGGAGCAGGTCGGACTGGTTCGGGAAGTGGTAGGTCAGCGAGCCGAGGGAGACGCCGGCCGCGCGGGCGACGGCACGGTTGGTCACGGCGCCGACGCCCTGCTCGCCGATCAGGCGCAGGGCGGCGTGCAGGATGCGGTCACGGGCGTTCATCGACCCCAGTCTTCCGGATCGGGTGGTGTTCCCGTTATCGTTCGTTCGAACGAACGATACCCCGGGTGGGCGAGTTGTCCGCCCGGGCCGATCCGGAGGTGCGGCGTGGAGGGGCTGGCCGAGCAGGCGCGGGCGCTGGCGGACGGTCAGGTGACGGCCAAGGAGCTGGTCGAGCGGTCGCTGGAGCGCATCGCGGAGCTGGACGGGCTGGGCGCCTTCCGGGTGGTGTGCGCCGAGGCGGCGCGGGAGGCGGCGGCGGAGGCCGACCGGCGGCTGGCCGACGGGGAGCGGCTGCCGCTGCTGGGCGTCCCGGTGGCGATCAAGGACGACACGGACCTGGCGGGGGAGACGACGCCGTTCGGGGTGCCGGGCGACCACCTGCCGAAGACGGCGGACGCCGAGCTGGTGCGGCGGCTGAAGGCGGCCGGGGCGGTCGTGGTGGGCAAGACGACGACGTGCGAGCTGGGGCTGTGGCCGTTCAGCGAGTCGCCGGGGTTCGGGTGTGCCAGGAACCCGTGGAACCCCGAGCACACGCCGGGAGGGTCGTCGGGGGGTTCGGCGGCGGCCGTGGCGGCGGGGATGGTTCCGGCGGCGGTGGGGTCGGACGGTGCGGGGTCGATCCGCATTCCGGCGGCCTGGACCGGCCTGGTGGGCATCAAGCCGCAGCGGGGCAGGGTGTCCGGTTTCCCGCACCGGGATCCGTTCAACGGGCTGACGGTCTGGGGGCCGCTGGCCAGGAGCGTCGAGGACGCGGCGCTGCTGCTGGACGTGCTGACCGGAAGCCATCCCGAGGACGTGTACCGGCTCGACGCGCCGGTGACGCCGTTCCTGGAGGCGGCCCGGACCAGGCCGCGCCGGCTCAAGATCGCGGTGTCGTTCAGGACGGCGTTCGGGGTGAGCGGCAGGCTCGATCCGCAGATCCGGGCGGCGGTGGAGAGGATGGCCCGCAGGCTCACCGACCTGGGGCACAAGGTGTTCCCGGCCGACCCCGATTACGGGCCGGTGGTGCTGGGGCTGGTTCCGCGCGGCACGGCCGGGGTGGCGGACTGGCTGGACTCCCTCCCGGGGGCGACGCCGGAGCCGCGCACCGAGATGGAGGCGCGGATCGGCAGGACGGTCGGCAGAAGGCTGCTTCCGCTGGCCAGGCGCTTGGACCCGGGGCTGCGCAGGAGGATCGGCAGGATCTTCCAGTACGCGGACGTCGTGCTCACCCCGACGACCGCGCAGCTTCCGTCGAAGGTGGGGGCCTACGACGGCGTTCCCTACCGCAGGACGCAGTCGGGGGTGGCCGCCGCCTGCCCCTACTGCTGGACGTGGAACGTGCTGGGGTGGCCGGCGGTCAACGTCCCCGCGGGGCTGAGCCGGGAGGGGCTGCCGATCGGGGCGCAGCTGCTCGGGCACGATTCGGACGAGGCGACGCTCATCTCGCTGGCCGCCGAACTGGAGGCCGTGGAGGGATGGACGGAGCTTCGTCCACGGGTCAGTAGCCCGCGCCGGTGAGCATCCCGCCGTCCACCAGGATCTCGCTGCCGGTGCAGTAACTCGACTCGTCCGAGGCCAGGTACACCAGCAGGCCGGTGACCTCCCTGGTCGAGCCGAGGCGGCCGAGCGGCAGCGCCTTCATGAACGCGTCGGCACTGGCGGCGGTGGCGTTGACGACGTCGTCCTGCATCGACATCGGCGTGATGATGCCGCCGGGGTGGATGGAGTTCACGCGGATGCCGTCCGGGCCGAGCTCGCGGGCGGCGGCCTTGGTGAGGCCGCGCACGCCGAATTTGCTGGCCGAGTAGGCGGCGAGCCCGGCGGCGCCGATGAACCCCTCGGTGGACGACACGTTGACGATGGAGCCGCCGCCCGCGGCGCGCATGGCCGCTGTCACGGACTTGATGCCGAGCCACTGGCCGACGAGGTTGACGTCCAGGATGCGGCGGCACTCGTCCAGCGACATCTCCTCGATGCTCTTGTGCCGGATGATCCCGGCGTTGTTGACCAGCACGTCGAGCCGGCCGAAGGCGTTCACGGCGGTGTCGACGGCGCTCCGCCAGTCCTCCGGCGAGGTCACGTCCATGCGGACGAACCGACCGGCGTCGGCGAGGTCGGCGGCGAGTTTGGCGCCCTCCTCCTCCAGCACGTCGCCGAACACCACCTTGGCGCCCTCGGCGACGAAACGCCGCACGTGCGCCTTGCCCATGCCGCGTGCGCCGCCGGTGATGAGCGCGACCTTGCCGTCAAGCTGTCCCATGCCTGCTCCTCGCGGAGAACGTCTTTCCCGCGGCCACCGCGACGGCGGCGGCCTCCATGGTGCGGTACACCGGTATCCCGGCGCCGCGGGCGATGCGCCGGACGTCGTCCTCGACCCCGGCCGGTGCGCATTCGCTGTTGCGCAGCACCAGCGTGACGCGCGTGCGGGGCAGCTCCTCCTGGAGCGCGCCGAGCCTGCGCGCGTAGGTCAGCAGCGGCTCGACGCTGGTGCCGAACGTGACGAAGCTCTGCACGTTGACGTGCGCGACGACGTCGGTGAACGGGCGGTCCGCCACGATCGCGGTGACGGCGCCGCGCACCAGGTCCGGGTCGGCCTGCGGACCCACGGGGATTTCGAGGGGGTTGGCCAGGGAGCTGCCCGCGCCCAGGCCGAGGTCGCGGAGCGCGGCCTTCGTCTCGTCGGGGAACGCGGTCAGTTCCAGGCCCGCGGTGTCGAACACGTCGGCGGCCAGGACGCTCGCGCCGCCGCTCGGCCCGATGACCAGCACGTCCCGGCCGGGGCCGACGTCGCGCGCGGAGTGCAGGTCGAGGAAGTCCAGGGCGCCGATGAGGTCGTCCTGGCCGGTGACGAGGGCCACGCCGGTCTGGGCGGCCAGGGCCGACCAGACGCGGGTGTCGCTGACCATGCCGCCGGTGTGGGACGCGGCGGCCGTGCGGCCCTGGCGGCTGCGGCCCCCGACCAGCGCGACGACCGGCTTGCCGACCTCGCGCAGCGTCTCGAACAGGCCCCGGCCGTCGCGGGGGTCCTCCAGGTAGAGGCCGATGACGGCGGTGTCGTCGTCGGCCGCCAGGTAGCGCAGCAGCTCGGCGGGCGTCACGTCGGCGCTGTTGCCGACCGTGGCGACCTTGGAGAACGCCAGCCCGCGCCGCTCGCCGACCTTGATCACCTCGCCCGCGAGCCCGCCGCTCTGCGAGATCATCGCGATGCGCCCGGGGCGTCCCGG
This sequence comes from Actinomadura miaoliensis, assembly GCF_039536785.1. Taxonomy (NCBI): domain Bacteria; kingdom Bacillati; phylum Actinomycetota; class Actinomycetes; order Streptosporangiales; family Thermomonosporaceae; genus Actinomadura; species Actinomadura miaoliensis. The sequence goes on from NZ_BAAAZG010000020.1 coordinate 132,413, forward strand.
CTCGCCGCCGAGGAACGTCTGCCCGCCCGCAGGCGCGTACACGCCCATGCAGTTGGGGCCGAGCAGCCGCACGCCCGCCTCGCGTGCCGCCGCCAGCAGGCCGGCCTCCAGCTCGGCCGCGCCCATCTCGCGGAACCCGCCGCTCATCACCTGCACGTACGGGATCCCGGCCGCCTGCCGCACCACCTCGGCGCAGCGCGCCGCGGGCACGGCCACCAGCGCGTAGTCGACGTCCGGGGCGGCGTCGGCCAGGGACGGGACGCAGGGCACGCCGTCGATGTCGCTGGCCGTGGGGTGCACCGCGAGCAGCGTCCCCTTGTAGCCCGCCGCCTTGTAGAAGCCGAGGAACATGTTGCCGAACCCGGGCTTCCTGGTGGAGGCGCCCACCACCGCGATGCCGCGCGGCGCGAACAGGCGGTCGAAGCCGGACGCGGCGCGCGGCTGCCGGTCGCCCGCGGGGCGGCGGCCGGTGGGCAGCGTGTCGGCGCCCAGGAGCCGGGCGTCCACCGCGACGGCGCCGTGCGGGCCGCAGATCACCGGGTTCAGCTCGAACTCGGTGAACCCGTCGCCGAGCCGGTCGACGATCCCGCCGGGGCTGCCGACCGCCAGCATCACCCGGACCAGCGCGTCCTGGTCGATGCCCGGCCGGCCGCGCGAGCCGTTCAGCAGGGCGGCGCCGCGCAGCTCGTCCAGCATGGAGTGCGCGTCGGCCTCGGTCACCGGGCACAGCCGCAGCGCCGTGTCGCGCAGCACCTCCGTCCACACGCCGCCCAGGCCGACCAGCAGCACCGGGCCGAACGCGGGGTCGCGGACGGCGCCGACGATGACCTCCACGCCCGGCGCGGCCTGCTCCTCCACCAGGAAGCCGTCCGGCGTCACGCCCCGGGCCGTGAGAGCGGTGAGCATCTCGGCGGCGGCGTCGCAGGCGGCAGGCGGCGACTCGAGCCCCAGACGGACGGCCCCGGCGTCGCTCTTGTGCACGAGGCCGGGCCCGTAGGCCTTCACCACCAGCGGGCTCGTCAGGCCGTGCGCGGCCGTTCCCACGCCTTCGGGGGACGAGGCGGTCGCGCCGCGCGGCACGGCCACCCCGAACCCCCGGATCCACGCCTTGACGGCGTGCTCGGGAACCGACTTCATCGGGCCGGTCACCGGACGCGGTCGGCGTACCGGTCGCGGATGCCGCGCCGCAGCAGCTTGCCGGGCCCGCCCGACGCGTCCTGGGTGTGCGGCAGCTCGTCGGCGACCACGACGGTGTCGGGCGCCCGGTGGGCGGGCAGCCGGCCCGCGAGCGCGGCGCGCACCGCGTCGGCGTCCAGCGTCGCCCCCGATCTCGGGACGACGGCCAGCAGGATCTTCTGCTCGACCGCGTCGCGGCCCTCCGGATGCGCGGGCACCCCGACCGCCCCGGCCTCGGCCACGCCGTCCACCTCGATCGCGGCCTCCTCGATCTGCGCGGGCTGCGTCCACTGACCGCCCTTGAGGATGGAGTCCTCGCGGCGGCCCAGCACGTACAGGAACCCGGCCTCGTCCATGCGGCCCAGGTCGCCGCCCACGTACCAGCCGTCGCGCAGCACCTCGGCGGTCTTGTCGGGCTGCCCGTCGTAGCCGGCCATCAGGTTGGGGCCGGACAGGTTGATCTCGCCGACCTCGCCGACGACCCGTTCGCCGCCCGGGTCGGTGATCCGCACCGCGCAGGACATGCGGGCCCGGCCCACCGACGAGATGTCCTGGCTGCCGTCGTCCTGGCGGCCGAAGCAGGTGTAGGGCGCCTCGGTCTGCCCGTAGTAGCTGTAGATCGCCGCGTCCGGCAGCCGCCGCATGATGCGTTCGCGCAGGCTCGGCAGCAGCGGCTCGCCGCCCAGCACGATCGCGCGCAGCGACGACAGGTCGGCGTCGCGGTGCTCGTCCGAGCCGAGCAGCGCCGAGAAGAAGCTGGGGATCAGGCTGACGTGGGTGACCTTCTCGCGCGGCACCACCGTGAGGAAGTTGGCCGGGCCCCAGTCCTGCTCCAGCACCAGCTTCATGCCCGCGTAGAACGCCGGGCCGACCAGCGCGGGGAAGCCGATGCCCCAGATGATCGCGCCCGTGCCCATCACCGAGTCCTGGTCGCGGCCCACGTCCAGCCAGATCTGCGCCGACGCCAGCGAGCTGAAGTGGGTGTGCATGACGGCCTTCGGCAGGCCGGTCGTGCCGGAGGTGTAGAACAGCGCGAGCAGGTCGTTGCCGAACCCGCCGAGCGGCGGCTCGGCCTCGCTCGCCTCGGCGGCCAGCGCGTCCAGGTCGACGGCGTCGGCGCCCGGCCCGCCGACGCGCAGCCACAGCTTCACGTTCGGCAGCTCGGGACGGATGGAGGCCACCGCGTCCTCCACCGTGGCGTCGTACACGAACGCCGTGCACTCGGAGCGCTCCACCACCTGCCGGAGGGTGTCGGCGGGCCAGTACGGGTTGAGCGCGGCGACGACCGAGCCGATCTTCATCTGCGCCAGGTAGACCTCGGCGACGTGCAGGGTCTCGTTCATCAGCGACGCCACCCGCATGCCGGGCGTCACCCCGGCCGCCAGCAGCGCGTGCGCCACCCGGTTGACCCTGCGGTTGAGCCGGTCGTAGGTGAAGCTCTGCTCGCCGCAGTACGTCAGCGCCACCTTGTCGGGGGTGCGCCGGGCGTTCGCGGTGAGGATGGCGTAGGCGTAGTTGCTGAAGGGGGAGTTCTCTCGCGCCACGGCTCGGCTCCTTCGGCTCCGGCTCGGGGGGTGGGGTCGCGGGACGGTGGCGGGGGGACGTGCCTTCGAGGAACGGGGACCTGTCAGCCGATCAGGGGCGGGGCGAGTACAGGACGAACGCGTTGCCGGCCGGGTCGCGCAGCACGGCGCGGATCTCGTGCGGCCCCTCCTCGGGCCCGCGCACCAGCCGCGCCCCGGCCGCGGTGAGCCGCTCCACCGCCCCGGCCACGTCGTCGACCTTGAACGACACCGCGGGCACGCCGCCGGTCACGTCCTCGCCGGGCCCGGCCACCGCGAACGTGGTGCCGCCGCCGTCGAAGGCGGCGAACCGGTCGCCGTCGGTGAACTTCACGGCCAGGCCCAGGGCGTCGCGGTAGAAGCGGACCGCCTCGTCCACGTCCTTCGCGACGTACAGGACGTTGCCTATGCGCGTCATGCTGCTGGCCTCCAGTGGGGGATCGGGCCGAAGCCGTCGAGGTCGTCGAAGGTCACCCGCACCGGCATCCCGATCCGCACGTCCTCGGGCGGGCAGCCGGTGACGTCCCCGAACACCCGGGCGCCCTCCGGCAGGTCGATCCACGCGACGACGTACGGCGGGGTGAACCCGGGAAGGAAGCTGCGGTGCACGACGCTGAACGTGTGGACCTGGCCGTGTCCGGACACCGCCTCGTACGCCGGTTCGGCGCCGCCGCAGAACGGGCAGGACGGTTCGGGGAAGTGGACGAACCGCGCGCACTCCCGGCAGCGCTGGAGCACCAGCTCGCCGCGCCGGCAGGCCGTCCAGTACGGCTCGGTCAGCGGCGTCGGCGCGGGGGAGGGGCGCGGGCGGTCCATCGCCAGCCAACCTAGCGCACGCTTGGTTGGCGAACAAGGCGCCGAACCGGGTTCGCGAAGGTCGGCAATCCAGCGGAAGACCGCCCGGCTCAGGCGGGCGAGGCCAGGTCGGCGAGGGCGTCGCGGGACAGCCGGTCGGCCCGGCGGGTGGTCTCCGGCAGGCGGTAGCGGGGGGTCAGCGCGAGGGCGTGACGGCACGCGGTGTCGAGGTCCACGCGGTGCCCGACCGACACGAACACCGGCTTGACGCCGTCGCGCGTCCGCAGCACGCGCCCGACGACCTCGCCGTCGTGCCGCACCGGGCTCGCGTCGCCGCGCCGCTCTCCCGGCGGGTCGTAGGCGCCGACGAACGGGGTCTTGGCGATGCCCATCGACGGCAGCCCGGTCAGCACGCCCAGGTGGCAGGCCAGGCCGAACCGGCGCGGGTGGGCCAGTCCGTAGCCGTCGCACACCAGCAGGTCGGGCGTCGCCGACAGCCGCCGCAGCGCCTCCACCAGCGCGGGCAGCTCGCGGAACGCCAGCAGGCCCGGCACGTACGGGAACGCGGCGGTGCCGGTGACCACCGACTCCTCCACCACGTCCAGCGTGGCGGCGTCCAGCACGACCACGGCGGCGGCGAGGCGTCCGCCCTGCCCGCCCCCGTCGCCCTCGTACGACACGTCCAGCCCGGCGATCAGGCGGGGCGCCTGCGGCCCCGGGCCGTCCAGGTCGAGCAGGGGGCGCAGCCGGTCCTGGATCTCCTCGGCCTCCTCGGCGGTGGCGGGCCAGCCGTGCAGGTCGCGTACGTCCATGGACGGGACGTTACCGGCCCCGTCTACCAAGCAAGTGCTAGATTGATTTACGTGCCGATCGATCTCGCCGCACTGGCCGCCCCCGCCCACACCGCCGTGCTGGTCATGGAGATGCAGCGCGGCGTGGTCGGGGACCTGGCCCGCTTCCCCGACCTGGTCAAGGTGTGCGCCGAGCGGGAGGTGACCGCGGGCGCCGTCCGCGCCGTCACCGCCGCCCGCGCCGCCGGGATCCGCGTCGTGCACTGCACCGCCGCGTTCCGCGCCGACCGCGCCGGCAGCCACACCGGCAACAGCCCGTTCATCAGGGGACTGCTGCGCGACCCCGCGCACATGCTGGAGGGCACGGGCGCGATCGAGGTGCTGCCGGAGCTGTACGACCCGGCCGACCTGGAGTCGCGCCGCTACCACGGGTTCTCCCCGTTCACCGGCACGTCCCTGGACCAGACGCTGCGCGCCCTCGGCGTGCGCACCGTCGTCGCCCTCGGCGTGTCGCTCAACCTCGGCGTCCCCGGCCTGTGCCTGGAGGCGGTCAACCTCGGCTACCGGGTGGTCGTCGTCACCGACGCGGTCGCGGGGATGCCCGCCGAGTACGGCGACGCCGTCATGGCCAACACCGTCGCCCTGCTGGCCGCCCGCGCCACCAGCACCGACCTCGCCGCCGCCTGGAGGACCGCGTGAACGGACTGACCCTGGACGGGCGCGTCGCGGTCGTCACCGGCGGCGCCGGGGGCATCGGCCGGGCCGTCTGCGCCGACCTGGCGTCCCTCGGCGCCCACGTCGTCGTCGCCGACCTCGACGGCGCCGCCGCCGAGGAGGCCGCCGAGGCCGTCGGCGGGACCGCCCACCGCGTCGACCTCGCCGACCCCGGCGACATCGACCGCTTCACCGCCGGGGTGGGGCGCGTCGACGTGCTCGTGCACAACGCGGGCGTCAGCATCGTCGAGCCGTTCACCGACAGCGACCCCGCCCACTGGGACCTGATGTGGAAGGTGAACCTGCGCGCCCCCATGCAGCTCACCAGGGCGCTGCTGCCGGGCATGACCGAACGCGGCTGGGGGCGCCTGGTGTTCGTCTCCTCCGACGGTGCGCGCGCGGGCTCCGGCGGCGAGGGCGCCTACGCGGCCACCAAGGCGGGGCTGTTCGGCCTCGCCAAGACCCTCGCCCGGGAGGCCGCGCGCGGCGGCGTCACCAGCAACGTCGTCTGCCCCGGCCCGACCGACACCCCGATGGTCCGGGCGGTGTCCGACCGGCACCCCGGGCTGCTGGACAAGCTCGCCAGGCAGATCCCGCTGCGCCGCATCGGCCGCCCGGACGACGTCGCCGGGCTCGTCGCGTTCCTGTGCACCGACCGCGCCGCCTACATCACCGGCCAGACCGTGTCGGTCAGCGGCGGCATCACCATGCACTGATGGCGCCGGTCTGATGGGGGTGGGCTCAGGCGAGACAGGCGTAGGCGGCCTCGATCAGGCGGAAGGCGCGCGCGTCGCCGGTCAGCCCGTCGCCCATCAGGTTGGGCAGGTACGCCAGCGCCAGCCCGGCCTCGGCGTCGCCCAGCCCGATCGACCCGCCCGCGCCGCCGTGCCCGAACGCCGACGCGCGGCCGGCCGCCGGGACGCGGAACGGGGAGGCCGGCCGCATGTAGCCGAGCCCGAACGCGGTCTCGAGGACCATCGTGCGGTCGGGGCCGTGCACGCGGGGCCTGATGGCCTCGCGCAGCGTGGCGGGCCGCAGGATCCGCCCGGCCGCAAGGTCGCGGTAGAAGCCCGCCATGCCCGCCGCCGTCGTCATCATCCCCGCGCCCGGCCAGCCCGCCCGCAGCACGACCGGGTTGTTGAAGCCGCCCTTGCCGGGATGCGGGTTGTTGAGCGCCCGGTTGAGCCGGCTGCCGGGATCGGCCGCCGCCTTCGCCAGCCGCTCCAGCGACGAGGCATCCGGGACCGGGGCGTCCTGCGCCGGCCGCCCGCCGTCCGGGGCCTGGCCGCGCCGCGCGGCGGTCAGCTTGGCGCCGCGTTCGATGACGTCGTCGGGGGCGCCGATCCAGAGGTCGAGGTCCCCGGCGAACTCCTCCTTCACGAACGTCCCGACCGGCCGCCCCGACAGCCGCCGGACGATCTCGCCGGCGAGCCACCCGTACGTCAGCGCGTGGTAGCCGTGGCCCTCGCCGGGCGTCCACTCGGGCTCCTGCGCCGCCAGCTCGGCCGCCAGCGCGGCCGGGTCCGCGGCCTCCTCGGCGGAGACCGGACGGGCGAACGCGGGCAGCCCCGCCTGGTGGGACAGCAGGTGCGCCGCCGTCGTGCCCTCCTTGCCGTGCGTGCCGAACTCCGGCCACCACGCCGTCACCGGGCCGTCGACGTCGTAGGCGCCGCGCTCGGCCAGCAGCAGGGCCGCCGTGGCGGTGAGCGCCTTGGTGCAGGAGAACGCGAAGCACGGGGTGTCGGCCCGCCACTCGCGTCCGGTGCGCCGGTCGGCCACGCCGCCCCACAGGTCCACCACCTTGCGGTCGCCCGCGTACACCGCGACGGCCGCGCCCAGCTCCAGCCCGTCGGCGAAGTGCCGCTCGAAGACGTCCCGTACCGCCGCGAAGGCCGGATCGCACTGTCCCTGTACCGCCGTCTGCGCCACGTTCCCGCTCCGCTCGTCGAGGAAGGTTTCACCGAATGACGTTCGAACAGTATGGCAACTGGGGGCGCTGGGGCGCCGACGACGAGCGCGGCACCCTCAACCTGCTGACCCCGGAGGCGGTCGTGGCGGCGGCCCGGTGCGTGCGGGAGGGGCGCGTGGTGAGCCTGGCGATGCCGATCCGCGGCGCCACCTCCTCGCCCGCGCCCACGACCGTCCCGCACCTGCGGGGCAGGCCGCTGCCGCAGCACTTCATGTCCGTGGACGGCGGCGACTACGCGGCGGGCGCGCGGGCGATCGGCGCGGGACTGCGGATGGCCGACGACGCGCTGGTCGTCACGCCGCACGGCACCACGACGCACATGGACGCGCTGTGCCACATGTGGTCGGGCGACGAGCTCTACAACGGGCATCCGGCCGGACGGGTGCGCTCCTACGGGGCGCAGCGGTGCGGCATCGACAAGGCCGGGCCGGTGGTGGCGCGGGGCGTGCTGTTCGATGTGGCGGGGCTGCGCGGCGTCCCGCACCTGGCGGCGGCCGACCGGATCGGCCCCGACGAGCTGCGGGCGTGCCTGGACGCGGCCGGCACCGAGCTGCGCCCCGGTGACGTCGCCGTCGTCCGCACCGGCTGGCCGCTGACCTGGCAGGAGGAGGGGCCGGACGGCTACTGGGCCGGGCAGCCGGGCCTGAGCGCCGACGGCGGCCGCTGGCTGGCCGGACACGACGTCGGCATGGTCGCCGCCGACAACGCCGCGATCGGCGGGCTCAACGAGCGCCAGCTCGCCGACGAGGGCCTCGCCGACGACCTGCACATGATCCTGCTGTGGCGGCACGGCGTCCACCTGGCCGAGATGCTGTGGCTGGAGGAGCTGGCCGGAGCCGGACGCGCCGAGTTCCTGTTCGTCGCGGCCCCGCTGCGCATCGAGGGCGGCACCGCCAGCCCGATCAACCCGATCGCCGTCCTGTGAGCCGTTCCCCGGGCCGTCGTGAGCCTTGCTAACCGACTGCGGCGGTAGGAAATGCAGGTCGACGCGGTGGCCGGGGTTGACATTCTGGTATCCCTACCGGAATTATCTGGAATATGGCGCACGCACTGACCGTCCGGCGCGTGGTCGATCTCATGCGGCTGGACAGCACTCTCTGTAGCTGATCCGGCCTCGGCTTCCCTCCCTCCTCCTCCCAGTTCTCTCCGCGAGCCCTGCCGCCGCATGCGCCCCGGCGTCCGCCCGGGCGCCCCGTCGGCCTGCTCGCACGACCCGTGAAGGGCCACGTCAGCCATGTCGAGATCCGTCCTGTCCACGTCCCCCGGCAAGAGCCCCCGCCATCGCCTGAGACCGTTCGCCCGCGCCGCCCTCGCCGCGCTGCTGGCCCTGCCGCTGGGCCTGGCCGCCGCGTGCGGCGGGTCGGCCAACGCCGGGGGAGGCGGCTCCGGCCCCGGCACGGTGATCAAACTCAAGGACCCCGGCAACGCGGGCGTGCTCGCCTACGCCAAGCGCGAGAAGATCCTGGACCAGCGGCTGAAGGCCGTCGGCGCGCGGGTGGAGTGGGGCGGCTCCTACGCCTCGTTCACCGCGACCATCGACGCGGTGCGGTCCGGATCGGTGAACGTTCTGGAAGGCGCGATCTCCCCTGCGGTCGGCTACCTCGCCAACGGCCGCGACTTGCGCATCTTCGCCGCGACCGACCGCGTCACCGACAAGGCCGCGCCGCAGGAGGACGGCCTGGTCGTCAAGCCGGACAGCCCCATCCGGTCCGTGCGCGACCTGGCCGGCAGGCGCGTCGCGGTCAACAAGGCCGGACGCGGCGAGTACCTGCTGCTGCTCGCGCTCAAGCAGGCGGGCGTCCCGGCCTCGCAGGTCCAGCGCGTCTACCTCAACCCGGTGCAGGGCGCGTCGGCGTTCGCCACCGGCAAGGTGGACGCCTGGTGGGCGATCGTCGACGCCTACCCCGAGGCCGTCGCCAAGGGCGCCCGGGTCCTGGTGCACGGCCGCGACCTGCCCGACCAGGACCTCAACATCTGGGCCGCCCGGACCGAGCTGCTCCAGGCGAACCCGCGCGCCGTGCAGACCTTCCTGGACGTGGTGCGCGAGCTGACCGAGCAGGAGAAGCGCACACCGGAGAAGTTCCAGAACGTCTTCCTCGACAAGGGCCCGACCGCCGTGTCCGGGACGCGGCTGAACGACGCGCTCGCCTCCGCCCGCCACCAGAACGTGCCGCGCCCCGTCACCGACGCCGACGGCGAGCACGTCGCGGCGGTCGCCGGCCTGTTCCGCGAGCAGGGCGTGCTGCCGGGCGAGATCCGCCCCGAGGACGTCCTGTTCAAGCTGGGGGCGCAGTGACCATGGAGAAGGTGGCCGCGCCCGCGCCACCGGACACCACGGAACTGCGCGAACCCGCCTGGCTGGGCCGGCGGCGACGCCGCCCGGCGGTGTCGCTGGCCGTCCGGCTGTCGGTTCCGCTGGCGCTGCTGGTCGCCTGGTGGTGGGGCTCGGGCAGCGGACGCATCCCCCCGGACGTGCTGACCGGCCCCGGCGAGGTGCTGTCCGCCCTCAAGGAGCTGGTCTCCACCGGGCAGCTCGCCGACTACGTCCTCGCCTCGGCGCGCCGCGCGGGCCTCGGCGTGCTGCTGGGCTGCGGCGCGGGGCTGCTGCTCGGCGTGGCCGCCGGCCTGTCGGCCCTCGCCGAGGAACTGATCGACCCGACCCTGCAGATGAAGCGGGCGGTGCCGTTCCTGGCGCTGGTGCCGCTGTTCATCTCCTGGTTCGGCGTCGGCGAGACGTTCAAGGTCGTGCTGATCGCGGTCGCCGCGTCCGCGCCCATGTACGCCTACACCTACCTCGGCGTGCGCAGCGTCGACCGCAAGGTGGTGGAGGCCGCCCGCGGCTTCGGGCTGCGCGGCCCCCGGCTGGCCGTGTCGGTCGTCATCCCGTCCGCGCTGCCGAGCGTGCTGATGGCGCTGCGGATCAGCCTGTCGGTGTCGCTCACCGGCCTGATCGCCGCCGAGCAGCTCGGCGCCACCGAGGGCGTCGGCTACCTGGTGACGCTCGCGCAGCAGTACTACCGCAACGACTACATGGTGCTGTGCATCCTGATCTACGCGCTGCTCGGGCTGCTCATCGACCTGGTGATCCGCGGCGCCGAACGGCTCGTCACGCCCTGGCGGGGGCAGGTGACGGCGCGATGAGCGGCCCCGGCGAGGTGGCCGTGCGCGTGCGCGGCCTGACCAAGAGGTTCGGCGCCGCCACCGTCCTGGACGGCGTCGACCTGGACGTGCGGCGCGGCGAGTTCGTCGCGCTGCTCGGCCCGAGCGGCACCGGGAAGACCACGTTGCTGCGCCTGCTGGCCGGGCTGGAACGGCCCGACGCGGGCACCGTGCTGACCGCGCCGCGCGTCACCACCGTCTACCAGGAACCCCGGCTGGTGGTGGCCAAGCGCGTGCTGGCCAACGTCACGCTCGGCCTGCCGCGCTCGGCGCGCGACAAGGGCCGCCGCGCGCTCGCCGAGGTCGGCCTGGCCGGACGAGAACGCGACTGGCCCGCCACCCTGTCCGGCGGCGAGGCGCAGCGGGTGGCGCTGGCCCGCGCGCTCGTGCGCGACCCGCGCGTGCTGCTGCTGGACGAGCCGTTCGCCGCCCTGGACGCCCTGACCCGCCTGCAGGCCCAGGACCTGGTGGCCGAGCTGTGCGCCCGGCACCGTCCGGCGGTCGTGCTGGTCACCCACGACGTGGACGAGGCGGTGCGGCTCGCCGACCGCGTCGCCGTGCTGCGCGACGGCGCGTTCGCCGTGGACCGTGCCATCGACCTGCCCCGTCCCCGCGACGCCCTGTCGGGCACGGCCGACCCGGCGGTGCTGGAGCACCGCCGCGAGCTGCTGACCCACCTGGGCGTCGCCCTGTCATCCCCATGAGGAGCCGCCGCATGCCCACGCATGCCAACGAACGTGACATCGACAAGATCTGGTTCACGCGCTGCCCGGTGCCCACCGCCAGCGGCCTGGCCCACCGGCACGGCTGGCTGGCCGAGGCGTTCGCGCCGTACGGGCTGGAGGTGGGCGTCCTGCAGGACGCCGGACCCGACCTGGCCCGCCACCACTTCGACCACGACCTGCCCGGGCTTTTCCGCGAGGGCGGCAACGTCCCGGCGCTGGCCGCCCGCGCCGAGGGCGCGCCGACCCGGCTGATCGGGCTGACCTGGATCGAGGAGTGGCAGTCGATCCTCGTGCGGCCCGGCTCGGGCGTCGACGGGCCGCGGGACCTGCGCGGCGCACGGGTCGCGCTGCCCGGCTGGGCGCGGACGAAGGCGCAGAGCTTCCCGCGCGCGATGGCGCTGCACGGCGTCAAGGGTGCGCTCGCCCAGGGCGGCCTCACCCTCGACGACGTGACGTTCGTCGAGGTCACCGCCGACATCTCGCCGTCGGTGGGACGCGACGCGCGCGAACGCCGCCTGTCGTGGCCCGGCCTGGACGAGCTGGCGCGCGGTGAGGTGGACGCCGTCTACGTCAAGGGCGCCCGCGCCGCCGAGCAGGCCGCCGAACTCGGCCTGGTCGTCGGCGTCGACCTGGACGCCCACCCCGACCCCGCAACCCGCGTCAACAACGGCACCCCGCGCCCGATCACCGTGCACGAGCGGCTGCTGGACGAGCGGCCCGAACTGGTGACCGCGTTCCTCGCCCAGACGCTGCGCGCGGCCGACTGGGCCGCCGCCAACCTGGACGGCGTCCGCGAGATCCTCGCCGGGGAGACCCGGTCGGGCCGGGCGGGCGTGCGCACCGCCTACCGCGACGGGTTCCACCGCACGCTGCGTCCCGACCTGTCACCCGAACGCCTCGACCTGCTCGTGCGGCAGAAGGACTTCCTGCTGCTGCACGGCTTCCTCGCCGCCGACGTGGACGTGCACGCGTGGGCCGCGCCCGAGCCGCTGCGCGAGGTCACCGAGAGGAGGGCGGCATGACGGCGCCCAGGTTCCTGCTCACGCTGCCGACGGTCGGCCCGTACGCCGACCCGGCGCCGCTGCCCTCGTTCGTCACCGACACCCGCCGGGACCGCTACGGGGCGTTCGACACGATCGCCGAGGTGGGCCGCGCCGCCGAGGTCACCGGCTTCGACGGCGTCGTCGCCCCCTTCGCGCACGACGCGGAGGAGGCGCTGGTCGTGGTGGCCGGGCTGCTGCGCGCCAACCGCTGGCTGCACGGCGTCGCCGGCTTCCACCCCGGCGTCGGCACCCCGGTGTACGCGGCGAAGCTGTCGGCCTCGCTGCAGCGGTTCACCGGGGACCGGTTCGGCTGGTGGCCGGTCGTCGACCTGGACCCGGTGACGGCACGCGCCCAGGGCGACTTCCTGGACGGCCCGGACCGGTACGCGCGCGCCGACGAGTTCCTGACGATCGCCAAGGGAGTGTGGGAGCACGAGGACTACACCTACGAGGGCCGGTTCTTCCAGGTGCTCGCGGGCGGCTTCCAGGGGCCGCTGGCGGGGCGGCGCTTCCCGCCCGTCCACCTGTCCGGCGCCTCGGAGGAGGCGCTCGACCTGTCGGCCAGGCACGCCGACGTGCACGTCTTCGACGTCACCGACGACGTCGACGCGCTCGTCGCCGACCTCGGCGCGCGCGCCGCCGAGCACGGCCGCACCGTCGCCTACGGGCTGCGGCTGACGGTCGTGGCGCGCGAGGACGAGGACGAGGCGCGCGCCGTCCGCGGCGTCCCCGAGCACGCGCTCGCCGGGTCGTTCGAGCAGGTCGCCGACGAGCTGCGCCGCTACGTCGACCGGGGCGTCGGCACCTTCGTGCTGGAGACCGAGCCGCACGTGGAGGAGACCTACCGGCTGGGGGAGCGGCTGCTGCCCCTGTTCGCACGGGAGCACGTGAAATGACCGGGGCGAGTGACTCGATCGACATCTACTGGCGCATCGGCACGCACGGCGACCAGCGGTCGCTGCGCCGCCGACTGGTGAGCCGGGGCGACTGGTCGCCGGTCGTGCCGGGCAGCATCACCCCCGGACTGCGCGGCGGCCGGCCCGACGGGTACAGCCACCTGGACCACATGGCCGACGTGGCGCGCGCCACCGAGCTGTCGGGGTTCGTCGGCGGGCTGCTGCCCTCCTTCCCGTTCACCGACGACCCGTGGGCGGCGGCCGCGAGCCTGGCCCGCGAGACCACCACCTACCGGTTCATGATCGCCTTCCAGCCGGGGTTCCTGCACCCGGTGCAGGCCGCGCGGATGTCGGCGAGCCTGCAGCGCGCCACCGGCGGACGCGTCGTCTACAACATCATCTCCGGCGGCGGCGGGCCCGCCCAGCTGTGGTGGGGCGACAAGGTCGGGCACGACGACCGCTACGCCCGCACCTCGGAGTTCCTGGACGTGCTCAAGGGCGTGTGGGACGGCGGCCCGTTCACCCACCACGGCCGCTTCTACCGGGTCGAGGGCGCGGGCCTGCCCGAACGCCTGGCCGGGCAGCCGTTCCCCGAGATCTACTTCTCCGGGTCGTCGCGGGCGGCGATCGAGGCCGCCGGGCGGCACGCCGACCACTACCTGTCGTGGCTGGAGCCGTTCCCCGCGCTGGCCGCCAAGTTCGACCAGGTCCGCGAGCACAGCGCCGCGATCGGCCGGTCCCCGCGGTTCGCCGTGCGCATCGACGTGCTGGCCCGCGAGACCGAGGACGAGGCGTGGGAGGAGATCCGGCGCGGCTGGCGGCACGTCGACCCCGAGCTGCTGCGGGGACCCGAGGCGAGCGGCGACTCGGTGGGCTGGCTGCGCGGCCAGTCGTTCATCGACTGGCCGGTGCGCGAGTACCGCGAGCTGGAGGCGAGCCCCAACGTGTGGGGCGGCTTCCACCTGCTGCGCGGCGGCCCGGCGTTCGGACTGGTCGGCAGCTACGCGCAGGTCGCCGCCCGGCTCGACGAGCTGATCGCGCTCGGCGTGGACGCGTTCATCCTCGCCGGGGTGCCGCACCTGGAGGAGGCCCACCGGGTCGGTGAACACGTGCTTCCGCTGCTGCGCGGCGGCCGTCCGGACGCCGGCGCGAACGCGTCCGTCCCCACTCTCGAAGCGAAAGGAATCTCCCGATGACCCGTGTCGGCTTCTTCCCCAACAACAACTCCCTGTGGGTGCTGCGGCACCGGGGCATCCTGGAGCGGTCGCTGCCGGACGTGGAGTGGGTGGACCTGCGGTCGCTGCCCGCCGGTGACCGTCCCGCCCCCACCGAGGGCCTGCCGTCCGCGCACGGCGACCACCTGTTCGACGGCGGCTACGACTTCATCGGCACCGGCTCCACCCCGCCGGTCACCGCGCAGGGCAAGGGCCACGACATCGTCTACGTGGCGATCTCCGGGCCGCGCGTGAACAACGGACGGCTCGTCGCGCTGGCGGACTCCGGCATCGCCTCCCCGGCCGACCTGGCCGGCAAGAGGGTCGCGCTCGGCCACGGCTCCTGGCAGACGACGCTGCTGCTGTTCGCGCTCGACCGGGCCGGGCTCACCTGGGCCGACATCGAGCCGGTGGAGGCCGGGCCCGAGGGCGCGCAGCTGCTGCTGGACGGCAAGGTCGACGCCTGGACCGGCTACTACCCGCGGCTGGCCGGGCTGGAGCGCGAGGCGGCGCTGCGGACGCTGATCGAGACCGACGGACTGTTCAGCCACCGCTCGCTGTGGTTCACCCGCCGCGACTTCGCCACCCGCCACCGCGACGAGCTGGCCGCGATCGTCGCCGCGCTGCAGGAGTCGGACGCCTGGGTCCGCGAGAACCCGCGCGAGGCCGCCCGGCTGTTCGCCGCCGACGACGGCGGCGACCTGGACGAGTGGGAGCACGCGCTGCGCAACCGCCCGTTCGGGCTGAACCCGGTGACCGAGGAGTTCGTCGCCGAGCAGCAGCGCGCCGCCGACCTGTTCCACGCCAGTGGGCTGCTCGACCGGAAGATCACTGTGGCGGACGCGGTGCTGCCGGAGCTGGCCGACCTGGTCACCGCCTCGGCGCGCTGACCGCCCGGCCCGCGGGGACGGGGGCGCGGCGCCCCCGTCCCCTCCCGCGAACGTCAGGAGCGGGAGTGGGCGCCGCCGCTACATCCGGACGGCGGCCATGCGCGGTGCCATGGTCGTGTGCCCTGACGCCGGGCGTGGCGGGTCAGGAGTTCCTGGACGACGTCCTGCGGCGTGCCGCGCGCCTGGGAGTGGAGGAACGGCGGCTGGGTCCCGGCCGGCGGCCGTCGGGCGACGGCGCCGCGACGGTGACGGTGACGGTGACGGGAACACCGGACGGCGGCCGGGCGCCGGTGATGCGCGCCAGTTCGTGGTCTCCGGGGCGGACGGTGGCGACGCGCGGGGTGATCCCGGCGGCGGCCATGAGGCGGTCCATGTCGCGGCGCTGGGCGGGCAGGACGAGGGTGACCACGGTTCCCGTCCTCCCGGCGCGGGCCGTACGGCCCCCGCGGTGCAGGTAGTCCTTGTGGTCGGCGGGCGGGTCGACATTGACCACCAGGTCGAGGTCGTCGATGTGGATGCCGCGGGCGGCCACGTTGGTGGCGACCAGCACGCTCACCCGCCCGTCGCGGAAGCCGCCGAGGGCGCGGTCGCGCTGGGACTGCGACTTGCCGCCGTGGAGCGCGGCGGCGTGCACCCCGGTCGACAGCAGCTTGCGGGTCAGCCGGTCGGCGGCGTGCTTCTTGGCGACGAACATGATGACCCGGCCCTCGCGGGCGGCGATGTGCGCGGTGGCGTCGTGCTTGTCGTCCTCGGTGACGTGCAGCAGGTGGTGCTCCATCGTGGTGACGGCGCCCGCCGGGGGGTCGACCGAGTGGACGACCGGGTCGTCGAGGAAGCGGCGGACCAGCCGGTCGACGTCGCGGTCGAGGGTCGCGGAGAACAGCATCCGCTGCCCGTCGGGCGCGACCTGGTCGAGCAGCGCGGTGACCTGGGGCAGGAACCCCATGTCGGCCATCTGGTCGGCCTCGTCCAGGACGGTGACGCGCACCCCGTCCAGCCGGCAGTCGCCACGGTCGATCAGGTCGGCGAGCCGCCCGGGGGTGGCGACCAGGATCTCCGTGCCCCGTCCGAGCGCGCTCGCCTGACGGGCCAGGGACAGGCCGCCGACGACGGTCGTCAGCCGCAGCCCCACGGCGCGGGCGTAGGGGGTGAGGGCGTCGGTGACCTGCTGCGCGAGTTCCCGCGTGGGGACGAGCACCAGTCCCAGCGGCCGCCGTGGCGCGGCCTGCCGTCCCGTGGTGCGGGCGAGCAGGGCCAGCCCGAAGGTCAGGGTCTTGCCGGAACCGGTCCGGCCGCGGCCGAGGACGTCCCGGCCGCGCAACGCGTCCGGCAGCGCGGCCGCCTGGATGGGGAACGGTTCGGTGACGCCCTGGCGCGTCAGCGTCGCGAGGAGCGCCGCCGGCATGTCCAGGTCCGCGAAGGAGGCGGCCGGCGGCAGGACCGGCGTGGCGCTCCGTGCGAGCGGGAGATCGAGCGGGAGATCGCCGTTCCCCTGCCGCCCGGTGGCGGGACGGCGGCGGCTGCGGCCGCGGAGACGCGCGGGCCGGGTGCGGGACGTGCGGGTGTCATGGGCCATGCGAAGGGCCTTCCTCGGTGTGGCACGTATCGAGGAACGCTCCGCCGCGCGGTGCGGTACGGCCGTAGGAGGCCGTGCGAAGAAGTCTCAAGAACGAACCAGGGATGGTGACGGACGGCCGCCGGTGGGCCCGTCGCGTCGGTGTGATGGGCGCCGCCCGCTCGGGCGGGTGTTCGGCGCGGTCGCCCGTGACGGTGGACGGGCAGCGTCGGCGACGGCGGGCGGTGCCGCGGCCGTGGGCCGCGGCACCGCGCCGCGCGTCGTCAGTGGGACGCAGAAGGGTCAGGCGGCGACGATGTTCTCGGCCTGCAGGCCCTTCTGGCCCTGGACGATGTCGAACGACACCTTCTGGCCTTCCTGAAGCTCACGGAAGCCCTGGGCCGCGATGTTGCTGAAGTGAGCGAAGACGTCGGCGCCGCCGCCGTCCTGCTCGATGAAACCGAAGCCCTTTTCGGCGTTGAACCACTTCACGGTGCCGGTGGCCATATGTGTCTCCTTCTGGGTCGGTCCGGGTCGCACACCTTGTGGACCCGGGTTCGCCGCGATGACCCCATCCGGAGGATCCAGAACAACAAAAATGCGCCTGTCCGAACCGGCAGGCGCACACAGAGTCTATGGGAACCGCAACTCAGGTCAGACTAGCACACGTTCGGGAGCATCGCACACCGTCCGGCCCCGGCGACCGCCGAGGCCGGACGGTATGTCCGAGTTGTCCCAGGAAATCGGCGCGTCCGCGTGCGTCAGGAGCCGGGGTAGGCGCCGCCGCCGTAGCGTTCGTCCAGCACGTCGTAATCGGGCGTGAAGCCCTTCTTGGGGATCTCGTCGGCGAACTCCACGTGCCGCGGCTTCTTGTACGAGGCGATCTCGGTGCGCACGTGCTCGATGATCTCGTCGGGGGTGGCGGCGGCGCCGTCCCGGAGCACCACGATGGCCTTGGGGGACTGGCCGAACCGGTCGTCCGGCACCCCGATCACGGCGGCGTCGGCGACGGCCGGATGGGTCTTGAGGGCGCGCTCCACCTCGGCGGGGTAGATGTTCTCGTTCGCCGACTTGATCATGCGCAGCCTGGGGCCGATGAAGGTGATGGTGCCGTCGGGCTCGCGCCGTCCCAGGTCGCCGGTGTGGTGCCAGCCGCCCGCCGTCTTGGCCGCGTTCAGCTCGGGGCGGTTCCAGTAGCCGGAGAACACGCTGTGGCCGCGCGCGCAGATCTCGCCGACCTCGCCCGGCGGGACCTCGGCGCCGGAGGCGTCCAGGATCCGCACCTGCGTGAGCGGCGACGGCCGGCCCGCCGCCCCCGTGCCGCCCATGCCGAGGCCGAGGAACGTCAGCATGCCGCCGACCTCGGTCTGCCCGTAGCCGCCCATCTTCGACGCGCACCAGGGGCTGTCGTCCACGGTGATCATGTCGTCCCACTCGGGGGAGTGCGAGACGAAGCGCAGCGAGGACAGGTCGAAGGTCCGGTCCTTGTTGGCCTGGACGAGCCCGTCGATCATCGGGCCGAACAGGAACGCCTGGGTGACCCGCTCGCGCTCGATCAGGCGGCAGACCTCCGCCGGCTCGTAGGCCGGGGTGAACACGACCGTGCCGCCGAGCTGGAAGGTGGCCAGCGTGAACATCATCGTGCCGACGTGGAACAGCGGCCCGCACGCCAGGAAGGTGAACCCGTCCTCCATCTGCCGGACGTGCAGCAGCGACATGCTGTGCGCGACCAGCGCGGCGTCGCTGAGCAGGGCGGCGTGGGGACGTCCGTCGAACGCGGCGGTGTAGAGCGCCAGGACGGGGGAGTCGGGGGACACGTCGGCGTCGGGGTCGATCGCGTCGCCCGCGGCGGCCCACGCCTCGTACTCGATCGCGCCGTCCGAGCCCGCCTCCCCGCCCGAGCGCACCCAGCGCGCGTCGAGCGTGACCTGCCCGCGCGCCTTCTCCACCGCCTCCGACTCCTCCCACACGACCACCGCCGGAGCCAGGTCGGTGAGCACGTGGGCGAGCTCGTCGGCGGACTGCCGCCAGTTGGCCGGGCAGAAGATCGCCCCGAGCCGGGAGCAGGCCAGCAGCAGCTCCAGCACGCGGAAGGAGTTCTGCCCCAGCCACAGCACGCGCCCGCCCGCCGTGACGCCCTCGGCGGCCAGCGCGCCCGCCAGGCGGTTCACCCGCGCGTCCAGCTCGGGCCAGGTCAGCCGCACGTCGCCGTCGACCACGGCGGTGCCGAGCGGCCGGCCCCGCCGGTGCTCGCCGAGAACGTCCCCGAGTGTGAGCCGGTGTACGACGGACATCGCGCCTCCTGGATGTGACGGAAACCGGGGGTGGTGGCGGGGAGGTGCCGTGGCTCGGTCGCTCGCTCAGCGGAAGGCGGGCATGACCTCCGCGGCGAAGAACTTCAGGACCTTCTTCATCTCCTCGACGGGCATCGGCCGCGTCGAGCCGAAGTCGCACATCAGGTGGGAGTAGCCCATCTCCTGGATCATCTTGATCTGGCCGATGACCCGCTCGGGGTCACCGATCACCTCCAGCTGCTCCCAGCGGAACTCGTTGTCGACCGAGCCGCCCTTGAGGTAGCGGTTCTGGTAGTACTCGAAGCCCTTGGCGGCCTCGCCGGTGCGCGGGTCGATGGGGGCGCTCTGCACGTTGAAGATGCGCGAGCGGTCGAAGGCGGCCTCGAAGCGGGCCTGGTCCTCGCGGGCCTGCTCGATGGTCGGCGCCACGTACACGATGCGGCTGGCCACCAGCTCGGCGCCCGCGGTGTCCACGTCGTTGGCGGCGGCGACGGCGTGCCAGGTCTCGGCCGCCTTGGCGATCTTGCGGAACGGGGCGGCGGGGTCGGCCAGGATCGGCAGGCCGCGGGCGGCGTAGATCTCCACGGTCTCGGGGCTGATCGCCGCCACGTGCAGCGGCGGGTGCGGCTTCTGCAGCGGACGCGGTGTCAGTGTCAGCGGACGGCCGGTGCCGTAGTAGCGGCCCTTGTACTCGTAGCCGTCCTGCGTCCAGAGACCGACCATCATGTCGAGGCACTCGTTGAAGCGGTCCCGGGCCTCGCCCAGGTCGAGCCCGAAGTTCTCGAACTCGACGCTCTGGTAGCCGCGGCCCACCCCGAGGTCCAGGCGCCCGCCCGACAGCAGGTCCACCATCGCGGCCTCCTCGGCCACGTGGATCGGGTTGTGCAGGGGCAGCACGACGATGCCGGTGCCCAGCCGCAGCCGTTCGGTGCGGGCCGCCAGGTGGGCCAGCATGGTGAAGATGTTGGGCACCACCCCGTAGTCCCGGAAGTGGTGCTCGGCGACCCACACCCCGTCGAAGCCGAGCTCCTCCAGAAGCTCGATCACCTCGATCTGGTAGTCGTACACCTCGCGCGCGCTCTGGCCCGCGTTCTGGTGGAACAGGTGGAAGGTCGAGAACTTCATCGGGCGGTCGGCCACGTCTACGGCTCCTTCTTCACCGGGCCCGGCGCGTGCGCGGGGGCGCCCCCGGCGTCCGCCGGGTCGGGACAACGCCGGTCCCATCATTACGTACCAAGCGCTCGCTTGGGAAGCCTAGCAGGCAAAACCACGGCCGGGCGGGCGCCGCCGCCGGCATGGCGCGGCGGCGTCCCCGCCCCGGCGTGCTGATCAGGGACGTTGCGGCAGCCCGGCGGCGCCGGGCAGCGGCTCCTCGGGCGCGGGCACCGGCCGGGGCCGGCCGAACTCCAGCGTCAGCAGCGCCGCCGCCAGCCAGGCGATGTCCCACCAGGACCGGAAGACGATGCTGCGCGGCCGGTACGCGGGCCGGAACTTGCGGTCGAACAGGTACAGCGACTCCACCGCGATCCACGGGTCGAGCAGGTGCAGCGCCCGGTACCCGGCGCGCTCGGCCAGGCCGCGCTCCTCGGCCTCCAGCAGCTCGCGGAACGCCGCGAAGTTCAGCGACACCGTCGCCACGCCGTGCCGCCGCGCGTACTCGACGACCTCGACGATCAGCCGCTCGTTGACGCCGTTGGGCCCGCCCGGCGCCCGCCGCATCGCGTCCAGGCTGATCCCCGACCCGGCGACCACGTACCGCTGGAACGCGATCGGCTCCCCGGCGCCGTCGTGGGCGACGGCGATCAGCGCGCCGGCGTGGTAGCCGGTCAGCAGCTCGTCCAGGTTCATGGAGAAACCGCGCTCGGACGCCCCGCCCAGCGAGCGCGCCGCGACCTGCCCGAGCGCCTCGCGCAGCTCGGGCGCCAGCTCGCCCTCGCGCAGGATCCGCACGGTCACGCCCGCGTTGTGGGTGCGCCGGACGGCCTGCCGGACGTTGCGCATCCGCCGCCCCTCCAGGCCGAACCCGTCCGTGCGGATGATCACCTCGTCGCCGAAGCCGAACGAGCGCAGCGGCGCCCACAGCGGCAGCAGCTCGGCGCCCGCGCCCAGCACGGCGGGCCGCCAGCCGGCGCGGCGGCACATCTCCAGGAACCGCGCGACGGCGGCCTCGTGCGACGCGGGATCGCCCACCGGGTCGCCGCCCGCCACCGCGACGCCGAACAGCACGCGGTAGCCGATCGCGGCCCGGCCGTCCGGGCTGAACACGTACGACTTGTCGCGGCGCAGCGCGAACGGGGCCAGGGTGTCGGACGCCGGGTGCGCGACGAGCCGGGCGACGCGGCGCCGCTCGTCCTCGGCCCCGGGCGGCGGCGCCGGATCGGCCGCCAGCAACGTGATCACGATGAGCAGCAGCCCCGCCCCGCCGGTCAGGCCCAGCACCCCCGGCAGCCACGACGCCCCGTCCAGCGGCGCGCCCATGGCGCCGAGGCCGAACGCCACGTCATGGCCCACCGACCGGACCGACACCCCGCCGACCAGAACCGCCGCGGCCGCCGAGGCGACCACCAGCACCGCGCCGGTGCGCACCGCCGCGCGCACCCGCTCGGGATGCGGCCGGACGGGGAAGCCGTCGCGCAGCCGCCACAGCACCGCCGCGGCCGCGGCGAGCAGCGGCAGCCGCCAGAGCGGGTCCTGGCCCGCCAGCACGGCGAGCACGCCCATCGCCACCAGGGTCAGCAGGCCGTACCAGGCGGCGCGGCGGCGCAGCAGCACGCCGCGCGCCAGCAGGGCGACGGCCGCGGCCAGCACCAGCGCGTGCGGCGGCGCCAGCGGGTTGCCCGTCACCAGCACCGACAGCGTGACGACGGCGGACGGGGCGTTGCCCAGCGCGGGCACCGCGAGCAGTACGGCGACGGCCGCGGTGACCGCCGCCGACGCCCGCAGGGACGCCTCCGGCCGGGTGCGTTCCACGATCGACACCTCCGCCGAACCGCAACCATGATCTTCGGGAACTCATTCCCCGGTTCGGTCGTTCATCCCTGTTCACCTATCATCGCCGGAGGCGATGATCCCCTGGAGCCGGTTGCGATGAGAAGGCTGCTGATCGTCCACCACACGCCGTCGCCGACCCTGCAGGCCATGTACGAGGCGGTGCGGGCGGGCGCGGGCACCGACCAGGTCGCGGGCGTGGAGGCGGTGGCCCGCCCGGCGCTGACCTGCACGGCCGTGGACGTCCTGGAGGCCGACGGCTACCTGCTGGGCACCCCGGTCAACCTCGGGTACCTGTCCGGCGCGCTCAAGCACTTCTTCGACACCGTCTACTACCCCTGCCTGGAGGCCACCGTCCGCCGTCCGTTCGGGGCGTACCTGCACGGCAACAACGACGCCACCGGCGCCCTGCGCGCCCTGGAGGCGATCACGACGGGCCTGAGGTGGCGGGCGGTGCGCCCGCCGGTGGTGGTGACGGGCGAGCCCGGCAAGGCCGACCTGGAGGAGTGCTGGGAGCTGGGCGCCATGGTCGCCGCCGAGCTGGGCGAGGTCTGAGCGCACACGGGACGCTAACGTGGCGCGCATGAGCGGATTCCGTCACGTGGTGATGTTCGGCTGGGTGGACGGCACGACCACCCAGCAGCAGCAGGAGGTCGCGGACCGGCTGCTGGAACTGCCGGGGATCATCCCCGAGATCCAGGCGTACAGCGTGGGCGCCGACGCGGGCGTCAACCCCGGCAACCACGACTTCGTGGTGGTGGCCGACTTCGCCGACAGGGACGGCTACGTGGCCTACCGCGACCATCCCGCGCACCGCGCCGTCGTCGACCAGTACATCAAGCCGCTCGTCGCGCGGCGCGCCGCCGTCCAGTACGAGCTGCGGTAACCGAGCAAGCGCTTGTCTAGTCAGCCGGTTCGGGTTAGCGTCGCCTCATAGGGCCGCGCGCATCCAGGGGCGCGCGGGCCGCTGGGACGCCGCCCGCCGGGGACGGATCGCGCCCCGTCTCCGGCGGTCGGCATCCGTGCGCGGAGGGACGGGCGGTGACCGGCGGACAGGGTTTCTCCGGCAAGGCGGCGATCTCCGGGATCGGCATGACCGCGCTGTCGCGCGCGTCCGGCCGCACCGAGCTGGAGCTGGCCGCCGAGGCGTGCCGCGCCGCCCTGGCCGACGCGGGCGTCGACCGTCCCGACGCGATCCTGTGCTACCACCTGGGCGACTCGGCGCCCGTGCTGTACCTGGCCCGCGCGCTGGGGATGTCCGAGGTCGGCTGGCACAACGAGATCTACGGCGGCGGCACGCAGAGCGCCTCGATCCTCGCCGACGCCGCCATGCTCGTCGACGCCGGCCTGGCCGGGACCGTCCTGATCTACCGGGCCCTCAACGGCCGTTCCGGCAGGCGCATGAACGCCCTCGGCCTCAAGCTCGGCGAGGGCGCCGAGGAGCAGTTCACGCATCCGTACGGCATGGCGGGCCCGGTGCACCAGTTCGCGCTCGCCGGGCAGCGCTACCTGCACGACACCGGCCTGACCGAGGAGCACACCCACGCCGTCGTCGACCAGTCCCGCGCGCACGCCGCCCGCAACCCCCGCGCCATGCGCCGCGACCGCGTCGACCTGCCCGCCTACCTGGACAGCCCCATGGTCGCCTCGCCGCTGCGCCGCCTGGACTGCTGCCAGGAGACCGACGGGG
This sequence comes from Actinomadura miaoliensis, assembly GCF_039536785.1. NCBI lineage: Bacteria > Bacillati > Actinomycetota > Actinomycetes > Streptosporangiales > Thermomonosporaceae > Actinomadura > Actinomadura miaoliensis. Next base: position 155,874 of record NZ_BAAAZG010000020.1, read on the forward strand.
CGTGCGCGCTGGTCGTCACCCGCGCCGACCGCGCCCCCGACGCGCCGCGCGTGCACGCCGTCGTCCGCGGCGGCGGGCCCGGCGCGTCCGCCATGGACAAGGCCGAGGACGTCACGCGCGTGTTCTCCGCCTATCTGGCCGGGCCCCTGTACGAGGCCGCGGGCATGAAACCCGACCACATCGACGTGGCCCTGCTCTACGACGCCTACAGCTGGCTCGTCCCGCGCCAGCTCGAGGACTTCGGCCTGGCCGCCCGTGACGACCTGGGGGCCGTCCTGCGCTCGCGGGAGATCGCCTGGGACGGGCGGGTGCCGGTCAACCCGCACGGCGGGCTGCTGTCGGAGGGGTACGTGCACGGCCTGAACAACGTCGCCGAGGCCGTCCGGCAACTGCGCGGCACGGGCGTCAACCAGGTCGCGGACGCCGCCGTCGCGCTCGTCACCGGATTCGGCGGCGGCTACGGAAGCGCGGCCGTCCTCACGCGCCCGGGAGGATAGGGCGGGGACAGGGGGTCAGCCGATGGACAGGGCGCTGAGGATGGCCTCGCGGAGCTGCTGCGGTGTCGGGGCCTCCAGCAGGCGGGGACCGCCGCGCAGCGCGACCATCGCCCACCAGGAACCGGTGGCCTCGCCGTACCAGACGCGGACGCCGGGGAACTGCTCCTGCAGGCCGCGGACCATCGCGGCCCGGAACTCCGCCTCGGGCGGCTCGCCGTGGTCGGCGGCACCCCGTTGAGCCGTCATCGTGCCCCTTTCCCCCCGGTCCACCCATATGGATAGCAGCGTCCCGTCGGCGCGGAGCGTCACTCTGACCAGGCAATATGCGATCGTTACCACGATATGCGGGCAGGAGAGTGGACGAGACGCCGACACTCCGTTTCGGTGCTTTCACCGCCCGATGGACTCTCCATGGGGTAAGGGGCGAACCCGCCCGGCAGGCAACGGAAAACCCGGGCGCCGGCGGGCGCCCGGGCTCTGTGCGGCCGGTGTCTCAGTGGGTGTTGATGCCGTCGAACATGACCTTGAGGTAGTGCTCGGACAGCCCGGCGGCGTCGAGGCGGCCGCCGGGGCGGAACCAGCGGACCGCCACCCAGATCGTGTCGCGGATCATCCGGTAGGTGAGCTTGGGGTCGATGTCGGCGCGGAACAGGCCCTGCTCCTGGCCCGCCCGGATGGTGTCGACCCACATCTTCTCGACCTCGTCCTCGGACTTGGTCAGGTAGTCCAAGCGGTCCTTGAGGTAGTTCCAGTCGTTCTGCATCACCGTGATGGCGGCGCGGTGCGGCTCCAGCGTGCCGAACGCGATGCGCACCAGCCCGGCGATGGTCTCCCGGGGATCGCGCCCCTCCTCGATGACGGACCGGTAGGACGACATCACCTCGTCGAAGAACCCCGAGAGGATCTCGTCGACGATCGACTCCTTGGAGTTGAAGTGGTGGTAGAGGCTGCCGGACAGGATCCCGGCCTCCTTGGCGATGTCGCGTACCGTGGTGGCCTGGTAGCCCTTCTCGGCGAACAGTTCGGCCGCGAGCCTGATCAGGTGCTCACGCCGCTCCGAGGCCAGCGCGGGCGAACCGCGGCCGCGGCGGCGGGTGGCGCCCTCACCGGTGGTGCGGGCTTTGGGTCGTCCTGAATTGGTGCTCGTGGTCGTCACCCTCTCATTATGCCGCTCGCGCCCAACCGCTTGTTCAAGTCGCCTGTCACCACCAGGTTAACGCCGCGCACCAAGCGCTTGGTGATCCTTTCCGGTCCGGACCGGGCCGTAGGCTCGGACGCATGGCCGATGTGATCGTGTTCGACCTGTACGGAGTGATCGCCCGAACCCAGAGCCCCGAGGCGATCCGGCGGATCGAGAAGGTGGCCGGGGTGTCCGGCGAGTCCGCCACCGCCTTCTGGGAGGCGTACTGGGAGTGCCGTCCTCCCTACGACGCCGGCCAGGACGGCGCGGCCTACTGGGCGGCGGTGGCGGACCGGCTCGGCACTCGCTTCCCCGACGTCCCCGGCCTGGTCGAGGCCGATCTCGACAGCTGGGTCGACGTCGACGAGGCCATGGTCGAACTGGTCGTGGAACTGGCCGACCGGGGCCGCACCCTCGGCCTGCTGTCCAACATCATCGACGAGCTGGTGCCGCGCTTCGAGGCCCGGCACGGCGACTGGCTGTCGCGCTTTGCCGCGCTGACCTACTCCTGCCGCATCGGCGTGGCCAAGCCCGACCCGCGCGCGTACCTGATCTGCGCCGAGCGGCTGGGCGTCGCCCCAGGTGAGGTGCTCTTCTTCGACGACCGGGAGGGCAACGTCGTCGCCGCGCGGGAGGTCGGCATGCGCGCCGAGGTGTTCCGCTCGCCCGCCCAGGTCCGGGAGCTGGTGTAGTTCTTGCCCTTCTCCGACGTCGTCACCAGGCTGCGGGCCGCCGGCTGCGTCTTCGCCGAGGACGAGGCGCGCATGCTCCTCGCCGCCGCCCGCACCCCCGCCGAACTGGACGCCATGGTCGTCCGGCGCGCCGACGGCATGCCCCTGGAGCACGTGGTCGGCTGGGCGGAGTTCTGCGGGCTGCGCGTCGCCGTCGACCCCGGCGTGTTCGTCCCGCGCCGCCGCACCGAGTTCCTGGCCCGGCGGGCGGCCGCCCTCGTCCCGCCGGGCGGCGTCGCCGTCGACCTGTGCTGCGGCTCGGGCGCGGTGGGCGCCGTGCTGGCCGCGTCCGCCGGCCGCCTCGACCTGCACGCCGCCGACATCGACCCGGCCGCGGTGGCCTGCGCCCGCCGCAACCTCGCCGCCGCGCACGTGTACGAGGGGGACCTGTTCGACCCGCTGCCGTCCGCGCTGCGGGGCCGGGTGGACGTGCTGGTCGCCAACGTGCCGTACGTCCCCAGCGGCGAGGTCGCCCTCCTGCCGCCCGAGGCCCGCGACCACGAGCCGCGGACGGCCCTCGACGGAGGCGCGGACGGCCTGCGGGTCGCCCGGCGCGTCATCGCGGAGGCGCCGTCGTGGCTGGCGCCCGGCGGCCACCTGCTGTTCGAGACCAGCCGGCGCCAGCTCCCGGACGCCCTGCGGGCCGCCGCCGAGCACGGCCTGCGACCGGAGCCGGCCGCCTGCGACGACCTGGACGCCACCATCGTCGTCGCCGCCCTCGCCTGAGCGGTCACCGGGGCGGCGGCGGTAGCTCGCCCCCCGCCTCGCCGCCCGCCTCGGCCGCCTCGGCGAGACGGCTGCGCAGCGTGCGGACGAGCTCCTCGCTGTGCTCGGTGAGCCGTTCGATGGCCGGGATCGCCAGGTCGTCGCGGACGGTGTCGGCCAGCAGCTCGTCGTACTCGTGCGCCTTGGCGGCCAGCGTCTCCAGGTGGCGGTGCGCGCGCAGCGCCTCGTCGGCGGCGCGGGTGCGCTCGGCGTAGCGCTCCAGCGCCTCCACGCGGCGCGTCACGGCCGCCACGGAGACGTCCAGCTTCTCGCGCAGCGGACGCAGCGCCGCCTCCACCTCCGGCAGCCCGGCCGACTCGGAGACCTCGCGCTGCTCGCCGCGCAGCCGGGACTGCCGCGCCAGCACCTGCGCGATCTCCCATTCCTGGCGGGGCAGGGTGACGGCGTTGTCCAGCGCGTCGAGCAGCCCCTCCTGGTTGACCTCCGAGTCGCGCACCGCGTCGACGGCGGCCTGCACGCGGGCCAGCAGCGCGCGGCCCTCCTCGTCGAAGTCCTCGGGGGTCAGGTACCGGTCGCGGCGGCGGGCCAGCTCGCGGGCGCGCCGCAGGTCCAGCGAGAACGCGGGGGAGCCGAGCGCGACCAGCATGGCCAGCATCGCCAGCCCCAGCAGCCACAGCGACCCCAGCACGGGCGAGCCGACCAGGCCGACGCCGAGCACGGTCAGCGGGGCCAGCCACATCAGCGGCCGCTGCCGGGCGACGATGCGGTCCAGCTCGGCGCGCAGCGACGGGTCGGCCACCGGGCGCACGTCGGCCGCGCCCCCTTCACCGTCCTCGCCGCGCGGCGGAGCGATCTTGCGCCAGTACGTCCCGACGTGGGTCTCGAACGCGAAGTCGGTGGGCGCGATCTCGATCTCGGTGGGGCCCGCGGGCAGCGGCCAGGACCCGACCGGCTCGCCCCCGCCCGGTCCGGTGAACCGCACCCACCAGCCGCCCTTGCCGTCCTCGCACCGGTAGCGTCCGGGCGCCACGTCGATGCCGACGAAGAACGTTCCGATTCCCGGTATGGAATTGCTCCAGGCACCACTGGTCACCGGCGACCTCCGAGCCGACCTCTCCGCCGTGTTCCCTCGTTCCCTCCTACGAGGCGCGCCCCGCGGACGTTCCCCTGCACCCGTGCATACGTCCGGCGGGACGATACGGGTTGCTTTACCCAGAACCGGCCGGGGGAAGTCCCGGACGGGCCATGCTCTTGGCACCGGGCGGGGAATGGAATACTCCAGGCGTGCGACCTTCCACCGACCCGTTCGACGAGCCCCCGTGGGCGATGCAGCTGGTGGCGCGCGCCGAGAAGGCGTCACCGCCCGCCCACGGCGCGGTGTGCGCGGCCGCCGCGACCGCGGTCGCGACGCTGCTCACCGATCCGCGGGCGGCCGACCCGGAGGGGGAGTGGCACCCGTTCGTGGCCCGCTGGGAGGCGGGCCGCATCCGCAAGGTGACGCGGCGGGCGCGCGGGGCGCGGTGGTCGGACGTGCAGCGGCTCCCCGGGGTGACCGTGGACGTCCAGGGCGCGCAGGTGCGGGCGTTCGTGCCCGGTGCCGTCGACGAGGTGCCGCCCGAGATCGCCAAGCTGCAGGTCGCCGGCCTGGACCTGCCCGACGAGGACGAGCCCAAGCCGCCGCCCGAACCCCCGTACGCGGCGATCGCGCTGAACCCGGACGTGACGATGAGCACCGGCAAGGCCGCGGCGCAGAGCGGGCACGCCGCGCACCTGCTGCTGCGTCAGGCGCCCCCGCCGCAGGCGCACGCGTGGATCGAGGGCGGCCTGCGGGTGTACGTCATCAGGGACGTGCCCTGGCGGCGGTGCGTCGAGCACGCGACGGTGGCGGTGCGGGACGCGGCGTTCACCGAGGTCCCGCCCGGCACGATGACCGCCATCGGCTGGATCGTCACCTGACCCAGGTGCCTGCCTAGGCGGGCGGCTGTTGCTGCTGCTGCCGCTGCCGCTCGAGGCGCTGCTGCCAGCGGTTCAGCGCCTCCAGCGCCAGCTCCTGGGTGCGGGTGAGTCCGCTCGGCCGCAGATCCGAGTCCGGCGAGCCGGAACCCGAATCGGAACCCGAATCGGAATTCGCGTCGGAACCCGCGCCGGCGCCCGCCACCGGGCGCTCTCCCGGGCGCCGCACGGCGCCGCGGCCGACCCGCGCCCGCACGCTCAGCGCATACGACAGGAACAGCAGGAACGCGAACCCGGCCAGGTACAGGGTGTGCTCCAGGAGGCCGCCCCAGCGGCCCTTGACCACGTCCACCACGGCGAACAGGGCGAAACCGGCCGCCCAGCCGGTGAGCGCGGGCAGCAGCCACACGTCCCGCCGCCGGACGAGACCGGCCACGGTGAGCAGCACGAGCAGCAGTTCGACGACCTTGACCAGCACCAGTGCCGGGGCGGCCGGGCCGGAGCCGAGGTAGTCGGCCAGCTCGGCGCGGCGGTCATCCCAGGAGATCAGCGCGGTGAGCAGTCCGGTCGCCCCGTAGGCGATGACGAACACGCCGATCGGGTAGTGGAAGCGGTGCCAGTTTCCGGTGCCGGGAGCGCGGCCGGTCCGGCCCGGCAGCGGCAGGTCGGGCCTGGTGAGCTTCGCGGAACCCTGCGTCATCGGTCTCCTGCCTTCCGCATGCGTGTCCTACGCGCAAGATATCCCGGATCGCCTGCCATGGGGGCCGGATGGCCGCGCTGACCTGCTCGAAGTGCTTGCGTCCGTCCCGGTGACGCGTAAGGCTGGCCTCGTCGGGCCGCGCGGAGTCCATGGCGGGGCGCGGGGGCGCCCCAGGTTGGAGAAGCGAGATGACGCCTGACGAGATGGCGCCTGACACGGGAACGGCCGCGTTGTCCGCAACGCGGATCGACTATCTGGAGAAGCTCGGCGACGAGCTGCGGCGGCGGGGAATGCGCGCGCGGCTCACCGTCCCGCGCGACGGTTCGCCCAGCCTGCACGTGATGAATCCGGCCGCATCCGTTCTCACGGAGAACATCCTGGTGGAGGACGGCGCGGACGGGTGGTGGTACTGGTGGTCGTGGGCGGAGCGCATCGCGGCCGCCGACGACGTCACCGCCGCGGCCGCCCGCGTCGCGGCGGTCCTGGCCGCGGACTGACCCCGCGCGCCGCATGACGGACGAGACGGCGTGATCATGCAGCCGCCGGCAACCGGGCCTGCATGATCACGCTTTCGGCATGCCCTCCCCCCGCCGCCGCCCGCGGCCTCCGGCCGGGCGAATGTTGAGGCGGGAAACATTCGACTCACGCTGCGGTGATGTGCCGCCGCATGCCCGGCGGGACCGGGCAGGTGGCGGGCACCCAGGTTGATCTCGTGTTACGGGATTGTTACCGGCTCCAACAAATTAGGTGGCGGCAGTGTCTTGGCGTTCCCCGGGGGCGCGACATATGTTGCGGGGCACAACATACGCGTGGTTCGTGATCCCGGTCACGGTGCCGCGCGCGTTCCCACCCCGTCAACCCCCGGCCGCGCCGGCGCGGCCGACCCCCGAGAAAGGACCCGTGCAGATGCGCAAGGGGATCCTCAGCCTCACCGCCGTTTCGGTGGCGGCGGCGCTCACGCTCACCGCGTGCGGGGACGACTCCGGCGAGACCTCGTCCGAGTCGTCCAAGGGCAAGATCGGCGTGATCCTCCCGGACACCAAGTCGTCGGTCCGTTACGAGAGCTTCGACCGGCCGTACCTGGAGCAGGCGTTCAAGGCGGCCGGGGTGCAGTACGACATCCAGAACGCCGAGGGCGACACCCAGCGGTTCCAGACCATCGCCGACCAGATGATCACCAACGGCGTCACCGTGCTGGTGGTGGACGGCATCGACTCCAACTCCGCCGCGGCCGTGCAGCGCAAGGCGCAGCAGCAGGGCGTCAAGACGATCGACTACGACCGGCTCACCCTGGGCGGCGTCGCCGACTACTACGTCTCGTTCGACAACGTCAAGGTCGGCGAGGAGCTCGGCAAGGGCCTGCAGAAGTGCCTCGGCGACAAGAACGCCAACATCGTCTACCTCAACGGCGCGGCCACCGACAACAACGCCACGCTCTTCGCCCAGGGCGCGCACAGCGTGCTCGACAAGGTCTCCACCTACAAGAAGGTCGCCGAGCAGGCGGTGCCGAACTGGGACAACCAGCAGGCCGCCACGATCTTCGAGCAGATGTGGACGCAGCAGAACGGCAAGATCGACGGCGTGCTGGCCGCCAACGACGGGGTCGGCAACGCGGCCATCTCGATCCTGAAGAAGAACTCCGAGGCGGGCAAGGTGCCGGTGACCGGCCAGGACGCCACCCTGGAGGGGCTGCAGAACATCCTGGACGGCAACCAGTGCATGACGGTCTACAAGCCGGTCAAGCAGGAGGCCGACGCGGCGGCCAAGCTGGCGGTCGCGCTGCTGAAGGGTGAGAAGGCCGAGACCACCGGCACGGTGAACGACCCGCAGGGCAAGCGCGACGTGCCCTCGGTGCTGCTCAACCCGATCGCGGTGTACAAGGAGAACGTCAAGCAGGTCGTGGACGACGGGTTCGTCAAGAAGGAAGACCTCTGCAAGGGCGAGTACGCCGCCAAGTGCAAGGACGCCGGCATCCAGTGACCCCCGTGGCGGGCCCCTCCGCTGGGGGCGCGCGCTCCTCCCGCGCCGTGCTGCGCCGCGCGCGCCCGGGGCCCGCCGCGGGCCACCCGCTCCCGAAGGGAAACACGTGGCAGACAACGGTGAACCCGTACTCCGCCTGACCGGGGTCAACAAGAGCTTCGGTCCCGTCCACGTCCTGCACGACGTGGACTTCGCCGTGCACCGCGGCGAGGTGATGGCCCTGGTCGGCGACAACGGCGCGGGCAAGTCCACCCTGATCAAGAGCATCGCCGGTATCCACCCGATCGACTCGGGGCGGATCGAGTTCGAGGGCCGGCCGGTGCAGATCGGCGGCCCCCGCGACGCCGCGGCGCTCGGCATCGAGGTCGTCTACCAGGACCTGGCCCTCGCCGACAATCTGGACATCGTGCAGAACATGTTCCTCGGCCGGGAACGGCGCCGGGGCATCGTGCTCGACGAGGACTCGATGGAGGAGGCGGCGCGTGAGACGCTGGCCCGGCTGTCGGTCCGCACCGTCAAGTCCGTCCGGCAGCAGGTGGCCAGCCTGTCCGGCGGGCAGCGGCAGACCGTCGCGATCGCCAAGGCCGCGCTGTGGGAGTCGAAGGTGGTCATCCTGGACGAGCCCACCGCGGCGCTCGGCGTGGCGCAGACCCGGCAGGTGCTCGATCTGGTGCGCCGGCTGGCCGACACCGGCCACGCCGTCGTGCTGATCTCGCACAACATGAACGACGTGTTCGAGGTGGCGGACCGGATCACCGCCCTCTACCTGGGCCGGGTGGCCGCCGAGGTGCGGCGCGCCGACGTCACCCACGCCCAGGTCGTCGAACTGATCACCGCGGGCCGGTCCGGCGACCTGGGGCTCGCCCCGGCGACCGCGGCCGAGACCATCTAAGGAAAACCGCGATGTCCACCGAAATGTCAAAGGGCGCCGCCGCGGCGACGCTGGCGGACTCCGACTTCGCCGTCGACCGCAGGACGCACGACGTGCGGTCGGCCGCGCTCGACTACTGGGGCCGGGTGCGCTCGGGCGACCTCGGCGCACTCCCGGCGATCCTCGGACTGGTCGGGCTGGTGGTGCTGTTCACCGCGCTGCGCCCCGAGACCTTCCTGAGCGAGCGCAACATCGCCAACCTGTTCGTCCAGGCGCTGCCGGTGACGATCCTGGCGATGGGCCTGGTGTTCGTGCTGCTGCTCGGCGAGATCGACCTGTCGGCCGGGGTCGCCAGCGGCGTGTGCTCCGCGGTGATGGCCAAGCTCATCGTCGACGCCGGGCAGCCGTGGTACGTGGCGGTGCTGGCGGCGGTGGCCGCCGGCATCGTGATCGGCACCGCCATCGGCTGGCTGGTGGCGGTGATCCGGATACCGTCGTTCGTGGTGACGCTCGCGCTGTTCCTCGGCCTGCAGGGCATCACGCTGCGGCTGATCGGCGAGGGCGGCACGGTGCCGGTGCGCGACGACGTGATCGTCGCGCTGGCCAACAAGAACATGCCGGTCTGGCTGGGCTGGGTGCTGGCGCTGGTCTGCGCCGTCGGCTACGCCGCGATCCAGCTGCGGCGCTGGCAGCAGCAGCGGGCGCGCGAGCTGGCGGGCCGTCCGCTGGAACTGGTGGTCGCCCAGTCCGCGGTGGTCGCGGCGGCGCTGCTGTTCGGCACCTACCTGCTCAGCCTGGACCGGGCGCCCAGCCCGCTGATCACGCTGGCGGGCATCCCGTGGGGCGTGCCGCTGGTGGGCGTGCTGCTGATCGTGTGCACGTTCGTGCTCGCCCGCACCGCCTACGGGCGGCACATCTACGCCGTCGGCGGCAACGCCGAGGCCGCCCGCCGCGCCGGGATCAACGTGACCCGCATCCGCATGTCCGTGTTCATGATCTGCTCGGGCCTGGCGGCGCTCAGCGGGATCGTGGCCGCGTCCCGGCTGAACTCGGTCACCCCCGACGCGGGCGCGGGCAACACGCTGCTGCTCGGCGTGGGCGCCGCGGTGATCGGCGGGACGAGCCTGTTCGGCGGGCGGGGCAAGGCCCGCGACGCGGTGCTGGGCGGCCTGGTCGTGGCCACCATCGCCAACGGCCTCGGCCTGCTGGGCGCCAAGGCGTACGCCAACTACCTCATCACCGGGTCGGTGCTGCTGCTGGCCGCCAGCATCGACGCGCTGGCCCGGCGGCGGCGGGCGGCGACGGGGCGGTGAACCTGCCCGCCCTGTCCGGATGGTTCCCGCGCGGCAGGGGCGGCGACCGAGCCGGGGACCCGGCCCGTACCGGGTCCCCGGCGGGCGGGGCCGCGTGGGCCGGTCCCGCTCAGCCCGCCGGCCGCGCGGCGCCGGACGCCGGTGCCGCCAGCTGGGGAACTGCTAGGCTCACCGGTCAGGACCGCTCCGCAGCCCTCGGCGGGGCGGCACGGTGGGAGCCCCTCGGCATGTCAGCAGTCACGCCCGTCCTGGACCTGCGCGGCGTCCACAAGAGCTTCGGACCCGTCACGGTGCTGCACGACGTCGACTTCGTCGCCTACCCCGGGGAGGTCACCGCGCTGGTCGGCGACAACGGCGCGGGCAAGACCACGCTGGTCAAGTGCATGGCCGGGATCGTGCGGCGGGACCGCGGCGAGTACCTGTTCGAGGGCCGGCCGGTCCGGGTCGACAACCCCCGCGAGGCGGCCTCGCTCGGCATCGAGGTCGTCCACCAGGACCTGGCCCTGTGCGAGAACCTCGACATCGTGCAGAATCTGTTCCTCGGCCGCGAGCGCCGCCGCGGCATGGTGCTGGACGAGGCCGAGATGGAGGAGGTCGCCGCCGACATCCTGGCCGGGCTGTCGGTGCGGATGACCGGTTCGGTGCGCCAGCCGGTGTGGGCGCTGTCGGGCGGGCAGCGGCAGACCGTCGCGATCGCCCGCGCGGTGCTCGGCGACTCCAAGGTCGTCATCCTGGACGAGCCGTCGTCGGCGCTGGGGGTGGCGCAGACCCGGCAGGTGCTGGAGCTGGTGCGGCGCCTGGCCGACCGCGGCCTGGCCGTGGTGCTGATCTCGCACAACATGAACGACGTGTTCGCGGTGTCCGACCGGATCGCCGCGCTGTACCTGGGCCGCATGGTCGCCCAGGTGCGCACCGCCGACGTCACCCACACCCAGGTCGTCGAGCTGATCACCGCCGGGCGGAGCGCGACCCTGGAGCCGCCGGACGAGCGTCCGGGCGGACCGGCGGGCGGCCCGCTCGGCGCGGACGTCACCCCGCAGGCGGCGGAGCCGCCCGCATGATGAAGGCAGGCCCGTCCCAGGAGGAGATCCGGCGGCACAACCTGGGCGCGCTGCTGCGCTTCGTGCACGTCCGGGGCCCGGCGTCGCGGGCCACCCTCGCCGAGACCCTCGGGCTCAACCGCAGCACCATCATGGCGCTGACGTCCGACCTGACCGCGGCCGGGCTGGTGCGCGAGGAGCTGCCGCGCCGTCCCGGCCGCCGCGCGGGACGGCCGTCGCTGGTGGTGCGGCCGGAGTCGACGCGGGTGTACGTGCTGGCGTTCGACGTGGGCGTCGACCGGCTCACCGTGGCGCGGGTCGGGCTCGGGGGCGTCATCCTCGACCGCCGTGAGGCCGCCCGCCCCGCCGCGGCCGCGGCCGCCGCCCCGGGGGCGGCGGCCGATCCGCACGAGATGGTGGGCGCGCTGGCGGCGGCGGCGCGCTCGCTGATGCGCAAGGCCGGGGACGAGGCGACCTGCGTGGGCGCGGCGCTGGCGTTCCCCGGCATCGTGCGCCGCTCCGACGACCGCGTCATGTTCGGCCCGAACCTGGACGTGCGCGAGGTGGCCGTCGGCGAGGTGCTGTCGCGGCGGCTCGGCCTCGGCGTGCCGGTCGCGGTGTGCAACGACGCCAACCTGGGCGCGCTGGCCGAGCACGAGCGCGGCGCGGGCGTGGGCGTCAGCGACCTGATCTACCTGCACGGCGACGTGGGCGTCGGCGGCGGCATCATCACCGGCGGGCGGCTGCTGGGCGGCGAGGACGGCTACGGCGGCGAGATCGGCCACATGGTCGTCAACCCGGGTGGCCGCCGCTGCGCCTGCGGGTCGCGCGGCTGCCTGGAGGCCGAGGTCGGCGAGCGCACCCTGCTCGACCTGGCCGGGCGGCGCGAGTCGCCGGACGTGCCGGGGCGCGAGGCGGTGCGCGCGGTGGTGGACGCGGCGGCGCGCGGCGACGTCGTGGCCCGCGACGCCCTGCACCGGGTCGGCACCTGGCTCGGCCGCGGCGTCGCCGACCTGGTCAACATCTTCAACCCCGGGATGGTCATCTTCGGGGGCACGCTGCGCGACGTCTACCTCGGCGCGGCCGCGCAGATCCGCAGCGTGCTGGCGACGGGCGCGCTGGCCGCGCCGCGCGAGCGGGTGAAGCTGCGCACGGCCGCGCTGGGGGACGACACCACGCTGGTGGGGGCGGCGGAGTTCGCGTTCGCCGACGTGCTGTCCGACCCCGTCCAGGTGCTGGCGCGCCTGCGCACCACGCCGGAGGACGCGCCGGTTCCGTGAGGGCCGGCGGGCGCGGGCGCGCGGCTCAGCCGTCGAAGCGGCCGTAGCCGCCCTTGTAGAACAGCAGGGGCTCGCCGTCGTGCAGCTTGTCCAGGTGGTGTACCCGCGCCACCACGATCATGTGGTCCCCCGCGACGTGCTCGTCCTCGACCGAGCACTCGATCCAGGCCAGCGCCCCGTCGATGACCGGCCCGCCGCTGGGCGAGGCGCTCCAGCCGATGCCGGCGAACTTGTCGCCGCCCTTGACGGCCAGCTGCTTGCACACGTCCAGCTGCCGCTCGCCCAGGATGTTGACGCACAGGCGGGGTGCGCTGCGCAGCCGCGGCCAGGTCGTGCTGGTGTGCGCCACGCAGAAGGCCACCAGCGGCGGGTCCAGCGACACGGAGGTGAACGAGTTGGCGGCCAGGCCGGTGGGACGGCCGCCGGCCTCGATGCCGGTGATGGCGACCACCCCGGTCGCGAACCGGCCCAGCACCGACCGGAACCGCGCGGAGTCGATGTCGGTCACCGCCCCGTTGGCCGGGGACGCCGACGAGCCGTTGGGCGATCCGTGCATACGACGATCCACTCCCTGGCCGGCGGGTCGCTCGGCCGGGCGGCGCGCGGCCCGGCCGGTCGGCGGCCCGGTGGCCGCCCCGTCCGGCACGGCCGCTGTCGCGGCGTCGGCCATCTGCCCGATCCCTTCTCTTAGCCAAGCGCTTGCTTGGACGATAGGGCGGCCCCGTTCGCGGTGTCAAGCCGGGTCGGCTCCGGCGTCAGGCCGTACGGGACCGCCCGCCCCCGCGTGGCATCACAATGCACCCGGCGCCCGATCGATTCCCGTAACCGGCGGGACGCGACGAAAGTCCCATCCTGGACCTAGGACCTTCGGCGGAGTAGGGTCCTGGTAAACAAGCGATTGCTTGGTAAGGAGGGTGTGCGTGGCGGGCTTCCGTGACCGGGCGGCGATCGCCGGGGTCGGCTACACCCCGTTCAGCAAGAACTCGGGTGTGTCGACGCTCACCCTGGCCGTGCGGGCCATCATGGCCGCGCTGGACGACGCGGGCCTGTCCGTCGACGACGTGGACGCGCTGGCCACCCACCGCGTCGGCGACTCCACCCCGCCCTGGGTGGTGGCGCCCGCGCTCGGCGTCCCCGAGGTCTCCTGGTACCTCGACCAGTTCGGCGGCGGCAGCGTCTCGCACTCGGTGGTCGGCCAGGCCGCCATGGCGGTCGCCGCGGGCGTCGCCGACACGGTGGTGTGCTACCGGGCCATCAACGCGCGTTCGGAGTTCCGCATGGGCGGCACCGGACGGGGCGCCGCACCCGTCTTCGACGCGCAGTACCAGGCGCCGTACGGGTACTTCGCGCCGCCGCAGCAGTTCGCCATGTTCACCCGCGCGCACATGAACGCCTACGGCACCACGCACGAGCACCTCGGCCACATCGCCGTGACCCAGCGCGCCAACGCGGTGAAGAACGCCCGCGCGCTCAAACGCGACCCCATCACCCTGGACGACTACCTGGCGTCGCGCTGGATCGCCGAACCGCTGCGCCTGCTGGACTGCTGCCTGGAGACCGACGGGGCCTGCGCCGTCGTCGTCACCTCCCGCGAACGCGCCCGCGACCTGCGGCGGCCGCCCGTGCTGGTGTCCGGCGCGGCCTGGGGCGGCGGCGACAGCCTCTTCTCCGGGACCGGCACCGACTTCACCGTCACCGAGGCCGCCCGCCTCGCGCCCCGCCTGTACGCCATGGCGGGCGTGGGCCCGGGAGACATCGACGTGGCCGAGCTGTACGACTGCTTCACCTACTCGGTGCTGGTGCAGCTGGAGGACTACGGCTTCTGCGCCAAGGGAGAGGGCGGCCCGTACGCGGCGTCCGGGGCGATCGCCCTCGACGGCGAGCTGCCCGTCAACACCCACGGCGGGTTCCTGTCCGAGGGATACGTGCACGGCATCAACCACATCGCCGAGGCCGTCGCCCAGCTGCGCGGAGCCGCCGGCGACCGCCAGGTGCCCGGCGCCGAGGTCGCCCTGTCCACCGCCCAGCCGGGATACGTGCTCGCGGGCACCTCGGCGCTGATCCTCAGGAGCGACACGTGAGCCTTCGGCAGCGTCCCCGTCCCCAGGCCGACCGCGACTCGGCGCCCTGGTGGGAGGCCGTCCGGCGGCACGAGCTGCTCGTGCAGCGCTGCGCGGGCTGCGGCACGCCGCGCTTCCCGGCCCGCGCCGTCTGCAACAGGTGCCGCTCGCTGGAGTACGAGTGGACGCCCGCGTCCGGCACCGGCCGCGTCTACAGCTGGATCGTCAACCACCAGGTGTTCATGCCGTCCATGGCCGACGAGGTGCCGTTCACGGTGCTGCTCGTCCGCCTCGACGACGGTCTCGGCCACGGCGACGACCTGCTCGTGTACGGCAACCTCGTGGACGCCGAACCGGACGTCCTGCGGCCCGGCCTGCCCGTCGAGGCCGTGTTCGCCGACGTCGACGACGACACCACCCTCGTGCAGTGGCGCCCCCACCGCTGACGCACGGTCAGGTCTGGCTCCCGCCCTGCCGTTCGCCCAGCTTCCAGCCCGCCGACATCCGCTCGCGGACCGGGTCGAACGCCATCACCTGCTGGAACGCGCCGCGCGGCAGGCCGTACACGGGGAGGCTGCCGAACCAGGTCACCATGCAGACGCCGAACAGGACCATCGCGAGCACCAGGCTGTTGTCCAGCACCACCAGGGTGAGCACCGCCGCCGCCAGCAGGAGCAGCGTCGCCCACCGGCCCGTCCGGATCGTCCGCCGGTGCCGGGCCGCGCACCGGGCGCAGCGCGGCACCCCGATCGCGATCCGCTGCCAGTTGTACCGGATGTAGGGGCCGACGTACTCGGTCTGCAGGTCCCCCCACATCTTCTGCTCGTGGGTACTGGCCTCGTCGGTGGGGTTGGTCTTGCAGAACCAGCACGTCGCGAACAGCAGGTTGCTGCGGGCGGCGGCCAGGTTCTCCTCGATGCGCGTGCGGACCGACCCGGTGGTCGCCAGCGGCTGCACCCGTTCGAGCAGCCCGGTGGTGGTCGGCCAGTCATCGGTGGCACGGGCGTAGGGCACCAGGCAGCGCAGCACGCGGGAGGCGATCTCGTCGCCCGCGCCCTGGATGGCCGGGTCGTCGTCGTCCAGCAGCGCGCGCAGCGTGCCCAGCAGGGACGTGGCCTGCTCCAGGAACCGCGCCGTCACCTCGGCGCCGCGGGCCGGGTCGGCGTCGATGGTGCGCTCGGCGTTCTCGCCCAGCGAGCGCAGCCGGGCCGTGTCGGGCTCCACCGCGCGGGCCAGGACGTCCATGACCGTCGCCGTGGCGAACCCGGACCGCCGCATCAGCGCCACGTGCGCGGCCGCGTCGTCGTGCCGGCCGTCGCGGGCGGCGCGCACGGCCAGCCGGGCGTTGATCGACAGCAGCGCGGCGGGCAGCCGCGACCGCATCCGCGTCGCGGTCTCCGGGGTCAGCCGCGGATCGGCGATCTGGCCGACGCGGGTGTCCACCAGGGTCCAGACCGCGGGATCGGCGACGACCCTCGTCCAGTACGTGAACGCCTTGGCCCACAGCGCGCGGCCGGCCGGGTCGAGCCCGTCCCCGTGCTCGTGCTCGGCCGTCCGGTCCAGGGCGCGGAGGTGGGCCAGCACCGCCAGGTTGTGCGCGGCGGTCGCCGGGTCGGCCGAGGACTCCTGCCACAGGCGTTCGGCGGTGTCGGCGTCGCCGCGTCTCAGCGCGGCGATCGCCTCGTCGGGGCCGCCGTCGCGGGACGGCCAGAACCAGAAGAACTCGTCCTCCAGACGGCGCGCCGGATCGCGCAGCCGCTGCATGGCCTGGTCGGTGACGGTCGCGTCCGGAGGCGGCGACAGCGGCAGGACCGTCGCGCCCGCCCCCTGCGACACCCCGAGCCGCTCCTTGAGCCGCAGCTCCTCCGAACGCCGCCGGATGTCGCGGGCCGTGGCGTCCACCGCCAGCCCCGTGATCCGGAAGGCGTTCTCGCGGTACAGCTCCGGCCCCACCTCGTCGAAGAACACGCTCACCCCCCGCCGGTCGCGGAGATCCGCACGGTCACCGTCCGGTTGCGCGCCGCAGCGTCCGCGCCGGCGCCGCGGTACGGCGGCAGCGCGCCGCCCAGGCTCGCCACCGAGATGCGGGCCGTGGGCACGCCGGACGCCTCGCGCAGCACCTCGCGGGCGACCGTGGCGCGGGCCATGCCGAGTTCCATGTTCCCGGCGTAGTCGCCGCCCGCGCGCAGCGGCGAGGGATCGGTGTGGCCGATGACGGCGACCTCCAGGCGGCCCGCGGCCGGACGCAGCCGCGCGCCGAGCGCGGCGAGCACGGCCCGGCCGTCGGCCGACAGCACCGCGTCGCGCCGGAACAGCCCGCGTCGGAACGTCACCGAGATCTCCCCGGGCGACCGCCGCGCGCGCACGCCCGGCACCCGCAGGTCGAGACCGTCCAGCGCCGCGCTCGCGGCGGCGGCGGAGGACGGCGACGAGGACGGCGACGGGGACGCCGGGACGGTGACGGGCGCGGCGGCGGGCTCCGGATCGCCGGTGCCGAACCGGATGTCGACCAGCAGCGCGAGCATGACCAGCNCCACCAGCGGCACGCCCGCGCGGCGCGCCAGCGTGCCGGCCGCGACCGGGCCGCGCGCGCCGCCGCCGCGGATGGCGGCGATGCGCGCCCGCGCCGCGGTGAACTCCGCGGTGCCGGGGGCGAGACGCTCGGCCTCGGCCCAGCACCGGTCGGCCTCGTCCAGGTTCCCCTGCTGGGCGTGGACGCGGGCCAGCAGGTCGAGCGTCGCGGCGTCCGGGTCGGTCGCGCGCAGCAGCTCCTCGGCCTCGGCGTAGCGTCCGTGCCGCGCCAGCGTCCGGGCCTGGGCGAGCGTCACCTCGCGGGCGGCGCGCAGCAGCGCGCCCGGCCCGTCCGGCGGCTCGTCCGCCGGCTCCCGCACGGCGGGTGCGGCGGTGCCGGTCATCGGCCCCGCCGGACGGTGCTGAACGGGTCGGGCGGGGGCGGCGGCGACGGCAGCATGCCGCGCAGCTGGTCGTTGACGTGGCGCAGCGTGGCGACGTCGCCGGTCTCGGCGGCCCGCCGGCCCGTGGCGACCAGCTGGGCGGCCTCGTTCGGGTCGCGCATCTCCGGCTGCAGCACCTGCAGCTCGTCGAACGCCAGGTACTGCAGGTCGCCGGACTCGTCCAGCACCTGGATCACCAGCGTGCGCAGCTCGTTCACGCGCTGGCGCAGCAGCACCGCGTCGTGCGCCGTGATCGCCTCCTGGATCGCGTTCTCGGCGGCCGTGAGCAGCTGCTGGTGCTGCGGGCGCCCGCGCTGGGTGACGATCTCGCGCGCGGCCGGGACGACCTCGCGCGCCTCCTGCACCAGCATCGGCCACTCCAGCGCGTCCTCGACCTCGTCGATGGCGGCCTTGAGGTCCAGCAGCCGCTTGCCGCAGGTGACGGCCGCGTCGGTGTCGACCCGGGCGGCCTCGACCATCGCCTCCACGTCCTGGACGATCTTCTCGGCGTCGATGCGCGCCAGCACCCGCAGCGCGGGCGGGTCGTCCAGCTCGGTCGCCAGCCGCCGCGCCGCCGCCAGCCGGCGCTTCTCGGCCTCGGCGTCGCGGGCCAGCTCGGCGTGCTCGGGGACGGTCTCGGTGCGCAGGTTGATGGCGTGCTCGAACTCCTCGTCCAGGATCGGGACGTAGGCGCGCGCGACCACCAGCCGCGACTCGTCGATCACGATGGTCAGGTCGACCTCGCTGCCCTCGGGCACGTCCCGCCGCACCTGGCCGGGCGAGACCTCCAGGCGGCCGATGCGGCGGTTGCGGTCGGCGCGGTCGTACTCGCCCTCCAGCACCGGGATGCGGATCATGCCCTCGCCCTGGCCGCGGCTGATCCCGACCGTGGTGCGCAGCAGGATCCGGCGCCGCGCCGGAAGCGGCGTGCCGCGCTTGATCAGCCACTCCACCTCGTTGCCGTCCAGGCCCACGCCGATGGAGTGGGTGAGCGGCGGCTGGGTGTCGACGACCCCGACCGTGTAGGTGAGCTCGTCGGGCGTCGCCTCGCGGGCGGCGCCGGTCGCGTCGGTGAGCTCGATGCGGAAGGTGTTGGCGCGGCCCCGCTCGGCCCACAGCGTCGTGACGAACGCGCCGTCCGGCGACAGCTCGATCCTGCCGCTGCGCCACACCGGCTTGGCGTCGGGGTTGACGAACTCGATCGACAGCCCGGCGGTGGGGCCGCCGGTCACCCTGCCGCCGACGAACGGCTCGGTGTCGGGGCCGACCGGGCGGTACTCCAGCTCGACGGCGTAGTGGCCGGCGGGCGGCGGCGCGGCCGGGACGGTGTCCTCCAGCCGCTGCGTGCCCGCGAAGATCGCCGCGCCGCGCGCCACCGCCGTGATCGGGTCCTGGCTGTGGTCCAGGGCGATGCCCAGGCCCTCGGCGGGGTCGGCGAGGCGCTCGCGCAGGTACGGCGACAGCGTCGGCCCGCCCACCAGCAGCACCTTCTCGATGTCGCCGGGGCCCAGCCCGCTCTCGGCCAGCGCCTTGCGGCACAGGTTGACCGACCGGACGATGAACGGCTCGGCCAGCCGCTCGACGTCGGCGCGCGTCAGGTCGACGTCGATCTCGTAGGCGCGGCCGTCGGCGTCCTTGAGCTCGTCGAAGATGTTCACCGAGTCGGCCTGGGACAGCCGGATCTTGGCGGCCTCGGCGGCCAGCTTGAGCTTGTTGACCGCGCCCAGCCAGCGCGGCTCGCCGCGGCCGAGGTCGGTCAGCCCGTGCTCGCGCGCCACCGCCGGGATCAGCAGCTCCTCGACGATCGCCCAGTCGATGAGCTTGCCGCCCAGGAAGTTGTCGCCCCGGTGGTTGACGACGGTGAACTCGCCGTCCCGCACGTTGATCACGGCCGCGTCGAAGGTGCCGCCGCCCAGGTCGTACACCAGCCAGAACACGTTGTCGGCGGCGGACTGGAACCCGTAGGCCAGCGCGGCGGCGGTGGGCTCCTGCAGCAGCGGGGCGTGCGAGAGCCCGGCCAGCGCGGCCGCGCGGCGGGTGGCGTCGCAGGCGCTCAGGTCGAACGCCGCCGGCACGGTGATGACGGCGGCGGAGATGTCCTCGCCGGTGCGCTGCGCCACGTCCCGCTTGAGCGACTTGAGGACCTCGGCCGACATCTCCTCCGGCGACAGCGTCCGCCCGCTGGCCTCGAACAGCTTGTCCTGGCCGGTGGTGCCCATCCGCAGCTTGAACTCGACGCAGGTGTTGGCGACGTCCTGCTCGCTGCGCTTGCGGGCGATGTCGCCGACGTACAGCCGGTCGCGGCGGTCGATCATCACCGCGGAGGGGGTGGTATCGGCGTTGTCGTTGTTCTTGACGATCTCGGCGTCGACGCCGTTCAGCCGGGCGATGGCGCTGTTGGTGGTGCCGAGGTCGATGCCGAAGTCGATGGTGGTCCTGGTCATCGGCGGTGCGGTTCCTTACGGTCCGGGGGTCGGCTGGTCGGAGGGGACGGGGGTGCCGACGATCACCTCGCCCCGCTGGACGACGCGGTCGTGCAGGTAGACGCTGGGCCGGACGGTCTCCACCACCTGCTCGCGGGACAGGCCCGGGGTCGGCTGGAAGGCCACCACGGTCAGCGCCAGCCCGGAGTCGAACGGGGCGTTCAGATGGTCCTGGACCTGCACGCCGGCCTCGGCGAGGGCGTCCCACGCCGACTCCAGATGCCGGACGACGGCCCGCGGCGGCTCCACCGGCGACTCGGCGAGCTTGCCGCGCAGCCGCCAGATGCTGGTCGCCACGTCGGCCACCGCGCGTCCCGGCAGGCCGGGCGCCGTTTCGGACACCGTTTCGGACACCGTTTCGTGGTCCGAATCCGGATTTTGTGCGGCGGTAGCGGTCTGCTGTCCGGTGTCGGGTTCCGTGTCGGCTTCGATGGCGGCTTCGGCGGCGGGTTCGGCGTCGGCTTTCCCGGCCGCCAGCGGGTTTTCCGGCCGGTTTTGCCCGGGGCCGGCGGGCGGTACGGCGCCGGCGTCGCGGGACGCGGACAGATCGGCGAGGACGGCCAGTGCGTCCGCGGGCCACGCGCTCGCCCGGATCCGGAATTCCCTGGGCTGCCGCCACTGCCGGAGCACGGCTCCGGCGTCGGCCACCACGCGCCCCGCCCGCATTTTCCCGCGTTCCCCCAGTTCAGATGCACCGCGACGGAAGGCGATTGTCGCAGTCGCCGGCGGGGGAAGTCCAGAGCGAATATCGCCCCCGGCCACGCCGCCATTGCGCGGCGCAATGAATGGCCTGGTAAAGGGGGTGGTGATTGCGCGATTCGGTGGCCGTGCGGTGCCGCGAATTGCTCTTCCCGGGGCCGGTGTCCCCGTCGTCCGGCCTCCGTTCGGACACCGTTCCGCAACTGTTCCGCAACCGTTCCGCGGCCGTTCCGCGGCCGGTCAGGGCTCCTTTCCGGCGGCACGGGCGTGCAGCGCCGGCTTGTCGATCTTGCCGTTGGGGTTGACCGGCAGCGCGTCCAGCAGCACCACCCGGCGCGGCACCTTGTAGTTGGACATGTTGGCGCGGGCCCAGGCGATGATCTCCGCGGGGTCCGGGGACGTCCCCGGCGGCGGCACCACGTAGGCCCAGCCGACCTCGCCCTGCCGCTCGTCCGGCACCCCGATCACCGCGGCCTGCGCGACGAGCGGGCAGCGCAGCAGCAGGCCCTCGATCTCGGCGGGGTAGGCGTTGAAGCCGGAGACGATGAACATCTCCTTCTTGCGGTCGACGATCGCCACGTTGCCCGCCTCGTCCAGCGTGCCGATGTCGCCGGTGTGCAGCCAGCCGTCGGCGTCGACCGCCTCGGCCGTGCGGGCCGGATCGTCCCAGTAGCCGCGCATCACGCCGTATCCGCCGACCAGGATCTCGCCGCGCTCGCCGGGCGGCAGGTCCTTGCCGTCGTCGTCGACGATCCGCACGCTCACCCCGGGCACGGGGCGTCCGGTGGAGCCCGCGATCACCTCGACCGGGTCCTCGGGCCGGGTCATCGACACCACGGTGCCCTCCATCAGCCCGTACGCGTTGATCATGCGTTCCAGGCCGACCCGGTCGACCAGGCGGCGGATCAGCTCGGGCGGCACGGCCGCCGCCCCGCAGATCGCCACCCGCAGCGACGAGACGTCCCGTCCCGGCAGCTCGTCCAGGATCTTGAAGAACATGGGCGGGGCGCCGGCCAGGACGCTGACGCGGTTGCGCTCGATCAGATCCATCAGCTCGTCCGGCCGGAACACCGCGATCGGCATCATGGTGGCGCGGCGCAGCACGCAGGCCAGCAGCCCGGCGTTGATGCCGAAGCCGTGCGAGAACGGGGCGATGACCGGGTACCGGTCGCCCTCGCGCAGCGTGACGATCTCGGCCCAGTCCCAGTAGCCGCGCAGCAGCTGCTCGTGGTGCAGCATGACGCCCTTGGGCGCGCCGGTGGTGCCGGACGTGGCCATGATCTCGGCGAGGTCGTCCGGGCCGACGGCGGCGGCCCGCTCCTCGGCCGCCTCCACCGGCACCGACGAGCCGTCCGCGAGGAACTCCCGCCACGCCGCCACGCCGGGACGGGCGGGGGCGCCGGCCGGCGGCAGGACGACCACGTGGGCGAGGTCGGGCAGGTCGCGGTAGGGACGGCCGTCCGCCGGCTCCCCGGCGACGCCGGCCAGCATGCCGAGCTGGGAGACGTCCATGAAACCCTCGGCGACCAGCAGCACCCTGGCGCCCACCTTGCGGAGCATCTCGCCCGCCTCGATGCCCCGGAACCGCGTCGACAGCGGCGCGATGATCGCCCCGGCGTCCCAGATCCCGTACGCGGCGACCACCCAGTCGGGGGTGTTGGGCGCCCACACCGCCACCCGGTCGCCGGGGGAGACGCCCAGCGCGATCAGGCCCCGCGCCACCGCGCGGGCGCGTTCGGCCAGCTCCGACAGCGTCAGGGAGACGTCCCCGGCGCGGACCACCTCCACGTCCCCGTGCCGGGCGGCCTGGTCCCGCAGCATCCGCGGGATCGTTCCCCAGGCGGGTACCGGTTCCAACTGCATCGCGCCTCCTCCGGAGAGAGGACCCCTCCGCCCCGCGGCGGGTCGCGGCCGTGGGGCGGAGGAGAACGGGGGGTGGACCGGCTAGGAGAGCTGCGCGCGGTCCCGGCCGAGGTGGTGGCCGCGCAGGTCGGTGACGGTGCCGGGCCGCCGCTCCTCGGCGACCTCCTCCTCGACAACGACGTCCACGGTGACCGGGGTCAGCGCGTACAGGGCCTGCGCGATCCGCTTCTTCCACATCGGGTTGGCGACGAGGGTGTCGCGGTTGAACGTCACGTGCAGGGCGGCGGCGTCGAGCGTGCCGTCCCGGCTGATCCGCAGGTCCCACCGGCTGACCCCGTCGATCCGCGCCAGCGCGGCCGCGATCTTGGGCACGGACACCCAGCGGCCGCGGACCAGCACGTGCTCGCCGACCGTGTGCGCGGGCGCGGGCACGCCCTGCTCGCCGCCCGCCAGCCGCACCGCGTGGCCGGTGCGCAGCGTCGTCCCGCCGAGCGTGGCGTGCCAGGACGGCGTGACGACCAGCTCCGCGACGCCCTCGCCGTAGGGGGCGTCCAGGAGCACGTCCTTGTCCGGCGGCGCCAGCCCCAGCAGGCCGTCGCGGACGGGGGACAGCGTGGGGGCGGACGGCGCGCGCTGCGCCAGCGGCACCCCGAAGAACGGGTCGGCGTACAGCTCCCGCACCGAGGCGTCGAACTCGTCGGCGAGCTGCGCGCCGGCGTTGGCGGACGGGATCTCGCCCACCAGCAGGATGTGCCGCAGCTCCAGGTCCAGCGGGTCGAGCAGGAACTCCAGGTGCAGCCGCGCGAGGAAGTCCATGGCGCCGGTCGGGGTGGCGACCAGGGCGGTTGCGCCGACGCTCTCCAGCGCGGTGTGCAGGCGCATCCGCCCGCGCGGCCCGACGGACGCGGCGGCCCCCGCGACCCGCGCGGCGGCCTCGGCGATCAAAGCCCCGGCCGGTTCGCCGTCGTTGTTGAGCGCGACGACGACGCGGTCGTCCGCGCCGACGCCCGCCGCCGCCAGGGTCTGCGCCGCCAGGTCCAGCGCGGCGGCGCGGTCGCCGGCGCCCAGCGGGACGACCAGTTCGCCTTCCGGTGAGACCGACAGCAGCCCGGCGGCGGACCGTCCGGCCGGGAAGGTGCTGCGGGTGGGCCAGCTCACTGCGCCTCCTGCGGGACGACCTCGCGCATGAACAGCTTCATCGAGTTGCAGACGTGCTCGTGGGCCAGGCCGCCGACCTGGGCCTGGAGGATGAGGTCGGTGGCGCCGGCCGCCCGGATGCGCTCGACGGCCCGGCGGGAGCCCTCGACGTCGTCGATGACGACCATGGTCTCCTCGCGCAGCACCGCCATGGCCTCGTCGGGCGGCATGCCCGCGGCCTGCTGGCCGAGCACCCGGTGGGTGGCGTGCCGGGCGTCGGTGTAGTCGGGCGGGGCGACGAGGTTGACCTGGCGGCGCAGGTACCACAGGACGGGGTCGGCGGCGGTGTCCACGGCCTCCTGCTGGGTGGGCGCGACGTACCAGGGGATCATGAGCGCGACGCGGCGGGTGGCGGGGTCGAAACCGTGCTCGGCCAGGCACTGCTTGTACTTGGCGATGTCGTCGGCCACGTCGCTCAGGCCCTTGAGCATCGTCATGCCGAGCAGGTTGTAGCCCTTGCGCGCGGCGGCCAGGTAGCCGTCCAGCGAGGTGGAGGCCACCCACACCGGCGGATGCGGCTCCTGCGCCGGCCGCGGGTACACCGAGACGCCCGGGATCTCGAAGTACTCGCCGGACCGGGTGACCGGCTGCCCGTCGGCGTTCCAGATCTCCAGGACGGCCTCCAGCGACTCCTCCCAGATCCGCCGGGACTGCTCGAACGGCCGCTGGAACGCCTGGTACTCCAGGGGGGAGGCGCCGCGTCCGGTGCCGAACTCCACCCGGCCGCCGCTGATCACGTCCAGCGTGGCCACCCGCTCGGCGGTGCGGATCGGCGACTGGAACGGCAGCAGCACCACGCCGAGGCCGAGCCGGATGCGCTCGGTGCGCTGGGAGATCCCGGCCAGCACCAGGTCGGGCGCGGAGGAGTGGGAGAACCCCCGGGTGAAGTGGTGCTCGACGAACCAGGCGGTGTCGAAGCCGAGCCCGTCGGCCAGCACCACCTGGTCCATGACGTTCTCGAACGCGCGCCGTTCGACCTCGCGGGAACGCCCGCGCACCTCAAGTTCGTAGCCAAGGCTGACCCGTAGGGACGTCATCGAGCCTCCGGTGATGATGCTCTGCTCGCCAGGTGACCAAGTGTTTAACCAAGCGCTCGCTTGGGAGATTAGCAGCAGGGCACCATCGCAACAAGGCGCGAAGGCTAAGGAGGAGGGGGCTGGAGGCGTGCTGGAGGGGGCTCAGCCGTTGCGGGGCTCGGCGCCGCGCACGCCCGGCGGGACCGAGTAGGGCAGCAGCAGCACGACCGACGAGCAGCCCCGCAGCAGCGCGTCGCCGAGCGCGGCCAGCCGCCGCCGGGTGCCCTCCGACAGGCGCGGCCCCTCGTGCAGGACGACCCACGCCAGCCACCCGACCGCCACCACGCCCCAGTACGACACCAGCCGGTAGAGGCCCACGGCCGCGCCGGCGGGGATCAGCGCGGCGCCGAACGCCACCAGCGCCCCGGCCATGCTGCTCTCGATCGCGCCCAGCCCGCCCGGCAGGACCGGCAGCACGCTGCCCGCCGCCTGCGCGGCGAAGTAGGCCAGCACCACCGCCTGCGGGGCGAGTTCCACGCCCACCGCCAGGGCCGCCGCGTGCAGGGCCACGATGTCGAACACCCAGTTCAGCATGGCCAGCACGACCAGCGCCGCCCAGTCGCGCCGGGACGGGCGCAGCACCTGGCGCCCCTCCCACAGCCGTTCGACGTAGGGGGCGATCCGGCGATGCCCGAGCACCCGGCGGACGGATCGGCGGCCGAACGCCACGATCCGGGCGCGCACGCCCGTCCGCAGTGCGGCCACCGCCACCGTGCCGGCCAGGACCGCGGCCGCGCCCAGTGCCAGCAGCACCGGCGTCCGGGCGCGCGGATCGGCGATCAGAGCCGCCAGGCCGATGACCGTGTACGCGGTCGTGGTGATGACCCCGCCCAGCAGGATCACCGCCGTGGCCAGCCGCGCCGAGGCGCCGCTGCGCCGGAACTGCCGGAAGGTGTAGACGACGCTCAGCGCGGGCCCCGCGGGCAGCGTGGTCGACAGCGCGTTGCCCGCGTAGGTGACGGCGAACGCCCGGCGCAGCGAGATCCGCAGCCCGCCGATGCGCAGCAGCCGCCGCTGCAGCCGCGCGAACGCGCCCATCGACCCCGCCGCCGCCAGCACGACCACGGCCAGCCAGCCGGGCTCGGCCCGGCGCGCCGCGCCCCACATGGCGCCGAAGTCGGGAAGCCGATCACGGAACGCCGCCAGCGCGCCCACGGTCAGGGCCAGCACGCCCAGCTGCACCCAGATCCCGCGCCGCCGCGACGACGGCTCCGGCGCGACCGGTGCGCTCTCCCGCGCGGCGGGAGCCGGCGCGGTGACGACGTCGCCCATGACCCGCTCCCCTCCGCTAAGGCCCACACCGCCGTGACTGCGGCAACCGCTTCGACGCCGACAGCATTCCCGTTGAAGGCAGACGAAATCCGGATATTTGATCTCCACACCGTGCCGTCGGAGGCGGCGGTTACCCTCCGGCCATGGCGATAGCAGCGGTGATCTTCGATTGGGGCGGGACCCTCACCCCCTGGCACAACGTCGAACCGGCCGACATCTGGCGGCGGATCTGCGCCGCCCACCTGCCGCCCGAGCGGGCCGAGCGCGCGGCCGCCGCGCTCGCCGAGGCCGAACTGCGGCTGTGGCGGCGCGGCGAGGACGAGCACCGCAGCGCCACCCTGGCGGAGGTGTTCGCCCTGGCCGGGCTGGAGGCCACCGAGGCCCTGCTCGGCACCCTCGTCGACGTCTGGACGCCGCACACCCGCACCGATCCCGACGTGCCCGCCGTCCTGGCCGCCCTGCGCGAGCGCGGCATCAAGGTCGGGGTGCTGTCCAACACGATGTGGTCACGCGACCTGCACGAGCGCATCTTCGCCCGCGACGGCGTCCTCGACCTGATCGACGGCGCCGTCTACACCAGCGAGATCCCCTGGACCAAGCCGCACCCCGAGGCCTTTCGCGCCGCCATGGCCGCCGTCGGGGTCGACGACCCGTCCGCCTGCGTGTTCGTCGGCGACCGTCCCTACGACGACATCCACGGCGCCAAGTCCGCCGGCCTGCGCGCCGTGCAGATCTGGCACCAGACCACCCACGCCTTCACCCGTCCCGGCCTGACCCCGCCCGACGCCCTCATCCACCGCCTGCCCGACCTGCACTCCCACATCAACGCCTGGCACTCCTGACCACGGGGATCCGAACGCCCATGCCGCGTGGGGGAGACCACGGCGGCCGGTGCGCCCGGCCGCCGTGCGGGTGTTATCGCGAGCCGTCCGAGCGCGCGGCGTCCGCCTTGGGGGCGGGCAGGGCCTTGGGCCCCGCGGGAAGGCTGCGCCTCTCCTCGCCCGCCCGGCCCTCCAGCGCGGGCACGTCGTCCGGGCCTTCGACGGCGAGGTCCGGGAGATGGCGCGCGGCGGCGGCCAGCAGCTCCTGGACGCGGGCGGTCAGGCTGGCCAGGTTGGCGCGGGCGACGTAGGCCTCCTCCTTGGCGCGGTGCGCCTGGCGCCGGGCCTCGTCGCGCTCGGCCGCGAGCTGGTCGATGCGTGCCCGGTACACGGCGCGCAGCTCCTCCAGGCTCGCGGCGAGGGTGTCGCGATGATCAATAACGGTCATACCGGTCAAGCTCCCCCGATCTCCCCAGTACTCCTGCAATCCGGGTGAACGATCACTCGGGGCGAAACTGTTCCCGAAGGTCGCCGCGGCAATCCGCGGCGTTCAGCCGGGCTCGGCGCCCGGCCGCTGCCTGGGCGCCAGGGCAGACGGCGGCAGGCCCGGGAACGCCGCGCCGTTCGCCCGCGGCAGGCCGGCGCCGTTCCGCCAGCGCACCGAACGGGCCACCGCCTCCTGCATCGCCCGGGCCGCCAGCGTGCGCAGCGCGGCCTCCGGCGCACCGGCCAGCCCCGCGTACGCGGTCACCACGCCGTCCTCCAGCGCGGCGGCCAGCTCGGCGGCGGTACGCGCCGAGGTGACCCGCACGGGCAGGCGGTAGGCGGGCGCGGCCGCCACCGGACGGGCGCCGCGCTGGGAGATCCGCGCCATCAGCCGGTCGCGCTGCAGCCGGTGGGCGTCCCAGTGGACCGTGGCCGACCGGCGCAGCGCGCCGCGCAGCCGGGCGCCCACCACCCCGTAGCCGTACACGGCGGCGTGCTCGGCCTTCAGCGCCTCCTGCAGGGCGTCCACCGAACGGCTCACGCGGACCCCGCCAATGCCGCGGCGTGCCCGGCCTCGCAGGCGCCGATGCTGGCCAAAAGCTGGGCCAGCCCCGGGCCCGCGCGGCCCACCTCGGCCGCCCGGGCGGCCGCGGCTCGGCTCTCGGCCTGGCGCAGCGCGGCCAGCGCGCCGGACGGGTCGCCGGGGACGCGCTGCACCACGGGCGAGGGAGCCGGCGCCGAGCTCGCGAGCCGGCCGGATCCGGGCACGTAGTGGCGGCGCAGCACGGCCAGATGCTCGCGATGGTGGGCCAGGGCGGGGTCGATCCGTGCCGCCAGGTCCGCGTGGGCGCCGCGCGCCGCCTCGTACAGCGCGATCAGATCCTGCTCGGCCGCGATCGCGCCGACCAGGATCGTCAGCTCGGGATCGAGCGCGGGGGGCGCGGCGGGCTCGCGGCCGCAGCCGCCCAGCGCGGGAAGGGCGATCCCGGCGGTGCCCCCCAGCACCGCCCGCCGGGACACCGTGCTGGCCTCGGGCAAACGTGTCTCCCAGACCTCGTGGGGGACGACCCCCGGGATGGTGTGGCGAGGACGGGCCGCGACGAGTCTTCCGCTCATCAGGCCAGCTCAAGCATTCCATATCCGGCGCGCCGGTGACCTGTCCGAAAGAGCGCTGAGGTGCCCGGCTGTCGATAGTCTTGAGTTGTCAACGGACACGCCGCGGTTTCAGAACGACAAACTGGAGGTCCCATGGGCGTGGAGTCCGGCCCTAACGCTCAGCGGGGCCGCGCCGGCGTCTCGTGCGCGCGTGGAGGACGGTCATGAGCGGGCCGAGCCGTGAGGAGGCCGTGGCGCAGCTGACCCGGGTGCTCGGGCCGGCGGTGGCGGACGCGGGATTCGACCTGGAGGAGGTCGACGTGCGGCCCGCCGGGCGGCGCCGGCTGGTGCGCATCGTGGTGGACGCCGACGGCGGGGTCAGCCTGGACGACGTGGCCGAGCTGAGCCGGCGCGCCTCCGACCTGCTGGACGAGAACGACGTGATGGGCACCGCGCCCTATGTGCTGGAGGTCACCTCGCCCGGCGTCGACCGTCCGCTCACCGAGCCGCGGCACTGGCGGCGCGCCAGCGGGCGGCTGGTGGTGGCGCCGCTGACCGCGGGCGGCCAGATCGAGGGCCGGGTGGTGTCCGCTGACGACGAGGCGGTCGTCATCGACGTCGTCACCTCCCAGGAGCCGGACGGCGCGGGAGGGGCGTCCCCCGCCAAGGGGCGTTCCTCCGCGAAGGGCACCGGCAGGCGGGGCAAGGGGTCTGGGGGCGGGCCCGTGTCCGGCGGGGTGACCAGGCGCCGTTTCGACTTCCAGGAGCTGGGGCGCGGCCGGGTGCAGGTGGAGTTCCGGCGGGCGGACGACGACGCCGGGGACGGCGCGTCCGAACCCGAAGGGCCGGCGGGTGCGGGGGATCGTTCCCCCGCGGGCAGGAAAGCCCCCCGCGGCTCCGCCGACGAGGCCGAGGAAACGCGTTCGCCGGCCGAGCCGGACTAGAGGGGGGAGCCTCGTGGACATCGACATGACCGCACTGCGCAGTCTGGAGAGCGAGAAGGACATCTCGCTCGACGTGGCCGTCAAGGCCATCGAAGACGCCCTGCTGATCGCCTACCACCGCACCGAGGGGGCCGCGCCCAAGGCCCGGGTGGAGCTCGACCGGCAGACCGGGCACGTCACGGTCTGGGCGACCGAGACCGACGAAGAAGGCAACGCCGTCCGGGAATACGACGACACCCCGACCGGTTTCGGACGTATAGCGGCGACGACCGCCAAGCAGGTCATTCTGCAGCGGTTGCGCGACGCCGAGGACGAGCTGACGTTCGGCGAGTACGTCGGTCGCGAGGGCGACATCGTCTCCGGCATCATCCAGCAGGGCAAGGACCCCCGCAACGTCCTGGTCGACCTCGGCAAGATCGAGGCGATCCTGCCCCCGCAGGAGCAGGTGCCGGGCGAGTCCTACGACCACGGCGAGCGGATCCGCGCCTACGTGGTGCAGGTCCGCAAGGGCCATCGCGGCCCGTCGGTGCAGCTGTCGCGCACCCACCCCAACCTGGTGCGCAAGCTGTTCGCCCTGGAGGTGCCCGAGATCGCCGACGGCACCGTGGAGATCGCGGCGATCGCCCGGGAGGCCGGCCACCGCACCAAGATCGCGGTGCGGTCGCGCAAGCCCGGGGTGAACGCCAAGGGGGCGTGCATCGGCCCGCTCGGCAGCCGCGTCCGCAACGTCATGCACGAGCTGCACGGCGAGAAGATCGATATCGTGGACTGGTCGGAGGACCCGGCCGAGTTCGTGGGCAACGCGCTGTCCCCGGCGCGGGTGTCGGCCGTGGAGGTGGTGGACGAGGGCGGCCGGGTGGCCCGGGTGATCGTCCCCGACTACCAGCTCTCGCTGGCCATCGGCAAGGAGGGGCAGAACGCCCGGCTGGCGGCCCGGCTCACCGGCTGGCGGATCGACATCCGCTCCGACACCGAGCAGGGCGGCGCCGAGCGGTCCGGGGCCGAACGGTCCGGGGCCGAGCAGCCCGAGCGGTCCGGAACGGAGCGTTCCGGTGCCGCGGCGCAGGCCGGAGGCACCGGCGAAGCCCCGGGGACACAAGCCCCGAAGGCGGCCGGAACCGGCGAATCAGGATCGACCACATCAGGAGAGCATGCGACAGGTCCCGCCGACGCCTCGGCGCGGTAGACTCGTGTCACGCGAGCGGGCGGCTCCACTGCGTACGTGTGTGGGCTGCCGGGTTCGCACGGCCAAGTCCGAGTTGCTGCGCCTCGTGGCGGTCGAGGGCGTGATCGTCCCCGATCCTCGTGGGCGGATGCCGGGCCGGGGCGCGCATCTGCACCCCGATCCCGGATGTCTCGAGCTCGCAGAGCGGCGTCGGGCGTTCCCCCGGGCCTTCCGCCTGGCGGGGCCGCTCGACACCTCCGCGCTGCGAGCGCGGCTTGCGGCGCGGGACGCGCGGCAGCAGGATGGGCAACGGTAAGCGACGTCTAGTCGGAAGCAGGTCGAGATTGCTATGAGCGCTCGATGAGCACGCCGCGATGAGTACGGCAAGGTAACGACGGTCCGGAGGCCGCACCCCCGGACCGAGTAGGGAGTGCAGTGGCGAAGGTCCGGGTTTACGAACTCGCCAAGGAGTTCGGTGTAGAGAGCAAGGTCGTCATGGCCAAGCTCCGTGAAATGGGCGAGTTCGTCCGTTCGGCGTCCTCCACGATCGAGGCGCCGGTCGTACGCAGGCTCACAGAAGCCTTCTCAGACAACGCGTCCGGCAAGAACGCGTCCAAGCAGGGCGACCGCAGGGTCGCCCCGCGCAGGCCCTCGGCGCCCGACGCGCCGCGGCCCAACGCGCCCCGCCCGGGTCCCCCCGGCGCGCAGGGCGCTCGTCCCGCGCCGCCGCGTCCGGCGGC